>CAZKII010000165.1:0-1533 GCA_964552865.1 uncultured Thermoplasmata archaeon | reverse complement strand
TATACCAGCAGGGCGGTGAAGGAGAGCGAGAAGGAGGCCGTGAGCGTGATAGAACAATACGGGAAGGTGGTGGCGGATACCTGCATGGTCGTCTCGCCCCTTGAGGTTCGCTTTCACTCAGTTGGGACCAATTCCGGCAAGGCGGCCAGCTATCTTCCGGGCCTCTGCCATCAGGATGTCCTCTTTGCAGACCTGAGAACGCTTCTGGGGATGGTGGTTGAATGATACTGAAGGGCAGGAGAATAGTCCCGGTCACCGTGAAGGACGAAAGCGCTCCCATAGTGGAACGGGGCGAGGTCGTCGTTTCCCCGTCTCCTGTGTCATTCCTCGGCGGCGTGGACCCGCATACGGGCACCATAACCGACGGAGAGGCGAAGGGGAAGAGCGTGGCAGGAAAGGTCTTCGTATTTCCGGAAGGGAGGGGGAGCACCGTGGGCTCCTATGTGATGTACGGCCTCAGGCGGTACGGGAACGCTCCCGCTGCCATAATAAACCGCAGAAGCGAGATAATCGTGACGGTGGGGGCCATAATCTCTGAGACTCCTCTATTCGACGGAATGGATACCTCGCTCTTCATGGACGGGGATACCGTATCCTTCAGGGCCGACGGCACCGTGGAGATTCACGGCGTTGATGTGGTGGATGCTGTGACAACCATAGTGAGAAACGGAGATAGAATACTCCTGCTCAAGAGGAGTGATAAGGTCGGTTCCTGCCGCGGCAGATGGGCCGGTGTTTCCGGGCATGTGGAGCCGGAAGATAAAAGCCTCTCGGACCGCGCTATAATCGAAATAAACGAAGAAACCGGAATGCATCCCGAGTCCATCAAAGAAGGCCCTGTTCTGGCCATTCGGGACACCTGCGGCGAGAAGATGAGGGTGTGGAGGATACATACATTTCTGGCCGATGTGAGAGACGAGGATGTCGCACAGATGGGAATCGACTGGGAACACACCGAGTACAGATGGGTCAGACCGGAGGAAATAGGCAATTACGACACGGTCCCCAGACTTGCAGATGTGGTGAAACTCCTTCTGTCCCAGTTTCAGAAATTCACTCCGTGAGCAAAAGATTTATATGGGAGTTATGCGTTAGAGTCTATTATGGGAATAGAAACTTTCACGGACAAGGAGCGGATTGTGTTCTACAACCTTCTCAAATATCCTGATTACGGGGACCGGAAGATCTCCGAGGTCACGGGCATCAAACCGTCCACGGTCACGGCCATACGCAGAAGGTTGAAGGAGGACGACATGTTCAGGACCATCACCGTTCCGGCTGTGAACCGCATCGGGTACGAACTCATTATGGTTTCCTACGGAAGGTTCAGCCCCACCGCGGACCGAAAGGCAAAGGAAGCGTTCTTCGAGAAGATAAGGGAGGACAAAAGCATTTTCTACGCCGTTGAGGGAGGGAACATCGCCTTTATGATGTCCGTGGCCCGCAATTACAGCGAGGTCAAGAAAAGGATAGATTCCCACATCTACTTCTTCAATTCGCACAACCTGTCGGCCAACGGCGACTGGCGATTTC
>CAZKII010000164.1:0-1581 GCA_964552865.1 uncultured Thermoplasmata archaeon | reverse complement strand
TACCTCCGGCCCCTCCATTTCAGCCCTCCCTGTATCCGAAGCGCATTTCCCCGACACGGGTGGCCGTCCTCACCTCTTTAATGCACACGGTCTGGTATAGAACAACAGGGATTTAAAGATTTGTGCCCCTTCCAAAAACATCCCATTCTAGTGGGACAAAAAGTTTAAATATGTCCCAGCCATGTGGGACATTTGATAGCATGAAACTGGAGGAAGTGATCGTTGAATTCCAGAAACTCGGGCTCCCGGCCATGAAAGAAAGGGAACTCCGCCTGCCCACCGACCTCGGCGGAATGGCGGTGACGGTGGTCGGCCTTAGGCGTTCCGGCAAGACCTACCTTCTCTATCAGACGATCGGGGAACTGCTGGCCTCCGGCGTGGAGATGAAGGAGATATTCTACATAAACTTCGAGGACAACCGTCTGGAGGGGGTCACCTCTGCGGACCTCGACCGCATAGTCGAACTGTATAGAAAGCACAACCCGAAGTCCGATGTCATCTACCTCTTTCTCGACGAGATACAGTCGGTTCCAGGATGGGAGCTCTTTGTCCGGAGGATTCTGGAGCGCAGGGATGCCAGAGTCTTCATTTCGGGGTCGTCCTCCCGCCTCCTGAGCAGGGAGATAGCCACCGGCCTTAGGGGGAGGAGCATGGCCTTCCGCCTACACACACTTTCCTTTCGGGAGTTCATGCGGTTCAGAGGGGTGCGGTTCACGGAGCCGTTCATCGAGGACGAGAGGGGGAGAATACTCTCGCTTCTGGAGGAGTACATGGACTTCGGGGGCTTCCCCGGGATCATAGACTACGATGTGCCCCTTAAAATAAGGGCTATGCAGGACTACCTGAACCTCATAATCTTCAGGGACCTTGCGGAGAGGTACGGAATCGAGAAGACGGGGGCCATGAAGGAGCTCATAAGGCTTGTGGTGAAGAACTTCGGGAACAGGGTGTCCATACGGCGGCTCTACAACATCCTTCAGTCGTCAGGTGCGCCTCTGAGCAGGAACAAGGTCTACGAGTACTTTTCACACCTCGAAGATGTGGGCTTCGTGCTTCCCGTGAGAAAGTTCTCATACGGTGCATCCCCAGAAGCGGGAGGGATCGCAAAACTCTACATAGCCGATATCGGCTTCGCCGCGTTATACAGCCAGAAGGATGTCGGCAGGAGGATGGAAAACCTCGTGGCCCTGAAACTCATGAGGAGAAGGGACTATCTGGACGGCCGGCTCTCGGTTAACTACTGGCACGGAAAGAGCGGCAGGGAGGTGGACTTCGTTGTGAGCAGGGCAGGAGAGGTGGAGGAGCTCATACAGGTCTGCTACGATGTGGAGGATTACAGCACCAGCGAAAGGGAGATAAAGGCCATCGTGGAGGCCGCAGAGGAACTGGGCTGCAACAGGCTCACCGTGATAACATGGGAAGATGAGGGAACCGAGGAAAGGGATAGCAAGAAGATAGAATACATCCCCCTCTGGAAGTTCCTGCTGGGAGATGGGCACACTCACGGCTGAAAGAACATCATCCTCACGCCGTTCTTTTTGTGGTCCTTTACGCTCCCGTCGCTCATGGTTTCCATCCATA
>CAZKII010000163.1:0-1607 GCA_964552865.1 uncultured Thermoplasmata archaeon | reverse complement strand
AACCAGCTTTATTGCTTTTCTCCAGCCTTCATTCTCCTCTCTACTTCCCTCAGATCCCAGTGCATTATCCCCTCATCATCCATCCTCTCGAGGCACCTGCTGGTAAAGCCTGATCTGGATACTATAAGAAACCTCTCCTTTCTATCTTCGTTGTGCCACACCACCCTGTCCTTCTTCTCCATCAGATTATCCACTACATTCTGCCCGACCGGCCGCCTCTTCCACTTGACCTCACCGAAGAGTATCTCCTTCTTCCTCTCGTTCAGGGCCACTATGTCTATTTCGTCACCTTTTCGGTTCCACCACTGGCCCGCTTTTCCGTAATCCGTTTCTCTGGTCACGATCTCTCTCACTATCTCCTCGAATACCACGGAGAGGTACTGGTTGAAGTCCTCCTCTACCTGCTCCATCAGCCTCTCGCTCTTTCCAGCCTCGACCATCCATCGATTGGGATACACATACCTGAACCAGAACGAGAAGTAGTTATCAGATAGCCTGTACCTCTTCAGTTTCTTCTTTCCCAGAACTGGGATGTCCTCCTTAAGTATCCCCAGCCCGAGCAGTATATTCAGGTATCTTGAGAGGGTGTTGCTCTCCATGCCAAGGTGGTTCTTTATCTCCGTGAAATTCCGTTTCCCGCCGGCTACCGCCTCGAGTATGCCGAAGTACCTCTTCAGTTCCCTCAGTTCGTCCCTGAGGAGTACCTCTGCGTCTTCGTAGAGAGGCGAGCCCTTTATCAGATAGTTCTGAAGCATGTTGTCCCTGAAGCTCATCCCTTCAGAGAAAAGATTGATGTACTGGGGAATACCATCAAGCACGGAATATATCGATAGAAGCTCTTCGAATGGGAGGGAGGGGAAGAACTCTCCGATGTACCTGAATCTGAGAGGTTCGAGCCGTATCTGGGCCGTTCTCCTCCCATAGAGGGGAGAGCCGTATGAAAGCACACTTTTCTCCATCATGGAAACAGAGGACCCGATGAGCACGAGCATCAGCTTCCTTCTGGACAGGATGGTGTCCCAGACCTTCTGAAACTCCTCCAGAACGCCTTTCTCCAGTAGATAAGGGAATTCGTCTATGACGATAACGGTTCCGTCTTTGAGCCTCTTCGAGAGGTGGTCGAACAGATCGGTCCATCTGTTGAAATCCGCCATGCCGAGCAGGTCATCGCCGAGGAATTCTGCGGCCACCCTCTGAAAGCCCCGTATGTTCTCCGTATAGGTTCTTCTATCTGCGAGGTAGTAGATGCCGGGCTCCTCCTCAAGCAACCTGAGAGCGAGTTCTGTTTTTCCTGCCCGTCTTCTGCCGTATATGACCACGAAAGCGGCCTTCCCTTTCTTTAACTGAGAGCGTAGCAGGGCGAGTTCGTCTTCTCTATCAACAAACCGAATCATGATTAGGCAAATCACGATTATGTATTTAATGCTTTCCCTGCAAGGGGCATACTACCTTTTCCAATCGAATTCTGTTCTCTGTTTTTGTAGCAACCACAGATACAAATTCCTCCGATGCTTCCGTTATATATCTGACGCTCGATTCATTCTATAACACATTGGAAAGGCGATAAACAGCATAAATGATTGAAAAATTGGTGCAAAAAACAAGGC
>CAZKII010000162.1:0-1758 GCA_964552865.1 uncultured Thermoplasmata archaeon | reverse complement strand
AACCGAAAACTTTATACCCATAAAGTATTATACCCCACAGGTATGAAGTTCTACGACAGAGAGAAAGAGGTGAAATTCCTTCGAGACCTCCACGGCGGCTTCTTTGTCGCGGTGGTGGGGAGAAGAAGGGTTGGAAAGACCCGGCTGGTGAACGAGGCCCTTCCGGAGAGAATATACCTTTTCGTCCCTGAGGACAAGGAGGAGAAGATAACCGCAATGGAGTGGTCGGAGCAGATAAAGAGGGCCATGCCCATGCCCGAAAGCAGTGACATAACGGAGATACTCGAATTCCTGCTTCAGAGCGGAAAGGTCGTGTTCATAGACGAGTTCCAGAACCTTGCGAAGATTCGGAAGAGCATAATATCGGACATGCAGAGGCTTGTGGATACACACAAAGAGCGGGCAAGGATCGTGATAGCGGGCTCCTATGTCTCCATCATGAAAAAGATGCTGACCGACTCGAAGAGCCCTCTCTTCGGCAGGATAGACTTCACCGTCAAACTGGGCGAGCTGGACTTCGCCGTGGTCTCCCGGATCCTCGGAGACATGGGATACGATTTAAGGGAGGCGGTGGAGTTCTACTCCGTGCTTGGAGGAATGCCAAAATACTACGAAATTCTGGAGAGAACAGGAGGAAAGCCGCAGGAATTCATGGAGAGGATGTTCATAGAGCCGCCTGCTCCCTTCAGGTACGAGGGAGAGATGATACTGAGGAACGAGATCGGTTCGGAATACAGAAACTACTTCTCCATACTGGAAGCCATCGCCACGGGGAAGAACACGATGAACGAAATATCCAGTTATCTAGGAAAGGAGCAGAGGTCGCTGACAAAGTACCTCGACTCGCTTATGAAGGACTACGAGCTCGTTAAGAGGAAGGCTCCGATAACCGAGGACTTCAGAAGGTCGAAAAACGGCAGATACTTCATCGTGAACCCCTTCTTCAGGTTCTGGTCCTATTTCGTGCACAGAAACATCTCCATGCTGGAGGAAGGGGATACGGAGAGAGCGGTAGAGGTGTTCAGGAAAGGTTTCAACCAGTATGTCTCCCTTACCTTCGAGGAACTGGCCATACACGCCGTCAGAAACTCTATGCCATATGAACGGGTGGGTCAGTGGTGGAATCGCAGAGGAGACGAGATAGACATCGTGGCCCTGAACGAGAAGAGAAAGGAGATACTCTTCGGAGAGGTGAAGTGGAGGAATCGGCCGCTCGGATGGAATGTGGTGGAGGAGTTGATGCGGAAGAGGGACTTGGTCAATTGGCACAACGGGGAGAGAAGAGAGAGGTTCCTGGTGGTCTCGAAGCAGGGCTTCACCAATAAGTGCCTCGAAAGGATGGAGGACGAGGAGATTGTGCACTGGGATCTGGAAGAATTAGGGAAGAGGATAGGCGGACAATTTTAAGCAGGCTCTGAGAGATTCTTCACACCCAAGTTTACCCACAAATTAAGCAGCCAATTCGAGGGTGTGGGCAGTATATTTATAGCAAATATAGTTTCAGTGAGGGCTATAAATTTATTTCCTGCGAGATTGTGGTTCGATATAGTAAATATAGCAGGAATAAAAATCTGCGCCGAAATTTTCGGGTCTGGAACGATGTTAAAAATGGTCGTTTGGGGGAGGGGGTCGAAGCAGAAAAAGGAGGGATATCGATTGAGAAGCATATGAAATATAGTTTTCATAGTTTTGGCATGGATTTTTTGCCGCCAAATTTAGGTTTCGAAGCGATATAGCGGAGTTTCCTGTAGAGATCCC
>CAZKII010000161.1:0-1768 GCA_964552865.1 uncultured Thermoplasmata archaeon | reverse complement strand
GAGGATTTCACAGGTCGAGGAGAGAATAGAGGGGTATCTGGAGGAGCTGGGATGAAACTTATAAAAAGTTCAGTAAAAGTTAAATAGGAGTTTAACCATTAGTGATAAATATGAGAGAAATAGAGGCCATGAAGGAACTCAGAGAGATAGGCGAGGTATTCACCAGCCGAGAGGCCATTCGGCACCTCGGATTAGAAAGGGGAGCGTTTTACTATCATCTGCGCAGGCTGCAGGCAGACGGCCTTGTTAAGAAGGTGGGGCGCAGCAGATACCAGCTCACTCTCTCCAATGAGGAGGGGATGATAGACCCGTTTGTTCTCTCCTCTCTGATGATAAGGAACAGCGCCGTGGGATACTGGACAGCCCTGAACTACTACGGCTTTACGGAGCAGATGCCGAGAATCACCTATGTCCTGACCCCTACAAGAGGGGACTACGGGGAACTTAAGAAGGTGCACGGAATCAGGGCGGTAATAGTGGATAAGAGGAAGTTTTTCGGTTTTAACGAGGTCGTGATTTCCGGAAGAACCGTGAGGATTACCACCCCCGAAAAGACGGTGGCGGACTGTCTGGACAGACCAAAGCACTGCGGCGGAATAAACGAGGTGGTGAAGGCTATAAAGGGAGGCGTGGATATTAATCTGGTGCTGGACCATGTGAAGAGAATGGGTAACGGTGCGGCTCTGAAGCGCCTCGCATACCTGACAGATGTCCTTGATATCGAGCTCGATAATAAGAATGAGATTCTGGAGGAGATAAAGAAGATAAAGGGATACCCGCTCCTTGACCCGACACATAAGAGAACCGGGAAGTGGAGCACCAGATGGGGCCTTATTCTGAATGTTTCCAACGACAGTCTGGAGGAGGATATGTGGGGATAAAAGAGGAGATCAAGGAGATATCAAAAGACAAGGGGATAACCGACCCGGCAATCATCGAGAAAGACTATGTCATAAGCTGGATTTTAAGGAGATTGTGGGTAAGCGGCGCATGGAAATCTCTGATATTCAAAGGGGGAACAGCACTTAAAAAGGTCTATTTCCCGGACTATCGATTTTCCGAGGACATGGACTTCAATCTTCTCGGCGGTGAGGCGGAACTGGAGATCATCAGGCAGACTCTAGAGAATTTGACGGACGGAAAGGGGAGGAGCGATTCCCCGGCATTCATGGATGTTTCGATTAAAGAGAAAGAGGGGAGAAAATACAACCCCGGGAAAATCGTCGGGTACGAGATCAGGATTCCGTACCGCCTGCTCAGAGCGGGAGGAGAACCGGCCAAGATCAAGATGGACCTCTCCGTGGGGCGCTACGAGAAGACACTGCTCCCCCCGGAAGAGCGGCCGATAATCCATAATTACAGCGATTACCCCGCATTCTCAAGGGTGAAGGTAATGGCCTACTCTCTCGAAGAAATAATGGCCGAGAAGATAAGAACGATATTCCAGAGAGAAGGGAGGCCGAGGGATATTTACGACATCTGGTATCTTTCCTCCCGTGCGGACATGGAGAGAGCGCTCTCCATAGTGCAGAAGAAGTTCGAAGAGAAGAAGATGGATTTCTCGGACGAGCGGCTGGAGAATACGAAGGATGCCTTCGAATCCAACTGGGGGAGAATGGCCGTGCTGGCAGAGGATGTTCCGGAATTCGAAGAGGTCTGGAAAGCGGTGGAAACCGTATGCGGAAGGGCCGAAAAGGTGATGAGAAGCGGTACGGAGGTGGAGAAATGAAGGATGCTGGACCCATGCGGGCCTCTCGCAAACATGGAG
>CAZKII010000160.1:0-1781 GCA_964552865.1 uncultured Thermoplasmata archaeon | reverse complement strand
GTCACTGCGGCCCGACAGGGGCACTACAACTTCTCAAGAGCCTCTTTAATGGCCTCCATCCCCATCTCTATGTTCGGGCGATAGGTGGTATAGGAGATACGGAAGTGCTTTTCTCCGTGAGGGCCGAATGTTATTCCGGGTGTCACCGCCACATGAGCGGTGTTGAGCAGGTACTCGGCCATCTCCATGGAGCTCATATCGTGGTCATACCGGGCAAACACATAAAACGCGCCCTCCGGCTTCTCCGCCGTAAGAGTGGGGATGTCCTCCAGAAATTCCATTATTAGGTCCCTTCTCTGCCTGAAGACCTCCACCATGCGCCCGATGGAATCCTGCGGCCCAACAAGGGCCTCCAGTCCGCCGTACTGCACGAAGGAGGTGACACAGGTAAGGGTGTGCTGCTGTATCTTCAGAATCTGCTTCAATATCTCGGTATCCGCCACAAGCCAGCCGATCCTCCAGCCGGTCATGGCGTAAGCCTTGGAGAAACCGTTCACGGTTATCGTTCTTCGAAACATGTCGTCGAGGGCACCGATGGAATAGTGCTTCTGGTCGAATATCAGCTTCTCATATATCTCATCGGCCACAACAATGAGGTCATGGTCCTTGGCCAGATCGGCGATCCCCTTCAACTCTTCAAGAGTGGCCACGGAACCTGTTGGGTTACCGGGGGAATTGAGTATGATCATCCTCGTTTTCGGGGTTATGGCCTTGGCCACCATGTCCGGATGAAGCCTGTAATGGGTCTCTGTGGTATCCACAGGAATCGGTTTTCCCCCTGCAAAAGATATGGCCTGAGAATAGGACACCCATGACGGGTCGGGGATGATGACCTCCTCCCCCTTGTCTATGGTGGCAAGAATAGACATGAAAATGCCCAGCTTCGCAGGGGTTATCATCACATTGGAAGCGGAGCACTCGATTCCGTTCTCTGTCCTCGTCTTGTGCGCCACGGCCTCTCTCAGAGGAAGGATTCCCGCCGAGGATGTGTAGTGAGTGAAACCCTCGTTCATCGCCTTTATTGCGGCATCAACAATGTGCTGAGGCGTTCCGAAGTCCGGTTCGCCCATGGAAAATGGTATTACCTGCACGCCTTCTTCACGAAGCTCGGCAACCCTGTCACCGATCTTCACGGTCCCGGAGGGAGCGATGCTCTCCATCCTGTCAGCGAATCTCATGGGAAGGGGAAAGCGGAGAGGTCATATATATAATTTTGGGTTCCGGCAATCGTCTGCGATAGTCACGGAGGCCGGTTTTTCGGCGGTCCGAGGGAAAACTTTAAATAGGATGTATCTATACCTCATTTGTCGGTCAAAGCATGTACATAAGAAGTACAGGAGAGATGGCATGGAAGAGACGGAGAAGATCACCATACGCCTGAACAAGAAGCACATGAGATGGATGGAGTTTCTTGTGGAATTCGGCGATTCACCCAGCAAGACCGCCATCATCCAGACAGCGCTTCGCGACTATCTCTACGACAGGATGAAGTATGTGATGGAAAAAGCCGCGGAGATGGAAGAGGCCGAGATGAAAATGGCCGAAATGGAGGCCTTCAAGGAGAAGTACCTCAGGAAATAAGAGTATGGGATGCACTCTGATTCCTCAAATCACGATTACCTCCCCCCCTTTTTTTTATTTTTTCAAGCCGGAAATCACGATGAACCCCCTCACTTTTTTAACCATCAGGGCCAGAAAGAAGAATGGGGCCGGGACCGGGAATTGAACCCGGGTCGAGGGATCCACAGTCCCATAGGATACCACTACCCCACCCCGGCCAT
>CAZKII010000159.1:0-1858 GCA_964552865.1 uncultured Thermoplasmata archaeon | reverse complement strand
TGCTCAGCATCCTCGGCAGCGGCAGCGGCTCGTAGGGGTAGCCCTCGGTCTCCTTCCTTATGGCCTCCTTCAGCTCCTCGATGCTCATCTCCTCGATGTGGCCGTCCCTCATCCTGACCGGCAGCTTTCCGGAGTCCTTCTCCTTCTGGCCATAGACCACGATCATGTTTATCCACTCCCTCTCGGCCTGCCGAATCTTCTTGCCCACCTTCTCGTCCCTGTCGTCTATGTCCACCCTCACGCCGGGGAGGGAATCGGCTATCTTTCTGCAGTCCGCCACGAACTCGTCGTTCAGGGGGATGAGGCGGAGCTGTGTCGGGGCCAGCCAGAGCGGGAACGCGGGCTTCTCCTTTTTGAGTGCCTCCTCCATAAGCGCGAATATCCACCTCTCTATGGAGCCGATGGACGAGTGGCAGATTATGCACCCTTTCTTCTGGCCGTCCGCATCGGTGTAGACAATTCCATACCTCTCGGCGTCCTCTATGTCCAGCTGAACCGTGGATAACTGGAATGTTCCGCCGACGGCATCGACGCCCTGAAACTCGTGCTTCACCACCCAGTAGTGCTTTCTGTCGGAGAGGATTTCAATCATCGCGGGCTTGCCGGAGTGCTTCAGCAGTTCCACGATTTTGTCCCTGTATTTGTCGTAGAACTCCCTGACGACCCGGAATACCACGGCGTACTCGATGCCGGATGCGTTTGCAAGGTCGGAGAACTCGCGGTATATGGCCATGTAGTCCTCCCAGCCGTGCTCCACATCTCTGGAGAATGAATGAAGGTCGGGCATGTGGAAGGCCCGCAGTCTGCGGAGGCCGGAAAGCTCCCCCCTCTTCTCGAACCGGAAGCTCTTGGAGAACTCGTAAACCCTGACAGGGAGGTTCTTGTAGCTTATGGTGGCATCGCTCATCATCCTGAAGAGGCCGAAATCCCCCGCAAACCTGAGGACGAACTCCCTCTTCTCCGGTGTCGTAACGACATAGTGCCTTTCATGGAAGGACTCGGTCTGGCCCCTTATGTCGGGCAGGGACCAGTCGTAGAGCAGAGGCGTGTCTATCTCCACGGCGTCCAGCCTCTCGTGGGCGATCTGGCCAGCCCATTTCTCAAGGAGCTTGAATATCATGTTCCCCTTGGGGTAGTAGCGGAAATGGCCGGAATCGCTGGCAGGCTCGTAATCTATAAGTTCGAGGCGCTGCATCGCCTTTATGCTGGGGGGCTCCTGATTGGCCACGCCCTTCATGTGCTCGAACCAGACCGCTTTTTTGAGAGAGGGGTACTGCTTGAGGAATTTCAGGGACTTTTTGTCCTCGAAATCGAGGGGGATCTCCTCTCCCTCCGGCGTGAGAACCACGAACTCGCTGGTAATATTGGCGACAACATCCTCCCTCGTCTTCTTCTTATCACCGGCCCGAATCTCCCTCGAAAGCTCGGAGAGTGGGTGGCCCTTGCAGCTTATCTTGAAGGCCTTGTACCAGCCGAAGGGTGAGCGGTGAACCGTGAAGTGCTCCGACAGTGCGGCCTCCAGACCTTTCAGGACCTTCAGGGCGGTATCCTTCCCGGCCAGAGATGACGAAAGGTGAGCGTAGGGGTATATCATCACGCTGTCAACGCCGAGCTTGCCGGCCACGCTGGCTATCTCCTCGGCTCCCCTTTCTATCACCTCGTCCTCCTTTCCCTCGTCCTCCTTCTCGATGGTGGCGAAGACGGTGAGGGCCTCGGCCATGCTCCCCTTCCTCAGGGAGTCCTCGATATCCTCGGCCAGTTTGGTCTTTTCGGTGACCTCGTATTCCATGTAATCCGAGTGAATGAGCAGTATCTTCATGGTGGAGGGAAACGAGGAGGGATAAATAAAGTTTGGTGC
>CAZKII010000158.1:0-1859 GCA_964552865.1 uncultured Thermoplasmata archaeon | reverse complement strand
AGGCTGCCAGGAAGAGTCCTCTTTTACGATAGATAAGAATGGCTAGGGAAAGAGAAATACCAAGGGAGATGTAGCTCGCCTGCAAAAACAGGCACATGCTACCCTCGAAGTCCGCATAAAATATGGGAAGGAGGATCGCAGTAAAGAGGAGCGACCCCACGACTGCCAGAGCCAGACCTAAAAACGACTGGAATTTCAGGAAGGAGACCTCCAGAGACGGGGGCTCCTCCTTAACCACCGGCCCGCCTGTGCGCAGGCGGTATCTTACATAGGCATGAAATGCAGTGAGAGAGAGCATAAAAAGATACATGAGGCCGAAAAAGAAGAATATCACGGACGATGGAACGGAGACCGGAGAAAGAACGACAAACGCAAAAGATAGCACTAGAAGTACGGGGGAGAGCGCCAAGCCCGCTATTATTATGTACCACCCCCATCCGACGGTGCTGACCAGAAGAGACGGTCTGTACTCCTCTTCGGCGGCTGGAGAGTCCAACTTACCCATCTCTTCCCCCATAAGCTTCAGGGCAACCGGTATGGCGAGAAAGACCGAGAAGATAAAGGAGAAGAAGACCAGAAATATCCCCCATCCGAAAAACCTCAGGATGTTCAGGGCAGAGAACCTCCCTCCTCTTTTACGGAAATAAGCCAGCAAAAGAGAGGCCCATATCAGGGTGAAGGAGAGGAGTATAATAAATATGGCCAGGGCGGATGAATTCTTATATGCCCAGCGGTTCGTCCCGGCCGAGAACTCGGCCCATGAGGTTCCCGGCCCCTTTTCCTTCTGTATGCCGCTTATGTCGTAATCCGGGGCATCGTCCTCGAAATCCCATCTGTAATAGTGCCATTCATCCATGAAGATCTGCGTCCCCGGAACATTGAAGCTCGCCTCTTTGTCGCTGGAAAGAGCGAATATTACGGTGGTTTTTGTGATGGAGTTCCACGAGGGGCTCGTTCCGAGGGGGAAATAGCACTCGTTTCCATTGGCAAGAGGAAGATCCACTGACAACTGAAAACCATTTGCCGGTGCGATGCCGTAGGTGGCAAGAATAAGGTCATAGAATGTACTTCTGAGTTCGTAATCGGATATCCTCCATATAATCTCATTGAGTTCCTTGTCTTCGAAATAAGAATACCCGTAAACTGTGATCTTGGGATGAGCGCTAACATACTCCTTGAAATCGGCCATGACTTCCGGTTCCGCCCTCGTGAGGTTGTTGAAATCACTCTCCTTAATAGGGGGCTTCGTCATGGTGTTTATTACGGCAACCGAGTAGTCCTGATACTTCGTAAGAATATCACCGACATTCTGGGGCACGCTCACATTCAGGGATTCATAGAACTCTCCGAGGGAATCGGAAGAGTTAAAGGAGTATACCTCAACGGAAAGACCGGGCTGGCCGTAATACTCCGCTACTGCGTTGCCACTTGAAGCCATTCTGCCATTTATATAATAAAAGCAAAGGGCCGGAAAACCGAAGGCTTCCATGCCGGATAACGGAGGAGCGATGGTGGAAATCTCTTTCCCCACCGCACCGGCGCCCTCGTGCTGCCATACACTCTCCCTTTCAATAGTTGCAAAGTGGTGTTCCAAGGAAAAATCGGATTCGGTGGTGTTAGAAATCATAAGTCCTGACGGGTGCGTCTTCAGCGGAATGACTATGGTAAGAGGTTGGCCCGGGTCAAGAGATACGACGCTTAAAAAGAGGTTCAGCGATTCCGTCTCCTCGCCCACATAAATGCAGGCCAGCTGCCTGTTCTCACGAAGGGTTAAGTAACCGTCAATAGAGGGTATCACCGGACAGCCGTCCCCGCCAGCCGGCACGGAAAATAGGGGCATCAGAAGGAGAAGAAACATC
>CAZKII010000157.1:0-1939 GCA_964552865.1 uncultured Thermoplasmata archaeon | reverse complement strand
TAAAATTGAAAGTAATGAATAAAAATAAACGACATAACGAATTGGAAATTAAGTGCAATAAAACCCGCACTGCTCATAGCCACGACCGTTAAGCCATCTCCAACACCCATAAATACCTCTCCTCCCTTCTCCCTCCCATGATAGAAATTACCGACATAATCGCAAGAGGGAGATCCTCAATTCCCGGGGCAATCCCACTGTGGAAGTGGAGGTTTTTGCAGACGACATCCGGGCCAGAGCGACCCTATACATGGATACCGGCAAGCCCATGTACCACAGGTCAGGGGTGGCCAGAACCAAAAAAGCTCTCACTCATGTGCACCCAACAGGACAATAATGTACAGGATGGTGCACATAAATGAGAACCTAGTTCCCCCTTCCAACACCCATAAATACCTCTCCTCCCTTCTCCCTCCCATGATAGAAATTACCGACATAATCGCAAGGGAGATCCTCGATTCCCGGGGCAATCCCACTGTGGAGGTGGAGGTTTTTGCAGACGATATACGGGCCAGAGCGGCCGTTCCTTCCGGTGCGTCCACAGGTACAAGGGAGGCCGTTGAACTCCGGGACGGGGGAAAGCGGTATCACGGAAAGGGCGTGCTCAGGGCCGTATCCAATGTGGAGGACATCATCGGGCCGCAGATAATCGGCATGGATGTGTTCGACCAGCGGGGCATAGACCTGACGCTCATCGACATTGACGGCAGCGAGAACAAGGGAGAGCTGGGGGCCAACGCGATTCTCGGGGTCTCCATGGCCGTGGCCAGGCTCGGGGCCCACCTCAGCGATATGCCGCTTTATCTCTATCTCGGCGGCAGGAACGCCCGTGTCCTTCCGATCCCGTTCATGAATGTCATCAACGGCGGCCAGCATGCCGGCAATGAGCTTTCGATACAGGAGCACATGATCGTTCCGGTGGGGGCCACGAATTTCATGCAGGCGGTCCGCATGAACTCCGAGATCTATCATCAGCTGAAGAAGGTGCTCGTTGAGAAGTACGGAAAGGCCGCCATAAATGTGGGGGACGAAGGCGGCTTCGCTCCGCCCATGAAGGATATCGAGGAGCCGTTCGAGGCCATAGTCCGTGCCATTGAGGAGAGCGGCTATTCCGGCGAGGTTGAGATCGCCATAGACGGGGCGGCCAGCAACTTCCGGAACGATGACGGCACATACACGGTTCAGGGGAAGAAGTACACCCCCGGGGAACTGCTGGACCTCTACGAGGAACTGACGAAGAAGTATCCCATAACCACCATAGAGGACGGCTTCGGCGAGGACGACTGGGACGGATTCAAGGAGATGACCGCAAGGCTGGGCCACAGGGTTCAGATAGTGGGGGATGACATCTTCGTCACCAATCCCGTTTACATAGAGCGGGGCATCAGGGAGAAGGCGGCCAATTCCGCCCTCATAAAACTGAACCAGATAGGCACGGTTACCGAGACTCTGGAGGCCGTGGAGATGGCCCATCGCGGAGGGTTCAGGACGCTCATATCCCACAGGTCGGGAGAGACGGCCGACTCCTTCATCGCGGACCTTGCAGTGGCGGTGAACTCCGGCCAGATAAAATCCGGGGCTCCGTGCAGGGTGGACAGGGTGGAGAAGTACAATCAGCTGATGAGAATAGAGGAGGAACTGGGATATACGGGAGTTTACGGGCTTTGAAAGGCTTTAATCCCCTTTCCCTTTATTTTTAAGGGCCTTCGGGTCGCGAGATATGAAGTGAAAGCCATCTCTCTCAATCTTCAGCATCCCTATTTCCTTTAAGAAGTTCATATCATCCTCCAGTTCAAGGCACTTTCCTCTTATTCTGGATATGGAACGGGATGTGGAGGAGAGCGTAATGCCGAGTTTTTTCGATATGTCTGTTACGCTCATGCCCTGAGACAGGTAAAGAAGGATTGTTTTCTCTCTTTCGGTTAAGAAGCCCATGAGA
>CAZKII010000156.1:0-1947 GCA_964552865.1 uncultured Thermoplasmata archaeon | reverse complement strand
CCCATCTTCTCCAGCAGGCCCATTATCTCGTTCTCGAATATGGAGACGAAGTCCCGAGCGATATCCTCCTTCATGTTCTCGGGGATCGCCGTGAGGCCGAGCCGCGCGGTGGCCTTTCCGATTCTGGCCATGGCCATACCTTCCTTTATCTTCGCCTCGATGAGTGCCTCCACACCCTCCTTCAGTTCCCGCTTGATGTCCGGGTTCTCCTCCAGCTTCTCAACGATGTAGGCCTTTATCTGATCCCTGACAAGGTCGTTTGCCGCGTCCATGAGCAGTTTCTCGCTGTCTATCATTCCCGTGGTCCCTTCGATAAGGGTTTTTATGCCGTCGCCCATTCTTTCACCGCTCCCCCATCACAAAACAGGCATATATAGGTTGTGTTCCTTCATTCTCCTTCCCATACCTGTGCCAGCATACGCTCTCCCATCTCCGTAAGGCGATAGATTATCCAGTTCTTCTTTCTTTCGCCAGTAATCAGATCACTCTGTTTCAGCACATTCAGGTGATAGGAGAGTTTGGAATCCGGCATTCCGGTAACCTTTTTGATGAGGCAGACGCAAAGCGGCTCAACTGATAGGATATACAGGATTTTCAGGCGTGTAGTGTCTGAGAGAGCGTGGTATATCCTGCTCTTGTTTTCCAGTTCCTCACCGGTTGGCAGTGAGTTCTCGATGCCTTCTATCCCGCCGTGGGCCCGAAGCCTTTCCTCCAGAAAGTCAGGGGCATTCATTTTAATCAGCTTCATTCGGGTGGTGATGTCCTTCCAGATATTTAAACGATTTGGAAGACTACTGCACACCTTTTATCCTGCCGTCAACAGCACAGGCCACGGTTTCCGGTATTCCATTATGATAAAGGACCGGAGCCCTGAACTCGGGAACCTTTTCTCCCCTCTCATTCACAGGTATAAGGAGTTCGAAGTCATCTCGATAGTCGTCCCAATCTATTACAACCGGGATTTCCAGCCCGTATTTCAGGCATTCATCGAGACTGTTGAGATGTTTTACGGCCCCGAAAAACCCGGAAATATGTGAAATCTTCTCATCGTCAATATATGTGAGTACCTCAATATCCTTAAGGGATTCCACGGGAATCCCTGTTTTCTGCCTGTACACAAGGGTATAACCACCCTTGATCCTCAGAAAACGGGTGTCATCGCCCAATTCCTGCCGTTTTGCGCGCCTTCCTATTATAACGGCGTCCACTGTGCCGCTCTTCAGCAGAAAAAGGGCCTGCCCTGCGCTGGACACAGGGATAATCTCCAGACCTTCCATATCGGAGAGGGCATTCATAAATACCTCCATTGTTGGGCAGTAGGCTATTTTTATACTATTATTTGTTTCTTTCGTATTCATTCATATACCTCCTTACCCTCACTGATCCGATGCGTTTCAGTGCGGACAGAGTGAGCAGCGGGTGTGTGCATACGAACCGGAGAACATGACGCTTTTTTATCTCTCCTTCCCCAATCGCAAGAAGCGTCTCCTCGTCCAGTGCCATCACATATCTGGACATCCGTTCGAATATTTTTCTCTCCCTTTCGTAGGTTTTCAGAGCCACATAGAGTGTCTTTGCCGATGTCTCTATCTCCCTTCCCCTTGCGGCGGACGATTGCGGAAACGGAGTTCTGCCCAACGGCCACTCTTTCCAGTACCGTGTTGAACATGAATTCGACGCCCTCGTTCTCAGCAAGTCGCTTAAGTTTGCTGCAGAACTCTCTGGAATCTATCTGTACGGATGTGCTGTGCGGAATCGCCCTCCGGCTGAGTTCCCGGTAGTTTTCGTCCAAGAATATCAGGCCGATATTTTTCGAGCGGGAAAGAACGGATTCCGCGGCCAGCCTTCTGGCAAAGCCCTCCGGCATGAGGGATAGGGTTGTCATCTCGCCACAGAAGGAAGTTCTCTCGTCTTTCCTTCTCTCCAGAAGAACGACATCGTGTCCCT
>CAZKII010000155.1:0-2051 GCA_964552865.1 uncultured Thermoplasmata archaeon | reverse complement strand
CAGATGATGCAGCGCCTGCAAGCGGCGATGCGGCAGAAGCCGGCTCCTATGACGCCTCTAGCGGTGCAGGCACCGCCACAGTGGCTACCGGCCTGTGGGTTGAGAAGGATTCTGCCAACAACAACATCATACTTCACTGGACTGACACCGGCTCAACCGAGTGGCACATCTATGGTTCGCAGAACAGGTTCAATGTGACCGATTCGGCCAATCTTATAGCAACTGTCACGGGTCCTGCCAGTTCGTGGACACATGCAGGTGCGTACGGAGATGGCCTCAACTGGTTCTATATTGTTAGAGGATATGACGGTGTGAGCGTAGAATCCACGAATTCCACCATGGGATACAAGATTATCAAGACTCTCGGCTACAACGACCCCAGCAGTGCAACCAACGGTTACTGGGTTTCGATACCTTATAATACTAGTTATTATAAGGACCTCGATTCCATCATCATCGACATAGAGGGTGGCCTCACCGGGTCTGACGATACTTACATAAATGCTGTCTATGCATGGGACGGTGCCAATCAGAAGAGAGTGGGTAAAACTGTCGGCGGCTTTGGGTGGTCGGGAACGAATGTGGCCCTCAACCCCGGTGATGCGGTCTATATCGCCCGCTCTGATAACACGCCATCTCCATACGACTGGATTATCAACGGTACAGATGTCGACAGCACTGTAACGCTTGGCTACAACGACCCCAGCAGTGCAACCAACGGTTATTGGGTTTCCGTACCTCCCTCAGGGGTCTATACGGACCTTGATTCCATCATCATCGACATAGAGGGTGGCCTCACCGGGTCTGACGATACTTACATAAATGCTGTCTATGCATGGGACGGTGCCAATCAGAAGAGAGTGGGTAAAACTGTCGGCGGCTTTGGGTGGTCGGGAACGAATGTGGCCCTCAACCCCGGTGATGCGGTCTATATCGCCCGCTCTGATAACACGCCGGCCCCGTATGATTGGAGTGTGGAGATTGTGACGCCGGCCGCACCCTAAACCCTTTTCATTTATTGAGGAGAAATATCTATGATAAAAATACAAACAGAAAGGAGGAGAGAAAAATGAACAAAAAGAAGACGATAGCGGCCCTGACCGTCCTTGTGATGGTCGTGAGTTCGCTTGTAATGCTTGCCCCGCCTGTGAAGGCTGCAGCCCCAGCAATTAGTCTGGCGACCATCCAGCCTGGGCATACTTGGGACACGGATGAGAGTTCTATGACCGATATGGGTTCCATGGGAAACCTGACATTCTATACGCCAGGCACGGATCAGAGCGGCGTAGGTAAGTATGATGTGCAGTACTACTCCTACCAAGAGGATGTTCCTACGTCTGGCTACTCTGACGGGACATACCAGAATGCATGGAATGTCGAGGACCAGATGAGCGCGGGCTCCACCAGTGCGGAATGTATAGTCATACATGAGACCATCCCCGGCGTTCAGGGCTGGCCCGCAGACGGTGGGACATATATCGGTTCCACGAACATGACTATGACGACTGCTTCTACGGATTATCTGCCAAGCATCCACCTTGAGGAGATTCCGTCGCCCACTGTAAACGCTGTCGGTTCCGACTATGTGAACATCACATGGACCGGTCTGCTGGAGCAGATATCCGATGAGTACTACAGCGATATCAGCGAGGACTGGGGCCCCCTGCCCACGAACAACATAGTTAACTACAGCGTGTACAGGAGTACGGATAACGCCACATGGACCTTTGTCGGAAACAGCAGCGCTCAGGTTCGCGGTGGAGCCGTGTACTTTGAAGATACTGGTCTTTCATCCGGCACCTACTACTACAGAATCGGTGTGAACTTCAGATACCCGGCCAATACTGGAGGAAATATTGCATATCAGCATGAAGGTCTCTATATTGGTCTAACGGCTGCGGGATATACTCCAGAGGATTCCACCCAGTTCCCGGGTATATATATGTCTCAGGGAAAGGGGAACGCAACTGGGGGCATTACGGTTGGTTCTGCGTCAACAGCCACTGCGACCGGACCCACCAACACCGCTCCATCCAATGTGGCGGACATAA
>CAZKII010000154.1:0-2071 GCA_964552865.1 uncultured Thermoplasmata archaeon | reverse complement strand
GAACATCTCCATTCCTTCATCGCTATATCGACAGATTCAGAAAAGAATAGAGGGTACCGGCTTTGAATCGGTTAGCGCTTATGTCGTATATGTCCTCAGAGAGGTTCTGTCGGAGGATGAGAGAGACGGCCTCACACAGGAGGAGGAGGAAAGGGTGAAAGAGCGCCTGAGGACCCTTGGGTACATAGATTGAGAGTGATAACATGATTAAACCACACGGCGGAAGCCTCATCAAGAGGGTTGATTTCAGCGAGGCCACCAGAGAAGAGGCTGGAGAACTGCAGAAAAAAACGATCTCTCTGGATGAATACAGGGATCTGGCGAACATAGCCCATGGCCTTTTCTCGCCCCTTGAAGGGTATATGAATGAGAATGACTTCGAGGCCGTCCTGAAAGAAGGGAGGCTGGATAACGACCTTCCGTGGACCCTCCCCATAATCATGGATCTCCGGGATGAGGAATCCATGGGCCTGAAGGAAGGGGATAGAATATCGCTGGTCTACGACGGAGAGCCTGTGGGGCTTCTGGATGTGGAGGACATATATACTTACGACAGAACGGAGTATGCAAAATCTGTGTTCGGCACGGAATCCTTTGAGCATCCCGGCGTGAGGCAGCTAGCCTCTAGGGGCGAGCTCCTTGTGGGAGGGAAGATTACTCTTCTGAAGGATCCACCAACCATGTTTCCCAACTATAAGCTCTGGCCCGAAGAGACCCGGGTGCTTTTCAGGGAGAAAGGATGGAAGAGAATCGTGGGTTTCCAAACAAGAAACACGCCGCACATCGGACACGAATATGTGCAGAAAGCATCCCTTACCCTTGTGGACGGGCTCCTCATAAACCCGCTCATAGGGAAGAAGAAGAAGGGCGATTTCCGGGATGATGTCATAATAAAGTCCTACGAGGCCCTCTTCGATAATTACTACCCAAAAGGAACCGCTACCATGTCCATAATCGAGACGGAGATGAGGTATGCAGGTCCGAAAGAGGCTATCTTCCACGCCATAATGAGGAAGAACCTCGGCTGTACCCATTTCATAGTGGGAAGGGACCATGCAGGAGTGGGCAGTTTCTACGACCCATTCGACTCCCACAGGATATTCCAGGAGTACCCGGACCTTGTGATTGAGCCAATATTCTTCCGCTCGTTCTATTACTGCAAGAAGTGCAGGTCCGTTGTGAACGACAAGATATGCCCGCACGGAAAGGAGTATCAGGTCAATTTCTCCGGCACCGCCATAAGAGGGATGCTCATGGAGGGAAAGAGGCCTCCAGAGGATATGATGAGGCCGGAAGTGGCCGATGCCATACTCAGCTTCGACAATCCGCTGGTGGATTGATGATACTGCATCACTGGGATACCGATGGCATATGCTCCGCCTCGCTTCTCATGGACATATATGGGGAGCAGGAGAACTTCACCCCCAAGATAGGCAATTACTTTCTGGACGAGGATGACCTTGCTGCTCTCCAGAGAGAGAGGGATATCATCGTGGCTGACATGAACCTTGCAAATGCGGAGCGCCTTTGCGAGTTCGCCACCGTGAGGATATATGACCACCATATCTCGGAAAGAGTCGGGTGTGCGGAGCAGATAAACCCATACTTTCAGGGAAGTATCTATCCCTCTGCCACCCTTGTTATATACGAAAAACACGGACTTCCGCTGGACCACAGGGTGGTTCTCGGCATGGTGGGGGATGTGGGGAAGAAGATTCTCCAGACGGATTATGGGCCGCTGGTAAGGAAGTATCTTCAGGAATCCGGGCGTAGCTTCGAGGATCTAGAAAAGGCGGCGGCCCTTCTGGATTCGAGCTACAAGATGTTCAAGCGGGATGAGGTTTTGACCAGCGTTTTCGCCGTAGAAGCTATGGATAACATACTGAACAACGAGACGCTCCTGAGAAACGAAGAGGTGTTGAACAGGGAAATTGCAGACCTCATCCCTCATGCCGAAGATCTCGGGGGCATAATGGTTCTGAGGGTGAGGACGCAGCATCACATAATCTCTGCCCTTGCCAGAGAGATTGCATGGGGAACCGGGAAAACGGCCCTGGTGCTCAATGAGAAG
>CAZKII010000153.1:0-2094 GCA_964552865.1 uncultured Thermoplasmata archaeon | reverse complement strand
GGAGTTTACTCCCCATGGGCCCATCACTTCGTTCTGGGCCCAAGCTCCTGACTTTCGTCAGTCGCCATGGGCCCTTGTGTTTATTTGCAGACTCTCGCTCCCAAACATCCTGCGGAGTTTGGTCGCTATGAGCCCTTCTTCATGGGACTTTGGGGTGATACCGGTTCTGGTATAAATCCCTTTCTCATGAGTTCACCAGAGAGAGCGCGGCGAAGAATCCCCCTTCTTCCGCCTCCTCCGGGGATATTCCGCTGGCGATTATGATGGCATCCCGTCTTTTCATGGCCGGAAAGAGGGTTCTAAGCATCTCGGCCACATCGGGGTATTCGTCCTCTATGTCGAAGTCAGGAGCCACGGTCAGCCGCCCTTTCCTCTGGATTATGCTGGTAACTCCGGTTGCTCCGTGCCTTACGGCCATGTCCCGCAGTTCGAGGCCGCTCCCCACCCTGCTCCCCTTCCCTTTTACAAGGAATCCGATGTTGTTCGCTCCCGGTGTCAGGGGGTTGTCGGGCACCCTAACCGAGACCAGCGATATCTCTTCCAGATGCTTCTTCCCTTCCGGGGTTATGAACATTCCGCTCTGCCTTATGCTTATCAGGTTGTCCTGCAGAAGGATGCTGACTATGGACCTGACGCTCCCTTCTCCTACACCTACGATCTCGGCGAGTTTCTTTCTTCCCAGCTTTCTGCGGGAGAGGGAATAGAGCGCTTTCCAGATGTGGTACTGGTTGAAACGCCTCTTCGGTCCGAACCTTGCCTCCTCATCCCACATGTTCTCTCCTGTTCTAATAGACCTTCAGTTCCTGATTCAGGAGCATGTCCGTTATCCTCTCGTGGTCGTCCAGCCATCCGGACACGATTCCCTCTATCTCGCTCCTGTACTTCTCCTCGGAAACGCCGTCCGCCATTATCAGCTGGATGCTGGCGAGCTGGGGCTCGGACACGGGATGCCCGATATTGGAGACTATGCGGACATGTGCCTCCTTTATGTCGTTGCCACCCGCCTCCACGATGTCATTGGCTATCAGCATGGACATGAGGTTGTACAGCTTTCCGACATGCGTTACGGGGTTCTTTCCCGCGGCGGCCTCCATGCTCATTGGGCGATATGGGGTTATAAGGCCGTTCACCCGGTTCCCTCTTCCGACGGAGCCGTCGTCTCCGTTCTCCATTGAGAGGCCGGTGACGGTCAGGTAGTAGATGTCCTTCTCAGGCATGTCCGCCGTGTTTATGGATATGTCCAGCTCTCTTTTCGTGTATTTCGAGGCGTTGTCCAGCAGTTTCCCCTTCAATTCCTCCTTTATGCTCATGTAGGCATCGGGGTCGTCCACATGTCTTCCCACCATGGCCTGAGCCACCGTTATGTGGATTCTGTCGCCGTTCCTGCTGGTCATTACCTTAATATCCTCTCCGAGGGCCTTTATCTCGTGTCTGAGTTTTCCGATAATATACTCCTCGGTCTTGAGTGTAATGGTATCAACCTCGCTCAGGGGGGCATATCCCACGCCGAATGAGGTGTCGTTGGCCAGCTGCTTTCTTGTGTCGTATACTCCGGTGAGGTCCACGGAGCCCTGCCCTATCTTGCAGTCAATTATCACATCCTCCACGGGGTCCAGATTGGGGAACTGCTCCTTCAGCTGGTTGAATGCGGCCTTCACCGCAAGTGTCCTGTAAGGTACGCGCTCTTTATGCCCGTCTATGTCCACGGTTGTGGTGGCCCTGCCGGAAAGGAGAATGTACACCGGCTCCAGAACCATCCCTCCCTTTCTGTAACCCTTGTTCTGCGACAGTTCCTTGTTTAAGAAGGCGGCCTTGGCCTGCCCTCCCACGATCTCCACCTGATCCGTGTTGTGATGGAATATCCTGCCGTAGTTCTCCTTGTAATAAAGGGATAGTTCGCGGGAAACCGCCTCTGCGATGCCGTCGGCCACGCTGTCCGGATGACCTATGCCCTTTCTCTCGACAATCTCGGAGGTCTGTTCCTCCATGGGCCGCTCTCTTTTCGCCTCAATCGCTATGTTCTTGGACATAATAAATCGCCTCTTTCGGCGGAATTGCGGGTTAACATAAAAGATTTTCGGTTACTTTCTGTCC
>CAZKII010000152.1:0-2184 GCA_964552865.1 uncultured Thermoplasmata archaeon | reverse complement strand
TCTATAAACACAAATTACGCCCCGTATCTCTCCATTAACAGTCACCCGAAACCTTTATATGTCTCCCAAACATAATGCTTCTCAAACATACTAAAAGGTGTTCGCATGAAGAAGTTCTACGACAGGGAAGAAGAGCTCCGGCTCCTCGGCTCGGTAAAGGAAGGGGCCAACCTGATGGTCATCTACGGCCGAAGACGGATTGGCAAGACCAGGCTGATACTGGAGCACCTGAAAGGCTCGGACTATCGCTATGTGTTCATTCCGAGGGATGTGAGCGTCTCCCGTTTTCTCAGCGAGTTGTCAGGGGAGCTGGGCATTCCTGAGTTCGCTGGCCTGAAGGATGCCTTTTCGTACCTGTTCGAGACATCGGAGAATGTCTTCATAGACGAGTTCCAGAACCTGAAATACCTCGATAGCTCCGTATTCTCGCGCATGCAGGAGATGATCGACAGGCTGGATTTCAGCGGCCGCAATGTCAATATTTTCGTGGCCGGCTCCAGCCATTCCATGATGAGGGACATCTTCATGGAGCACTCCCGCCCCCTCTACGGCAGGGCTCGTGTCTCCCTGAACCTTGGCCCGCTACCGCTCAGGGCCGTCATTGAGATCCTCTCGGACATGGGTATAATCGATTTCGGCAGGCAGATAGAGTTCTACTCGGTCCTCGGGGGAGTTCCCAGATACTATGAATATCTCAGAGGCGAGGATTTTTACAGCGAGATGAGGCGCCTTTTCTTCACCGACACCGCACCTCTAAGGGAGGAAGGGAAGATAGTGCTTCTTTCGGAGTTTGGCGGCGAGTTCTCCAGCTATCTGTCGGTTCTCGATGCAATAGCCCACGGAAGGCGAAAACTTGGCGACATTGCGGCCGAACTGAACCAGACTGCCCCTACTGTGAACAAGTACCTTAGCACATTGAGGAGGGAGTATGGCCTTATCCGAAGGGTTGTGCCGGCCACGGAGCCACCGAGCCAGTCAAGAAGGGGGCAGTATATCATTGATGACAACTTTCTTTCCTTCTGGTTGCGCTTCGTAAAGCGTTATGAAAACTACTATGAGCAGGGGCTCGGAGATTCGGTGTACGACCTCTTCCGCAGGGACATCAATTCCTTCGTATCGAGGACATTCGAGGGGATTGTGCGGCAGAGTATTAGGAATAGCGAAGACTATGACAGAGTGGGTTCATGGTGGAATAGAAAAGGAGACGAAATCGATATCGTGGCCCTGAACGAGAAGAGAAAGGAGATACTCTTCGGAGAGGTGAAGTGGAAGAACCGGCCGGTCGGCTGGAATGTGGTTGAAGAGCTGATGGAGAAGAAGGAGCTGGTCAACTGGCACAACGGGGAGAGGAAGGAGAGGTTCCTTGTTGTTTCCAAATCGGGGTTCACGAAGAAGTGCATTGAAAGGATGGATGAGGAGGGGATAATGCACTGGGGCCTGAAGGATATCGCTTCACTGCTTTAATTCCGTTTCACTCCCAGAGCCCCCATCCCCTGCGAATTCCTGCTCCCTATCCCGGTGTCCCACAGGAACCTGAGGACCTCCGGGTCCCCTTCCGCGTCGAACACGGCCATTGACCCCCTCCACCAGTTTCCCGCGATGTTTATCCGCTTGGAACGGAACGAGAGCACATCTCCGATCCTGAACCGGATGGCCGTATCCTTCCCCCTGTATGTGGAGTACTTCTTCCGCGTGTTCTCCTCCAGCCTCTTCTTCCATTCCGGGTCCGTGGCCATGAGGTCCTTTCTCGGGGAGTTGCCGTCGTCGATGTATATGGGCGAGAGGCTTCTGAACCGGACGCTTCCGGAGAACTCCGGGGTCTGCAGGATCTCTATCCTCTCTATCTCGAACCTCTGGCCCAGAAGATCGAACTCTCCGGTGGAGAGCATTCCCGACACCGTGGACTCCAGAATTCTGGAATCCGGGGATGAGAAGTGGAACGATGCGTGGGCTCCGGGGATCAGTTCGATGCTGGCCCCCTTTATCGCGGCCCTCGGCACACGCAGGTATGAAAAATTGAAGAACTTGAATCCCCCGGAGTGGTGCAGCTCCGATGACAGGTCCGGATTCGCCTCCTCTATGAAATGGTACAGGGCCGATGAGAGCGCGTGCTGGTAGTTGATCGAAAACACTCCGCGGTTGCTGGCCCTGAGATACACCCTGCTCTTCACGGTTCGGTAATGC
>CAZKII010000151.1:0-2208 GCA_964552865.1 uncultured Thermoplasmata archaeon | reverse complement strand
CCCGCAAGAAATAGCATAATTATGGAAATATATGCCTAATTACGGGGAATTGAGGGTGCACCGCTGTCACCGCCTCCGCGTTCCTGGTCCTCATCTATTTCATATTCATCGTCGAACTCGTCAAGGGAGTGGAATATGTTTCCCTCCCCCTCGCTGTCATCCAGGCGGCTGGCCAGGTCGTTCCAGAACCCTTCGTCGTCCTGTGGGAACAGGGAGCGCACGAAGGCCATGCAGTAGATGCCCAGCTCTTTCTTTATGGCGTTGGCCTCGCTTCTAAGGCTGTCCACCTCGCGTGATATCGCAGTGTCGTCATTGGTCTCAAGGGCCTTGCGGAGTATGCCGATCTTCGCCTCCAGCATAAGATACTCCCTGACCTTTTTCCTTTTCTCTTTTCCGAACCTCTCCTCTATTATGTCCAGACCCTCGTTGAAATCCTCCTCTTTTAGGAGGAGGTCCACCTCCTGCCGTGTGGTGCTTGTGTCTTTCAGGAGGTTCCTCTTTATCCATTCCTGCTCGTCCTTTATCCCTCCGGCTATAAGCTTCCAGATGAGGGCGTAGTATGTGAATGCCATTGCAATCGCCACAGGAAGCTCGGCCCCGGCGTTGTAGTGCAGTATGATATTGTACCCCATGTGCAGGCCCACGGCACCCGCCAGGCCTCCCGCTACTGGGATCCAGCCCCGCCTGGTGCTCATTTTCGAGCGGCCGACCATAACGCCCAGGAAAGCCGTTGCGGAGGTATGCATCAATGTGGCCGTCAGCAGGCGCGAGAGGCCCACAACCAGACCGGAATCACCGACCATGCCTATATAGAGGATGTTCTCGCATATGGCGAATCCTATCCCCACCGAGGCGCCGTAAAGAGCCCCGTCCACCATGTACACGGCCTTCCTCCTGTTGACCAGGATGACAGTACCGCCCTTGAGGCACTCCTCTACTACGGGGGCGACATACATTGATAGCACGGCGAACGACACTGCGGCAGCGGACACCAGCCAGGTGTTAGCTTCCAGTGCGAGCAGGAAGGACACACCACCCCAGACGACCATGCCGCCCATCACTTTGAGGGACCCTGACGAATAAAGGTCAAGCTGATACACGATGTAGAGGAAGGCCAGCGGCAGGATCGAGATCAAAGCCATGTCGATAAGGTAGGCCGTGTCCATGCTCTACTGCCATGTAGTTTCACCGTTATCTATTTTTTCCCGTACCAGGGGTCGTTGTGGAGAACAAAAATTATTTCGCTCCGAAAAATCATCCGGTATGACGAAGTTGACTGACAAAAGAATCAGACAGATCTGCCGTGATGTTGTTGTTTACGGCTGGAGCACAGAGAGGTGCGCTGATCACCACGGTGTAAGTCAAAGGAGAGTACAGCAAGTGGTTAAAGAATTCAGAGAAACTTGAGAGTATCCTCGTCTTAATCCTCATAGGCGTCCCAGGAGCAAACCATTGACAAAGGAAGAAAAGGACCTGATAGATGAGTATTGGAATCATTTTAGAGTGGGTTCTCGTCTATTATACAAAGCTCTCCGGAAGGATGGATATAGGATCCCTCATCATAAGATTCGTAAGTATCTCCTTGAAACCGGTAGGATCATTCCCAATCCGAATAAGCAGAAGAAACGGAAGAGATGTCGGTATGAACGGGAACATTCTTTCAGTTTACTTCATGGTGATTGGCATAGAACCTCTGTGAATCATCCTTACTGTATAATCTGGCTTGATGATGCCACACGATACATTCTTTCTGGTGGTGAATTCGGTGAAGCCACCACAGAACATTCTATAGAGACTCTCTCCATGGCTATTGATGTTGCCTGGGGTTATTCATCATTTATCAGAGAGGTAAATACAGATAGAGGACCTCAATTCTTTGTCAATAAACAGAACCGTCATGGCACTTCAACGAATGCCTTCCAGAGGTACCTCAAAGATCATGGTATAGTTCATGTTGTGAGTCGTAAAGGGAATCCCCAAACAAATGGTAAGATTGAACGTTTCTGGCTTGAATATGATCGTCATAGATGGCGTTTTTCATCTCTTGAAGAATTCATAGACTGGTACAACCATCGTATCCACGGTGCACTGTGGATTGATATCGGTGAGACGCCAGCTGAGGCTGTATATCGAAAACTACAGCCAGCATCTATAATAGGAATGCTAGGGAGGTTGGTAGAGTGAGTAGAAAAATGGGACGAAAAAATA
>CAZKII010000150.1:0-2271 GCA_964552865.1 uncultured Thermoplasmata archaeon | reverse complement strand
AAGTTAAACAGATGTCTGGGAGGGCGGGAAGACCGGGGCTCGACCCCTACGGAGAGGCCGTCCTGATAGCGAAGAGCGAGGAGGAAGCGCGGGAGCTCATGGAGAACTACCTGAACGGAGAGACCGAGGACATAGATTCGAAGATGAGCAGGCGGCCCGTACTGAAGACCCATGTGCTGTCGTCCATTGCCAGCGGAATCGTGGAGACGGAGAGGGAGATGCTCGCACTCTTCGAAAAGACCTTCTACGCCCACAATTCCGACCCGAAACTCCTGAAAGACCTGATACTGGATGTAATGGAGATGCTGGAAGATGAGCACATGGTGGAGAGGGAGGGGGAAAGATACAGGGCCACGGCGTACGGCAGGGTCGTCAGCGACCTCTACATAGACCCCGAATCGGCGGCACGGCTCAGAAAGGCCCTGTTCGCCATGAAGCACATGGAAGAGAGCGGAGGAAGAGCGGACGAGCTGGCCATCCTGCACGCGGTGTGCACGAGCACGGAGATGTACAACCTCTATGTCAGAAAATCCGACGGCTGGCTGGAGGAGGAGATGGAGAAAACAGACCTCTTCTTCGAACCACCGGACGATTATTTCGAGTACTATAACTTCTTCCTCGGAGAGGTGAAAACGGCCATGCTCCTGAGGGACTGGATATCGGAAACACCCGAAAAGGAGATGGAGAAGAGGTACGGAGTGGGGCCGGGAGACATACGCTCCAAGGTGGACACGGCAAGATGGATGCTGTACGCCATGAGCCGCCTCAGCGAGCTGTTCCACCCCTCTGCCGAGAAGAGGATAAGAGAGATGGAGACACGGGTGCAGCACGGGATAAAGGAGGAACTCCTTCCCATTATAAGAATCAAGGGGGTGGGCCGCGTCATCGCGAGAAGGCTATACGATGCTGGCTATACCTCCGTTGACCGTATAAGGATGGCCTCCCCAGAGGAGCTGGCAGGGGTGGAAAGAATCGGGATGGTCACGGCGGAGAAGATACTCAGACAGCTCGGTTAGTCCTTGCACTCGGGCCTCTTATTGCTCTCGTAGTACTCCCGGAAATGCTCCAGCCATCGGGGATTTCTCGGAGAATCGCGAACGAACTCAACGAATTTTGTCAGCCTCTTCAGGGTCTCCTCGTGGAGGTGATGCTCGATGCCGCACGCATCCTCCTCGGCGATCTCCTCCCCCACCCCGAGTATCTTCAGAAAGTCGCGAAGAACCGCATGCCTCTCCACTATGGCCTCCGCCTCCTTCAGCCCCTCATCCGTGAGCTGGGCCCCTTCGTACTTCCTGTAGATTATATAGCCGCGGTCCGCCATCTTCTGGAACATCTCTGTAACGCTGCTCGATTTGTGGCCCAGCATCTGCCCGACATCCCCCGTTCTGGCGAACTCCTGCGTCTGCTGGATGATGTAAATCGCCTTGAGGTAGTCTTCCATGGATTCCGAGGGCATTATAACTCGAATGGCGGGGAGATATTTAAGGATGTTCCCGAGCCTATTTCCTTCTGTAGGGGCCCTCCTGCGGAGGCGGTCGATAGGGTGGGTGCGCATAAGGGCCGTACGCCTGGGCGGGTGGAGGATAATAGGCGGGTCCGTTATAGAAGGACACCCTTTCTTTCACCACAATGGTACCGGCCATGCGGTCCCCGATCCTCTGCTGAGTGTCCGTGGAAAGGATTAAGACCACATCCACGAGAAGGACAATCCCGGATACCACCGGAATGAAGGTGAAGCGGCCGAGGTTCCGTATGAAAGCCTCCCTCATCCCTATCTGTCTCCCGTGGATGTCGGCCACCTTGATCTTCAAAAGGCGCTTACCCAGTGTCGCGTTCTTCTCTCCACCCTCCTGAAGAGTGAAATAGAGGATCATAACGACGAAATCCACAATGCCGTTTATAATAATGAGCCACAGAAGCGAGCCGAACATCTGATCGGCCGGAAGCGTGTAGTCCGACATGGAGTCCATAATCTTCAACTCGACATAAACGGCTAGAGGAAGGGTTATAAGACCGAGAATAATGGAATCAACGAAATAGGCCGCGAAACGCGCTCCGAATCCTGCCAGTTCGTACGGTGGGGGCGTCTGCATATAATAATATCCCTGCATATAAGGGTTGGGGGCCCCCGGCGGCGCCGGTGGATACTGATAGTAACCTGCCTGCTGCACATCATCACTCCCGAATCTAACGGGATATGGGGCAGGACATATTTATAACTTTCCCAAGAATGAAAAAAGAGGAAAAAAGGTTTCAGTACTTCCGGTACGG
>CAZKII010000149.1:0-2300 GCA_964552865.1 uncultured Thermoplasmata archaeon | reverse complement strand
CCTCCCTCACCTTCGCCAGTATAACACTCACATTATCCTTCCCGCCTCTCTCCAGTGCAGCATCCACAAGCTTCTTCGCCGTGTTCTTAAATTCTGAGCTCCTCATTATCTCCTCTATTTCGCTGTCCCTTAGCATATCATTCAGGCCATCGCTACAAAGCAGGAATATGTCCCCTTCCTGTGGCTCCACCTCAAAGACATCCGGCTCCACATCCGGGTCCGTCAACATACTCTTCGTGATTATGTTCTTCTGCGGGTGGTCGAACGCTTCCTCCTCTGTCACCGCACCGGCATCCACAAGGGCCTGCACGAACGAATGGTCCTTGCTTATCTGCGTCAATTCTCCGTCCCTGAAAAGGTAGGCCCTGCTGTCCCCGACATTGAGGACATACGCCTTTTTCCCGTCAAAGAACAGGGATACAAGGGTTGTACCCATCCCCCTGCCATCTCCACCGCTGAGCTGTTTGTGCGCCGCTTTGTTGAGCCTTACGGCGGCTCTTCTCATAGTCTCAGGTGGTTCTCCCCCATCTCTGGCGTAGAAAACATTGAACAACACAGGAAACAGGGTCGCTATTATCTTACTGGCCACCTCTCCTTTTTCATGGCCCCCCATCCCGTCGCAGACCGTCAGGAGCTGGGCGGACTTAATGGATTCAGGAGGCCTTTTTGCCGCCTGTTTCAGTTCTTTATTTCTCTTCGTAAATCGGATTGAAATCTCTCCCTCGCTCAGGAGTATCCCCCTTCTGTCATCGGTGAATTCCCTGTCCTCGCATATGGCCTCCACCACGAGTTTAAGCGCACTTTCCATCTCCATCCAGTATGCAATGCTCAAACTGTCCTCGTTGTTGTCCCGCCTCAGGCCCACATCCGTAAGCTTCTTTACATCCAGTCGCATTTCATAACCTCCTCCGTAGCCCCGATCACCCTGTCGAGCAACTTGATCATCTCCCTCCTGTAACTATCAGAGATATGCCCTTTCTGTTCGCACTCCCGAATCCACAACGCCATCTCGTTATAGAAATCACCGACAAACTCAAAGGAATACTTGGCATAAACGGCCACACCTTCCCACCCAACAACTATTTTATCCACAGAGGTCGCTTTGTCAACATCCCACTTATACTTGAGCAGCTTTGACGAGAAATGGCTCAATATTATGGGCCTCATGTCTCCCTGAAGCTTGACGGAACGCCTGCTATCTGTTTTTATCCTTGTGTCCTGTTTCACTTCGCCGATTACTGGCTCGCCATCCTTTACCTCCACCTTCACACTATTGAGACGCTTAAGCTTCTCAAGCTCCTTGGGCGTAAGTTTTACCGAATCCCCTTTGCGGAATGTAAGTGTATCCTGCCTTCGTTCTATAGATACATAGGTCATGGAACCTATCAGAATTTTGGAGCTGCTCAGTAAAGGTACGGCCTCGCTCTGTTTTTTGTGCCTCCAGCCCGGCACTGGGATCCCATCTATCTTCGTTCCGTTTCTGCTGCCGAGATCAACCATATAGGGCATTCCATCCTTCCAGAATATCCTCGCGTGGTTCCGACTGACACTGGAGTCAAATATGTCTATCTTCTCCTCCCGATCCTTGTACTTCAGGCATACCTTGAACGACCCGCAGCGGCCGATCTCAACCGTCTCTCCCTCTTTCAGCTCTTTATCGATTCTCTTACTTCCGTCCATAAAGACCATGTACAGTTTTTTCATATTCCTACCTCCTCTAAAGCTCTTTTAAAGTCCGCGGCAGACTGCCACCTCTCCTCTTTTCTCTTCTCCAGGGCCTTCATTATCGCATCTCCGAGCTCCCTCGGCACATCACCTTTAACATCCGAAGGATGTTCAGGAGTTTCGTTGAGAACTGCGAACATGACCTCAGTTATATCCTCTCCTTCAAAAGGAAGTCGGCCGGTGAACATCTCATAAGCAAGGACCCCAACCTGCCAGATGTCTGTCCGTCTATCTGAGCCGCCGAGTTTCTTATTGAACTGCTCGGGCGATGAATAATCCAGAGTTCCGGAATATCCCTGAGATGATTTGGATGCCTTGTTTAGGGCTTTTCCAAGGCCAAAATCGGTCAGCAACGGTTCATTATCCTTGAAAAGTATGTTCTGGGGCTTTATGTCCCTATGGACCATGCCGAGGTAGTGGATTTCGTTCAGGGTGTTGAGAATTTTTCCAAGAACCTCTATCTTTTCCTTAAAGTCCATCTTCTTCATCCTATCCGCAAGGGATTCGTCGCAGAGTTCCATTGCAAACCATGGAAATGGCCGAACACCGAAGCCGTACAACGGGACAATGTTCGG
>CAZKII010000148.1:0-2328 GCA_964552865.1 uncultured Thermoplasmata archaeon | reverse complement strand
AGCAGTTTTCCGTCTGCGATGGTGCTGAGAACATCCCCTCCCTGAGCCGAATATACTATGTTAGATACTGCTGTGGCTTTCGACAGGGGAAGCATTCTCTCGCTTCTTCCGTTGAGGATGGCGATGTCCGCTCTTTTCCCCACTTCTATGCTTCCGATCTCATGTTCCATGTGCAGTGCCTTCGCTCCGTTTATCGTGGCGAGGTCGAGGGTCTTCTGTGCGTCGAGAACCGTGGCATCCCATCTGTGGGCCTTGTGCATCAGGGAACAGACCTTCATCTCTTCCAGCATGTCCATGTTGTTGTTCGAGGCGCATCCGTCGGTGGCCAGGGAAACATTCACTCCCTCTCTGAACATCTCGGGAAGCGGCGCGTAGCCTCCCGTGGCCAGTTTCATGTTCGATGCGGGGCAGTGTGCAACGCTCACGCCGTTCCTCGCAAGAATTCTCACCTCGTTTATGGTGAGCCATGTGGAATGGGCCGCAAGTACTTGGTCGTAGAAGAATCCGATATGGTCCAGCCATTCGGCCGGTCTTTTCCCCGTCCTCTTCTCGTGCTCGTAAACCTCCATTCTCGTCTCGGAAAGGTGCAGGTGAGCGATGGTGTCGTATCTCTCCGCCAGCTCTCTGGCTGCCAGAAATGTCTCTTCTGATGCGGCATAGACCCCCTGAACCGCAGGAAGCGGATATATCATGTCCTTTTCCCGGAACTCGCGGATGAAGTTTTCGGCGTTCTTTATCGGCGCTCCCTTCTGGGTGCTTTTATCCTCGTCCAGCACGGCCCAGCCGAGAAATCCTCTTATGCCCCCCTCCACGACCGCTTTCGCCGTTTCGTCCTCCCAGTAGTACATATCCACAAATGCGGTGGTGCCGGATTTGATGAGTTCCAGAACTCCCAGCATGGAGCCTGCAAGGACATCCTCCCTTGTCCGCCGGGAATCGACAGCGAAGGTCCTCTCCAGAAATTCGTTCAGGTGAACATCGTCGGCCAGGCTCCTCATGAGCGTCATGGAGATGTGGTTGTGCGTGTTTATCAATCCCGGTATCACTACCTGCCCCTTTCTGTCAAGGACATGCTCGGCCTCCAGGTGAATGGAGGGAGAAATCTCGGAGATGCGGCCGTCCTCTATGTAAATGTCCCCCTTTATAATGTCCCTGTTTTCGTTCTGTGTGACAATCAGTGCGTCTTTTATGAGGATACTGCTCATGTGGGGGGAAAGGGGAAGAGATTATTTAAAAGTGAGCGTTCTTTTGTATCACCTGCTTTCTGAACTGCGAAACTCTGATAAACGATGCCCTTATACTTCCTGTGTTACAATGACCGATATCACCTTTCTCGGCACAGGCGGAGGGCGCTTCGCAACCATATATCAGGCCCGCTCCACCGGAGGGATTTTCGTGGACGGCACCAGAAGGATTCATTTGGACCCGGGGCCGGGAACCCTTCTGAGGATGAAGCAGCTGGGCATCAAGCCGACGGATCTGGATGCGGTCTTTATCTCCCACAGCCATCCAGACCACTACACCGATGCCGAGGTGCTCATCGAGGCCATGAGTCGTGGGGGTCTTGAGAAAAGGGGAATCGTCCTCGCTGCGGAGAGCGTCATAAACGGGGACGGGAAGTTCGGGCCCGCAATCTCTGGCTACCACCGCTCCCTGCCGGAAACGTTGAAGATACTCAGACCCGGTGACGAGTACGATTTCGGAGTTAAGGTTAGGGCCACGGCGTCCTACCATGCGGACTCCAGCACCATCGGCCTGATGATCCTCGAACGGGAAGGCGCAATCTCATATGTGGCCGACACGGAGTTTCGCGACGAGATAATAGAGCAGAACAGGGATGCAAGAATCCTCATTCTCCCGGTGACCCGTCCGCTTGGGGAACGGATAAAGGGCCATCTCTGCACAGAGGACGCTGCCAGAATCGTTGAGGCGGTGCGCCCGGAGCTCGCCATATTCACTCACTTCGGTCTCAAGTGCATAAGGGAAGGGCCGAACCTTCAGGCAGAGTGGACATGGAAGAAGACGGGTGTAAAGACCATATCCGCAGTTGACAGCATGGCCATATCCATGAGGGATGAGATAACTGTGAGCCGCAGGGTGGTCATGCAAAAAAGGTGAAAAAACAGGTAGATAATGGGCAAATTTTTTATTCACGGGCTCCAAAAAAAGAAGGTTATATATAGGGCTTTTGCATATTCGAAGATGAAGTGATTGTCATGGCAGGAGGAGATTCGAAACATGGGAGAGCGGCGTCGGTCCTATTGAGTATTTTCATGGTGCTTACCGTACTGGTGTCATCCGGGATGTTGCTGGGAGGGATTTCGGTAT
>CAZKII010000147.1:0-2401 GCA_964552865.1 uncultured Thermoplasmata archaeon | reverse complement strand
TCAGCGTCGTCTATAATGGCTTCGGATTACTGCATCTTCCTTCAATCATTCCGCCAAAAGAGATATAACCCCCCTCCCTATTCCATCCCTCATGGATGCGGTCAGAGAGAGATGCGTCACCGGCATAGAAAACCTCGATAACATTCTCAACGGTGGAATCCCCAGAGGCAATACCGTTCTGGTTACCGGCAGTTGCGGTACGGGGAAAACGACCCTTTCCATGGAGTTTCTGGTTCACGGCGCGCTTGCCGGAGAGCCGAGCCTTTTCCTTTCGGTTACGGAGGCCAGCGACAAACTTCTCAAGAACGTCATCCCCTACGACTTCTTCGACGATTCCCTGATCAAGAAGGGCAAGCTGATATTCATAGATTTACCAGTCATTTACGAACTGTTCGGAATGAGCAAGGGGGAGCTGGACTTCGAGGACATAGACCTTCTGGTCAAGGCGATAGAGGATATAGTCCGAAGTCTGGGTATAAAGAGGCTGGTCATAGATTCCATAACCTCCGTATGCTATCAGCTGCGCACGGAGGAGAAGATACGGCAGTTCATTCTGAAGGTGGGCAAGAGCCTGTCCGATTACGGTTGTACGAGCATACTGGTTTCCGAAATATCCCCGTCATCCGAAAGATATTCGCTTTACGGCGTGGAGGAGGCCATTGCAGACGGCATAATTCTAATGGGGAACCTGCAGAGAAGGGGGGACCTTCTCAGAACGCTTCAGGTGGTCAAGATGAGGGGGACCAACCACTCGAGAGCGAAGTATGTGCTCGACCTGACCCCCAGCGGTGTTCTTCTCGTTCCATTGCTTAAAGGAGGGAGTGTCTGATGAACGCACCGGAGATAGCCAAGAAACTGGAGGACATACCGCCCGGGTCCGCCATAACCATAGATATGAAGATAGACAGCTATTTCGATTTCATACGGGCCACGCTGGACCTCTTTGCCACCCGCAAGGATCTGGATTGCATCTATGTGACCTCGACAATCCCGTCGGACAGCATTCTCAACGCCCTGTCGGTTCTTGAGGTTGATATCGATCGGGTTTATTTCGTCGATTGCATATCCCACAGCATGATGGGGAAGACGAGCCAGAGCGACCATGTCATATTCGTGGAGAGCGCCACGATGCTGGAGAACATAATGCTGAAGGTGCAGTACCTCATGAAGAAGAGCAAAAGGGAGGGGAAGGTGGTCATAATCGACTCTGTGAACACGCTGGCCATACACAACAACACCAAAATCCTGTCCGAGTTCTTCCACATCCTCCTCAATAATCTGCGCTCCAAGGACGCCTACATATTCATACTCAACATGGAAGGGCAGGGCTCCGAGGAGCTGGACAACATGATGAACCTCGTGGCTGATGATAAGTTGAGGATCCCCACGGGTGATGAGGAGGGCGATACGAACGAGGAGGTGACCGAATGAGCAACACAAGCGTGGGAATCGAGGAGCTGGACAAGGCCCTTATGAACGGCATCCCCGAGGGATACACCATTCTCGTCATGGGGCCGCCGGGCGCGGGGATGGAGCTCTTCGCCAAGCAGTTCGCATCCGTCACGGAGCAGAGCGTCACCTATTTCTCCACCAACGAGAGGACCGAGGACCTTAAAAACGCAATGAAGAAGTTCGGCTGGCGCACCGACATAAACATAGTCAATATCGGCACCAAGTACTACGAGAATGTTCTGGCGAGAAAGCTGGAGATAAGCCGTTTCAGGCAGGAAGGCATAACCATGAAGGACATTCGCCAGTTCGAGAAGGGGACTTATAAGGAGATAAACTTCGTAACCTTCCTGACATACGAAATCTCCAAACTGGAGCCGCCGTTCAGGATAGTCATAGACTCTCTGGATTTCTTCTTCGAGAACTACGACCATCACGAGGTCCTTTCGGCCATGAGGACCATAATCGCCCATATCCAGCATAAAGGAGGTGTGGCCCTGTTCACCATGCTGAAGGAGGTCTACGATGCAAAGACCGTCAGCGGCGTGGAGGGGATGGTGGATGCCATAATTGAGCTGGAGCGCGAGAGAGAGGAGCTGGAGTTCAGGAAGTATCTCGTCATCCGGAAGGTCAGGAACTACCCGGATAAGGTGAAGATACTCCCGTACAGCATAACCCGGAAGGGGATAACTCCGAGCCTCTAGCGAAAAGAGCGTCGTAGTCTGCCAGCAGGCACTATCGGCACTTGCCGTTGTTCTGGACAAAAACTATTTAAACAATGCCGTCGATAGGATTATTGCAGAGAAATCTGCAGGAGGACTAAACATGCGAAAAATAAGAAACATAAGGAAGGACGACGCTGTGTCCCCGGTTATCGCTACCATCCTGATGGTGGCCATTACCGTGGTTCTGGCGGCCGTTCTGTACGTGATGGTCATGGGAATGACCGGAA
>CAZKII010000146.1:0-2419 GCA_964552865.1 uncultured Thermoplasmata archaeon | reverse complement strand
GGGCGGAACAAAGGAAAAACTTTTTAAACAACCTGCTTATTGGGTGAAATCCCGATGTAGGAGAGCGTTGTTGCGCTCGCCCCATGCTCACTACTAGGAGGTAATCATTTGCCTGATGAAAAGATAACAAAGGCCGTGGAAGAGGCCATAAAATCCGCCAAGCCGAGGAAGTTCACGGAGACCGTGGAGATGGCTATCAACCTCAAGGAGATAGATATGTCCATTCCGAAGAACAGGATAAAGGAGGACATAATACTCCCTCACGGCCGCGGAAAGCCCGTTAAAGTTGCTATTATATGCGGTAAGGAGATGGCCGAGAAGGCCAAGGGTGCCGCCGATCTTATCATTTTACCGGAGGAGCTTGAGTCCTACGCCGAGGACAAGAAGAAGACGAAGAAACTGGCCAACACATACGACTTCTTCATCGCAGAGGCCCCTCTGATGCCCACCATCGGTAAGGTACTCGGTAAGGCCCTCGGTCCCAGAGGGAAGATGCCGAAGCCGCTGCCGCCGGGGAGCGACCCCAAGGGGATAATAGAGAACCTGAGAAAGACCGTCTCCCTGAACTCCAAGGACAAGCTGGTGGTTCACGCGCCCGTGGGACGGACGGACATGCCGCCGGAGAACATTTCCGAGAACATCGAGGCCATCCTCAAGAGGCTTCAGAGCAAACTTGAGCGCGGGAGCTATAACATAAAGTCGGCCTATGTGAAGACCACCATGGGCCCTTCCGTGAGGATAGTGTGAGGTGATGAGATGGCGCATGTAGCAGAATGGAAGAAGGAAACGGTTCAGAGGCTCGGCGATGTTATCGGCTCCCATAAGACATTCGGAATAGTGGACATTCACAGCATTACCGCTCCGCTCATCCAGAAGATGAGACGGGACCTCAGGCAGGACAGCGATTTCGTCATGGCGAAGAACAAGCTCATACTTCTCTCCCTCAGGAAGGCCTTCGAGGAGAAGGGGGAGGAGATAGACATTGAAACATTCGAAAAACTTATGAAGGGGAGGCAGACCGCGCTCATCGGCACGGACATGAACGCCTTCAAGCTCTACGCACTGATGAAGGCCACCCTCACCAACGCCCCTGCGAAGCCGGGTGACATAGCCCCGGACGACATAGTGGTGGAGAAGGGAGAGACACCGTTCAAGCCCGGTCCGATAGTGGGAGATTTCCAGAAGGCTGGCATCCCCGCGGCCATTGAGAACGGGAAGGTGGTCATAAAGAAGACCAAGACCCTTGTGAAGAAGGGAGAGCCGATACCCGGCGATGTGGCCATGATGCTCACGAAACTGGAGATATACCCCATGACCGTGGGTCTGAACCTCATTGCGGCCTATGAAGACGGGATCCTCTATGAGCCGGATGTGCTCGACATAGATCAGGATGAGTTCATGCAGAACCTGAGGGGAGCCGTTTCGGCGGCATTCAACCTGTCCGTATTCGCGGCCTACCCCACTGCGCTCAACATCAAGGCGTTGCTCTCATCCGCCCACATGAAGGCGCTCAACCTTGCGGTCAATGCTGAGATATTCACGTCCGAGGCCCTGAAGATACTGATAGCAAAAGCGAACGCACAGGGTCTTTCCGTGGCATCTCACCTATCTGAGGATGCACTGGATGACGAGCTGAAAGGAAGGCTTTCCTCGGTACCGGCAGCGCCTGCGGCAGCCGCCGCGCCCGCCGAAGAGAAGAAGGAAGAGGAGGCCGAGGAAGAGGAAGAAGAGGTAAGCGAAGAAGAAGCAGCGGCAGGGCTGGGAGCCCTGTTCGGATAAGAGATAAGGATGAAAGAAAATAATAAGGAGGTCTGAAAATGGAATATGTATACAGCGCACTGGTACTCCACGCAGCAGGAAAGGAAATAACAGAGGACGCCGTTTCGGCAGTACTGAAAGCGGCGGGCATCGAGCCGGACACCAGCAGGATAAAGGCCCTCACCGCCTCTCTCGAAGGGGTGGACATAGATGAGGCCATAGCGACGGCAGTGGCGGCACCCGCAGCGGCAGCACCGGCAGCAGGAGCCGCCCCGGCTGCGGAGAGCGGAAGTCCCAAGGAAGAGGAGAAAGAGGAAGAAGAGGAAGAGGTTTCCGAGGAAGAGGCAGCTGCTGGACTGGGCGCACTGTTCGGCTGAATCTCCGAAGGATGCCCCGGCATCTTCAGATTTCCTGTTGAAAACCCATTCCCATACATTCAATGGGACGCATCACGGAAAGTCTTTAATAGGCTCGCAGGAATGTGACCCATGAAAACGCCGCAGTAACTCAGTTGGGAGAGTGCAAGACTGAAGATCTTGAAGTCGCCGGTTCAAGTCCGGCCTGCGGCACCAATAATTTTCTCAGTTTTCGCACCTTCTTACCGCGCGGTCCACTATCTCACCAGCCACGCCGGTGTAGTTCCTGTAGTCCATGGCCTTCT
>CAZKII010000145.1:0-2463 GCA_964552865.1 uncultured Thermoplasmata archaeon | reverse complement strand
TCCTCCAGCCCTTCCTCTATATCGTCATCCACCCAGTAAATGCAGTACTCGCATATGTTCTCCACCATGGGCATGGCCGTCATTCCCTTGGAGCCCTCCCACCTGCTGCAGAAGCCGAAGTGCTCCGGTTCGTGTCCGAGTTTGCAGTGCATGATTATCGGCCTCTGAACGACCGCATCATATTTATTCTTTCCCATTCTTTTACTGCCATGCTCTGGCACGATATGTGATAGCTTTCGGGACGATACTTTTAAATACCGAGGAAAAATGCAATATTCCCCCACGGGATGTGAGATCATGACTTCGGAAAATGTTAAGGATCGGTACATAAGGGTTCCGGTGAAACACCGCCCGCCAGAGGAGCGGAAGAAGGACTTTGAGACCTATGTTTTTAACTACACTCCGGAAGAGGCGGCGAGAGAGGCGAGCAGGTGTTTTTCCTGCGGTGTCTGCATAAAAGCCTGCCCCGTAAGGCTGGACATTCCCGGCTATCTCATGGCCACGGCCAAAGGAGATATTGAGGAAGGCCTCTCCATCATATTCAAGAATCTCCCCCTCCCACAGATTTGCGGGACGGTCTGCACACACGCCTGTGAGGATGCCTGCATAGTGGGAAAGAAGGGGGATGCCCTTGCGATCCGTCATGTGAAACGCTTCATCTCAGAATCGATAGAGAACTACGCCGATGTCATCAAGCCGGAAATAAAGGCCTCCACCGGAAAGAAGGTCGCCATAATCGGAGCCGGACCGGCAGGGCTCACGGCCGCCTATTACCTTGCCCTCGAGGGGATCTCTTCCACCATATTCGAGGCGCTGGACGTTCCGGGCGGCATGATGACCGTAGGGATCCCGAGATACAGGCTTTCCATGGATGTCATAAACAAGGAGGTCAGCTTCATAGAATCCCTCCCCGGCGTGGAGATAAGGTACGGCACGAAGGTGGGGACGGACATCTCCTTCGAGGAGCTTCAGAAGGATTACGACGCGATCTTTATCGGTGCGGGGAATCACAAGCCGAGAATGGTCGGCTGCGAGGGAGAGGACAACGAGTGCGTCTTCCACGCCATAGACTTCCTGAAGAGGATCGCGCTGGGAGAGAAGATACCGATCGATGGGAAGAAGGTCCTTGTCATAGGCGGCGGCTTCACTGCTCTAGATGCGGCCAGAACATCGATGCGGTTGGGTGCCAGCTATGTTTCCGTCTTCTACAGGAGGAGAAAGGAGGACCGGCCCAGTGCGGGAACCAGCAACGGAGAGGAAGAGTTCGAGGAGGCCGTGGAGGAGGGCGTCGATTTCATCTGGATGGTCACGCCGTTCGAGTATGTTCAGGACCCCTCTACCAAGAAGCTCAAGGGTGTGAAGTACTGGAAGAACGAAATGATTGAGCCGGAGGACGGCGGAAGGGCCAAGCCTCAGCCAATCAAGAGCCAGGAGTACTTCATAGAGTGCGATTATATAATCGAGGCCACGGGCCAGACCATAGATTTCTCGTTCCTGCCCGATGACATAAAGGAAAAGCTGGAGATGAACTGGAACAACATCAAGGTGGACAGGAGCGGCATGACCTCCATCCCCGGAATATTCGCCGGCGGAGATGCGGTGAACGAGAAGAAGGATATCGTCAGCGCGGCAGCGGACGGAAAGACCGCGGCCAGAGGGATTGCAAGGTACCTGAAGAAGTAAAACCTTTTATTGCCTTCTTTTCTCCTTTTAATCTGCTTTCCACGGGTTAAAACCATCTTTCCGGTTTGCGCCGGGCGATCACTCCAGAAACACCTCAATCTCCAGAGCGTCCCCGTCCTTCAGGCCGAGAAGGTCGCGAAGCCGCTTTTCCGCTATGACCTCCACCACATCGCTGTGATGCGTCCGGCGGGGTATGATGACGGCGCATTCCATGTTGTCGATGCTGGCGGGAAAGCAGGAGACATCTCCGAAGGCCCTTCCCTCCTTTTCGAAGCCGTTTATGAGTCTTCCCGTACCCGGAGGCAGGCGCGGGGAGCCGGGCCGAAGCTTTATGTTGAGCGTTCCGGGGTAGGGTCGGAAGCCCAGCAGTCTTTCGATCTGCTCCGCATACTCCTGCTGCGAGAGGTAATATCGCCCCTCTCCGAGGCCGCTGACGACGTGGCCCCTGAGAACGAGACCGTGCTCCCCTTCGAAGATTCTCCGATAATCCAGATACTCCGACTGAAGCACGGACATCCCCTTTTCGGTTATTCCGATCACCTGCTTTCTGCCGGAGAAACTGCGGGTTATCAGGCCATCTTCCAGAAGATCGAGGATATGGGTGGAGGCGGTCTGCTGGCTCACACCCGTTCTCCTGCCGAGCTCCGCCGAGGAAAGAGCGATTCTACTGCCAGCCCGGCCGCCCATGAGCGCGATCGCCTTCAGCGTTTCAATGGCCCTGCAGTTCATGATGGGGTATGGGAGGGGAGATAAAAGGGTTTTTCCTCTGGCGAACGAAAG
>CAZKII010000144.1:0-2480 GCA_964552865.1 uncultured Thermoplasmata archaeon | reverse complement strand
GGAAGGTTTATTATATCGGAAGTGCATATCCTTTTGTGGAAGAAGTGAACGAGAAAGAGGGGACGCAAGGCGAGCGGAATATCCGCGAAAAAAGGGCCGAGTCAGTCATCTGGCCCGGAGGCATCAGGGGGCAGATAGCCTGTTCGGCCATAATTCTTTCCTATATTCTCTGGGCCTTTGTTCTGATAATGATCAAGACTCAGGGCAGCTACAACTGCGACTGGGCTTTTCCTGCGGGGGCCTTCTTTTTCGTGCTCACAATCCTGATCCTGAACTTTGTCGTCTTCTTCAGCACCCGGGGGAACAAAAAACATTCCGAGATATGGTTCACCTTCCTCATCATGTACTCCTCCTTTTTGCTTGCGTTCGTTCTCTATATCTCCGTAGCGGCCATGTGCTGGTGCAGCGACCCGGAGGCCGTCACGAAGACCTATGTCGCGTTCTCCCTGATATTTATGGGGGATACGGCGATAAAGGGAGCGATGTTTAACGGGCTGGTGTGAGGCCCCGGTCATTTACCTTCTTTTGGAAAGATTTATTACATAGCAGGTGCATATCGTACTGTGGAAGAAGTGAACGAGAAAGAGGGGACGCAAGGCGAACCTGCATATCTCGCGGAGAGATATTCGAGGCAGGCCCGCCGCTCTCTGCTGGCTCTTATTCTATGTGCGGTTGCATCCGGTTTTTCCCTACTCACGATGTCGATTTTTTCCCTGAACGGCCTGTTGTTTAACATCGTCTTGCTTCTGACTCTTATGTGTGGCATTGCGCTTCTATTCCTCCCTCTTTTGGCTGTTGGCTATTATGCTCAGGCGGATTTTTATAAGTCACTTCTGGATGGAAAGAGCAGGCTTATAAGGTGGAGGCATTATTCTTTTTTTGCCGTTGCATTATTCGTAATATTTGCTCTGTTTGGGATGCTCATCCCTTCGCTGGAAACCCTGTTCCTTATTCTTTCCTTTGCCAGTTTTGTAGGGGCTATATTTATGACAGCTGGCTACTTTACATACTCATCAGAGAAGGAGATGAATGAGCGGAGGACGCTGTTATCATCAAGATTTGGCAATCAAGAGTCAAAGGCCATTGAGATGATTTCTGCGAGGTTGGTCATAGAGTCTGTTGTTGTCTTTTTTGCAATTGTTCTATTTGTTGGAATAGTGCGCCAGAATTTTTTAGTTGGGGTTGCCTGTCTGGTTGGAGCTATAGCAACCTTATATCATCTGGTTTGGACATACAGACGCCATGCTCCGGAACTGAGAGAATTAAGTTGGGTGAACAGAGAGATAATGTTTCGCCCCTATCTTGAGGAGCAGAGGAATGAAAGTCCGCGCATTCGAAGAATTAAAAGAGGAATAAATGCTGTGGTTATGGCCCTTAATTATCTTTTGTGGCTCTCCCTCCTCTATGAGATTAAAATACAATCATTACCGGTAGGCTGCAGCGGCGCATGGCCGCTGAATTCACCTTTTTATTTTATAGCGCTTATTTTACTCACGGGAATAGTATTTTTTACCACGGCGGGAAGAAAGAATCGGATAGTGGGCAGTTTAATCATGAGTTATATAAGCTTCCTTCTTGCTTTTTTGCTCTATAATATGGTAGGTGGTTGCCCCTGTTGGAATTCTGCGATTATCACAAAGACATATCTTCAGGCCACTGCAATTTTCATACTGGATACTGCGGCCAAGGCCGCAATGATAACAGGGCTTCTGAACCAATGGGCCAGAAAACAGGTTGAGAAGATGCTAGCCCGCTAGCCTTTAGCGAGCCTCTTCTGTACTTACCTTTATCTCCCCATTCTTAATCCACGCCGTGAGCATCTCCCCGTCCTCCATCCCCTTCCATTCTCCGTTATCCATCCTTTCCGAGGCCACCACGACCCCGCCCTTCTCCTCCCTGTAAACCATCCGATAGTAGGGTGCGTCTTTGTAACAGAGCGTCGGCCCCGCATCCTTCACCCCGTCGTGCCTGCAGTAGGCGTAAAGGTTCTTTCCGTCGCTCATTACGAAGTTCAGGCCTCTGTACGGCCTCTTCAGTCTCTCCTTCTTCTCCTCGGACACCTTCTCCCCCGCATCGTTCAGGTCGGCCACGGTTCGCAGCACGGCCCGTTTCACCTCCCCTTCCGATTGCAGGTTCTTCATCAGGAGCCAGAAGTATATCTCGCTGTCGTTCTTCCCCTGCACCATGCCCGCGAAATCTCCGAGGTACGGGCGCATCTCCTCCGGTATCTTTATGGTGCCGTTGTGTGCGAAGACCATGTTCCCGTACCTGTAGGGCTGGATGTTCTCCGGGGCCCTGAGCTCCTCCATCGGGAGGCCGAGCGGGTTGCTGGCCCTTCGGATGTGCGCTATCACTATCCTTCCTTCCGGCTCCATTCCGGAAAACCCGGGGTCGTCGAAGACCGGTGCCGTGCCTCTCACCACCTTCCAGCCGTTGGAGAAAACGGCCACGCCCCAGCCGTCCTGCTGCAGGTGTTCCGG
>CAZKII010000143.1:0-2595 GCA_964552865.1 uncultured Thermoplasmata archaeon | reverse complement strand
CTCGAAGCGTATCGGGACGCCCGTTTCTTTCAGGGCCCGGATATAGTCCGGATGGTAGTACCAATCAAGGCCGATTTCGTAAAGAGAACTGTTGATTAAAGATGTTCTTTCTTTCGGATAGAAGATTATATTTGTCGTATTGTTGTTTTTTATAATTTTAATATACGAAACATCCTTGAAGGCTATGAATTTTCTCGGTGTTTTTAGCCCATCTTTGCAAAGAACGATATCAAAAGGACGTTTTATCGCCTTTAAATTCAATGTGGAGAACAATATCAGGTTAAAGGATATGAATAAAGCCAATGACTGAATAACCAGCTTACTGAGATAGCTCGCCGAGTGTGGAGGGAATAGAGCAGAGATCCCCGCAAGTATGCCCGCGATTAAACCAAATATACTGATTGTTAAAGGCCTCTTTTTCTTTCTCTTATACAACTCCTTCATCCCTTCCGAATCCGCAGGGTCGAGTATCACATCACGACAGTTCATCTCTCCTCCCTACATATCGAAATCCTTCGACGACACCAGAGGTATCAATTCCACTCCGTTCTCCGCCAGAAGTTCCACGGCCCCGGAGTTCCTGTCCACAACCACAATGGCCCTTTTCACCACGGCCCCGGCCTCTCTGAGAATCTCCACGGTTCTGAGGGTGGAACCGCCGGATGTGGTCACATCCTCCACGACGAGAACCTCCTCGCCCGGTGTCAGCTCTCCTTCTATCTGGCTCCCGGTTCCGTGCTCCCTCTTCCCTTTCCTCACCATCACATACGGGATGCCTGTTTCCAGCGACAGGGCCACCGCGATGGGGACTGCACCGAGCTCCATGCCCGCGATCCTCGTTCCGCTCACATGCTTCGCCATGGCCTTTGCGATCTCCTTCAGGACCGCAGGGTGCGTGCTGGCCTTCTTTATGTTGACATAGTAGTTGCTGCGCTTTCCCGAGGTGAGGACGAAATCTCCGAACTGGATGGCCTCCACCTCTTTCAGGAGTTCAAGGACTCTTTCTTCCATGATCGGGGGAAGGCGGAGATGTATAAAATCGTGTCGCACTACCACGGCTCTTTCTTTATCCCCAGTTTATAGCCCGCGATGTTCACGCTGCGGTGAAGGACCGGGATGAGGGCCAGCAGGAACAGAAGCCCGTAAACGCCGTATCCTCCCAGATAGACGCTCTTGAACCATCCCCATTGAAGAGGAATGACCAGAAGGAACGCACCGATGACGAAGTCGTACTGGTCGAGTATCGGGGCCCTCGCTCCCCTTTTCAGCCCCAGCCTTCTCTTTATGAGGCTGCCCAGAATGTCCCCCATGAGCGCTCCGAAGGACAGGAGGAATAAGAGGGGGAGTGCACCAAAAAAAGAGCCGAATCCCCACAGTCCCTGAGGGTCGAAGGGCAGGGATACCGCCATCTGCACCATGCCTATGACCACCCCGCTCAGCCCTCCGCCGAACAGCCCTCTCCATGTCTTGCCGTCTCCGAGTATCCTGTGGCCGTTCCATGTTCTCCCCAGATCGATCGGCGTTCCGCCTCCGAAGAGGGCCGCCGCTGAGTTCGGGACCATGGCCGGGATGAAGACCCAGACTGCTGTGAGAATGGCCGATACGATGTCGTTCACGAAGGGCGTAAGGGACTGCCCGTTAAAAACCTTCTGCAGCGCTCGCGCTGACCTGTTGTGCGAATAAAATTAAATAAAATTAAAGGGTGGAAGGGTTCATTCATATGCATGCCTGTGTGACTGCTAAGCCGAACCGCACGTGCCTGGTTCCGGGAATTAGTAAACGCGGGCTGAACTGGTCGCCGAAGCTTCCAGCTTACACCCCGTTCCTATCAAACTCGTGTTTTACGAGTACCCTCAGATACCTCTTTTCAGGGGCGGTTTCGTGCTTAAGATGCTTTCAGCACTTATCCGTTATGGCGTGGCTGCTCAGCAGTGCCCTGCCGGACAACTGATCAACTAGAGGCCACGAATCCCTGTTCCTCTCGTACTAAAGGATCCTTCCCCTCAGGTATCAAAACACTTCCACCAAAAAGCAACAAACCTGGCTCACGCCGGTCTAAACCCAGCTCGCGATTCCTTTTAATGGGCGAACAACCCCACCCTTGGCTGCTGCTGCACAGCCAGGATAGGAAGAGCCGACATCGAAGTAGCAAACCGCCAGGTCGATATGAACTCTTGCTGGCGACGACTCAATTATCCCCGGGGTAACTTTTCTGTTATCACTCACCCCCATAAATGAGGTCGAGTGGTTCGCTAAGCCCTACTTTCGTATCGTGGATTGTTATTGGGCCAATCCACGTCAAGCCAGCTTTTACCTTTGCATTCTTCGGCAGATTTCTGACCTGCCTGAGCTGACCATTGGGCACGCTTGATATCTTTTTGAGCGTGTGGCGCCCCACCCAAACTGCCCACCTACCGGGGTCCCTTCGAAAAGGTAAGTGATACAAAACCAGAAGGGCGGTGTTTCATCGTTGCCTCCAGTTGAGCTAGCGCCCAACCTTCGACGGCTCCCGCCTACCCTACACGTCCGGCTTCATACCACAGCGGCAGGCTGCAGTAAAGCTCCACGGGGTCTTCGCTTTCAGGTGGAAGGTAC
>CAZKII010000142.1:0-2645 GCA_964552865.1 uncultured Thermoplasmata archaeon | reverse complement strand
CACAGGTGTGGGAAAACTGTTATACCGCAAGGCTCTTTACCCTCCGTCCGTATGGGGGTGCGATAACATGAGCGAAGACGCGGAAATATTGATGCACGGGATAGACCGGCTGAAGGACGAGGTCATAGAGGACTTCATGGAAATGCTCAGAATACCTGTTCTGGCCCCGGAGCTCGGGGGCAGCGGTGAGTGGGAGAGGGCGAACTACCTGCTGGAACTCCTCCTGAAGAAGTACGGCTTCTCCGAAGACGAGATTGAAGTGATCGAGGCCCCTGACGAAAGGGTCCCCGAAGGCACGAGGCCAAACATTCTGGCAAGGATAAAGGGAAAGAAGGACCGCTCGGTCTGGATAATCACGCACATGGATGTGGTTCCCTCCGGAAACCCAGACCTGTGGGACACGCCCCCGTTCGAGCCCGTCATAAAGGACGGAAAGATATATGCCAGGGGCTCCGAGGACAACGGGCAGGAGATGTTCGCGGCGCTTCTTGCGGCCAGAGCCCTCAAGGAGAGCGGGCTTCGGCCGGAGTGGGGCATAGTCCTTGCCATGGTGGCTGACGAGGAGGTCGGCAGTAGGTACGGGATGCAGTATCTCGTCGAGAACGGCCATATGCCCCGTGACGACCTTTACATCGTTCCGGACCACGGCGTCGAGGACGGATTGAAGATAGAGATAGCGGAAAAATCGTCTCTCTGGCTCAAATACACGGTGAAGGGGAAACAGACCCACGCTTCCACGCCGGATTCGGGCCTCAACGCCCACTTCGTCGGGGCGAATCTTATCGTTTCGCTCATCCCCTACCTGAGACGGAAATACGATGCACGGGACGAACTGTTCAGCCCGGCCACCAGCACATTCGAGGTGACGAGAAAGGAGGAGAATGTGCCGAACATAAACACAATACCCGGCGAGGACATCTTCTACACGGACTTCCGGGTGATGCCCGGCTACGACCTGAAGGAGATGGTGGAGGATGTGAAAGGTTTCTGCAAGGGGTTCTGCAGAGGGATGGGGGCCGATGTGGAGATAGGCGTGGAGAGCATTCATCAGGCCCCGCCGCCGACGCCCATGGATGCGCCTGTGGTGAAACTGTTATCCGCCGCCATTGAGACCGTTACAGGGAAAAAACCGGAGCCGGAGGGGATCGGCGGAGGGACATGCGCCGCCGTGCTGAGGAATGCGGGGCTGAACGCGGTTGTCTGGTCCACCGAGGACCACACGGCCCACGATTCCAACGAATACGCATGGATCAGGAACCTGGTTCAGGACGCGAAGGTCTATGCCTCGCTCTTCTTCACCGAACTCTCCTAGCTCTCTTCCGCCACCTGATTTCGGGCCTTTTCGGTCTTTGCCGGTATTCTGGGCCTTATGACGGATATGCTGAAACCCTCGAACACTATGGTGGAATGGCAGACCGGACACCTCACATCCTTCCAGCGGTCCATGTTCTCCGTGTTTAATTTTATGGTTGCTGCCTTGCAAACCGGACACCGGAACGATATGTTCATTTTCGCTCTGCTCAGCCGTTCCAGTGGAATCTTTTCTACGCTGCCCACGTATTGTGCCTCCTTGGCTACGGTTATATGAATGGGAGAGGTGGTATTTAGTCTTTGCGTTTCATATTTGTGCGGCGCCCCCCTCTGGTATGGGAAAAGGATATATAGGATTGTTAGCATATACCCCTTATGACCGAGAAGAAGATATGTCCTAAATGCGGCGAAGAGGTAGAAGAGGGAGAGGAAGTCTGCCCGTTCTGCGGTGCGAACCTGCTTGAGTCCGCAGAGGAAGATGACTGGATGGACATGCTCTCCGACCTTGAGGACCTTGAGGATCTGGAGGACGGTGCTGAACCCATCGAGGTGGAGACAGCCGGCGGGAGCATCGACGACAGACTCGATGATCTTCTCGATTCCATTCTCGTGGATACCGACGGGACCAGGGGAGTGGAAAAAGCCGAGGCCGCTTATGAGGGGGAGGAGGATGACCTTGACGAGCTCATAGATGCCGTCGTGGTGGATGTTGACGAGATAGACGAGGTTGAAGAAGAGGGGCTCCCCGAGCCGGAACCGGAGGTTGCGGAGGAAGTGGAGTTCGTCGAAGAGGAGGCTCCCGAGGTAGAAGCGGAGGCCGAGCCTGAACTTCCCGCGGAGGAGTACGAGGAGCCAGAACCGGAGATAGAGGAGGCTGAGGAGCCGGAACTTCCGGAAGAGGATATGGAGCTGGAAGCGGCCGAGGAGTACGAAGCGGAGGAGGAAGAGGAGCCTTCTGCTGAGGATTACGATTACGAAGAGGAATACGACGAGGAGCCAGAGGAAACTGAGGTGGAGGGCATAGAAGAGGATGAGGAGGAAGAGGAAGAAGAGCCTCCGAAGAAATCCAAGAAGGACAGAAAGAAGGAGAAGGCCCGCAGGGAGAAGAAGAGCAGGGAAAAGCCGAAGAGGGAGAGACCCAGAAAGGAGAGGACTCCGAGAGAGGGCCCGTCCCCGGCGATACCGCCTGCGATACTCGGCCTCGGCCTTCTGACATTCCTCGGCGCGTACTACGGATATCACTCCACCGCACTGAACAACACCACCGCTGGCCTCATAATGGTGGTGGCCTCGTTCATAGCGGCGGCCGGCGTCAATATGAAGTACAGCAGGGC
>CAZKII010000141.1:0-2693 GCA_964552865.1 uncultured Thermoplasmata archaeon | reverse complement strand
GTCATCCTCAGTTATGAATTATTAGTTGATTACTACCGTAAACGGAGGGGTTAAGGGAGGATGGAGGGAAAGGAACGAATAAAGAGTGGCAGAACAGTACCGAGAACGATATCATTTGAACCCGAAGTATACAGGGAACTATATGATGTTTACAAGAGGTACGTACAAAGGTGCATAGTAAAGAAAATGAAGATTCCATCCTTTTCCAAGTTCGTCAACATCATCCTCAAATACGTGGTTAACAACAAGATCCTTCTCTCGTACATACTCGTTGAAAGTGAAGAAGAAAGGAAGAATCGTTAAGGTGGTAACCATGAAATTACTGATTGACGTAATAGCGTACTTAACACCCTTGCGAATCAAGAGGTGGATCAAGCGTAACGTGTTAAAGGAGTTCATGAAAATGGTCAATGAAACCCCAGAATACTGGGATATTATCACGATAATGAGGGGAGATGACACACCTGTCCCATACCTCAAGCACATCTTTACGGCTAGATTCCGGTACCTCGTAGGACTACGAAAGAAATTTCGGTTCCCAATGTACGTCAGGGAAATCGAGGTAGTTGAGGAACACAAACTTGAAAAAATGCTTAATAGTCTGGTAGACAAGGATATATGGCGTTTACGGGAACACATTAGGCATTATGTAGGTCATGCGTACAATTGCTTACACTCACTACGGTCATTAAATCTGATAGACCGACTTGAACATGAATTTCTACTAACTGTATGTGATATGATCGTGAAAATACTGGACGGAGATATAACACCAGAGGACGCGTTAAAGAAGATAAAGAAGAAGTACTCACAGATGGTTACCGAGTATAATCCTCTTAACTACGTGTAACCCCCACACCTATTTTTTTCTTTACTCATTTCCATGTTACAAAACGGTTACTGGTGAACGGAAAAACCTCTCCTGTAAAATCTACGTATTTATACCGTATATTACCGTTTATTACCGTATATAACCGTATATCTACGTACGTACATACATATATATACATACACACACATACATACGTATACGTATACATACACATACATGTACATATACATACATCTACGTGAGGCTTTTTTCCGTTCCTCCGTAATCATCTTGTAACATCAAACCAATTTGGTGTTACAAGTAGAGCAAGTTTTTTCGTGTTCATTCGTAACGCATTTGTAACGTAACCAAAAGGTTTATAAGCAGGTTTTGTTACAAGTATTGAATGGGAGGTGGGAGATGTGCCGAAGATAGGTGTTATTCGGGTTCGTGTGGGTAAAAGAGAACGTAGATATTCTGTGTATGCGAAAAACGGAAACGTTTGGTTGCGTATTCGTGAGAATGTACTCGTTCCTGTGAACGAAGAACTCATTAACCAGTTAAAGGACATGTTAGAACGTTCAAGAAGCGTTAAAGAGGAACCTAAAGAGCAAATAGACATAAAGGGAGTACTCATGAACATAACAGAACGCCTATCAGATATTGAGAGAAGGATATCAGGTTTGAATTCTCGTATAACCGAAATCGAGAAAAACTTATCTACGATTCACAGGGGATAAACGATGACCGACCTAGAGAAAACACTAAGCGGGTATATGCTGGATATTGATGTACCCGCTAGTAAATGTCCTTTAGAGGTACTCATTGCATTCCCAGAATCCTTACGTAACCCCGATAAACGACAAAAGCTAGAAGAACTATGGTTATGCGGTAACAACAAGGATTGGTTCAACCTAACGCTTATGAAACGTAAAAAAGTTGAGTGCATCTGCCGGTTAACACACGTCGCATATGATATTAGACATGGTACTGTGATCATTCGTATTCCTGCTGGTACAAGTATACCCGTCCAACCAAGTGTGATCTGGAAGTTAGGAGCGATAGACGAGATCGTTGAGAAACTCAGCGATTACTTATTGATTAAGATACAGATGCGTAGGAACCAGTTAATTTGCTATGATATTCAACCGTTGTACGGTGTCGCGGATACTAAGAAGGCGAAAGAGATACTGAACAAAGGCGTGAACCCGTACGAAACCATAGTGTACGGATTGGGATATAAACCGGAACCACAGATATTTACGCTAATGTTACCTCGCATCCTTTCTTGGTTTACTGGGTACGATGGTAAACCTATGCATATTGCACAGTTAACACCACCCGAATCTGGTAAATCCTACTTCGGTTTGAGAAGTGAAACATTGTTTAACTGGGAGTACTTGAACGAGGCACCGACACCTTCAAGGCTTGTAATGGATGCACGTAATGGAGCGTTAGGCATAGTTTACCTACGTGACGGTATCGTGTTTGATGAATTCGACAAATGGGGACTATATGGGGACAGGGTTGAACGAAGTTTCGATATTCTTCTAACGGGCATGGAACAAGGCAAATGGACTAGAGGAACAACAAAGGTATCAGCGGAGGCTCCCGATATACGGAGATTGTTACCAATTGTGTTCTTGGGGAATAGTGATATGATCATGCCGTATGTTGAAGCATCAAATGGTAATAATCGCGTCGCATTCTCTACGTTTTTCACAGATCAGTTGAAAAGGGATTGTCGTCCGTTAGCTGACCGTTTAAGTTTGATTGACATAAAGCAAAAGGAAGTGAGGATTACGGAATATTTGACAAACAAGGTTCTTCCTGACAGCATACTTAGGGGGATTATTAGGATTATTCAGGAACGCGTTAAACC
>CAZKII010000140.1:0-2756 GCA_964552865.1 uncultured Thermoplasmata archaeon | reverse complement strand
GTCCGCCGAACCTTTAATATCTCCCCGCCCATTCTCCCTCCGTGTACATATCCCACCCCATGATAAACCCGGAGACTCTGGAGCACAGGGAGTATCAGGCCGCCATAGCCGCTTCCTGCATGAAGGAGAACACTCTGGTTGTCCTCCCCACCGGCCTCGGAAAGACCGCTGTGGCCGCCCTTGTAATAGCGGATACTCTGGCGAAGGAGAAGGGGAAGATTCTCTTCATGGCCCCCACGAAGCCGCTGGTGGAGCAGCACGCATCCTTCATCCGCAGGGTAGTCAGGGGTGCGGAGCCTGCGGTCCTCACGGGAGAGGTTCCTCCGAAGAAGAGGGTGAAGGTATGGGAGGAGAGCGGGATAATCGCATCCACCCCGCAGGTCATAAGCAACGACCTCATAAGCGGCAGGATCTCCCTCTCCGATGTTTCTTTGATAATATTCGACGAGGCCCACAGGGCCGTGGGGAAGTACGCCTATGTCTTCGTGGCCGAGAAGTATCTGCAGAACGGGAAGGGCCGGGTTCTCGGAATGACCGCATCTCCCGGGAACGAGGAGACGACGCTGGAGGTCTGCGCCAACCTTGGAATAACCGCCGTGGAGATCAGGAGCGAGAGCGACCCCGATGTTGCCCCCTATGTTCAGAAGATAAAATTTCAGTGGATACGGGTGGACCTGCCGGAGGAGACGAAGAAGCTCGTGGAGATGCTTCGCTCCCTCTTCAACGACAGCCTGAAGGAACTTCGGGCCATGGGGATGCTTCAGGGGTTCAACAGGGTTCCGGGCAAGCGCGAGATTCTGGAACTGGGCAGGCAGATTCAGATGAGGATGAAGATGCCGGGCCAGACCCCTTCCAATCTCTACCGGGCCATGAGCCTTCAGGCCGCGCTTTTGAAGATAGAAACGGCCATAGACCTCGCGGAGACCCAGAACATCACAGCGGTGAAGAACTATCTGGACCGGCTCATGCAGGAGGCCAACAGCAGGACCGGCTCCAAGGCCGCGCGGGAGATAGTCTCCAGCATCCTTTTCAGGGACATAGTGAAGTACCTCGGTACGCTGAACTACGAGCACCCGAAACTGAACCGCCTCATTGAAATAGTCAAGGGGGAGGTGGAGAAGCGGCCTAACAGCAGAATCATCGTCTTCACGAACATCAGGGACACCTGCGACCTCGTGGTGGACTCGCTGAAGGAGGAGGGCATACATGCGGAGCGGTTCGTGGGGCAGGCCTCCAGAGGCGGCGTCAAAGGGTTGAAGCAGAAGGAGCAGGTGGAGATCATCGAGAGGTTCAAGAACAGCGAGTTCCCGGTGCTTGTGGCAACCAGCGTTGCGGAAGAGGGCCTGGACATCCCGTCCACCGACCTCGTGGTGTTCTACGAGCCGGTGCCGTCGGTAATCCGCACCATACAGCGCAGAGGGAGGACAGGCAGGCAGGAGAGCGGCCGCGTCATCATCCTCATCACCAGAAAGACGAGGGATGAGGGCTACTACTGGAGCGTGAAGCGTCAGGAGAAGCAGATGAAGGAGGACATGATACGACTCAGGGAGGCGCTGGCAAAGAGGATAAATGTTCCCACAGAAATACACACGACCGCACCGGTGGAGATGCCGGAACCGGACATGCCCGAGGATTCTGGCGCAGAAGCAGGAACCGGGAAAAAGAAGAAAGCCACGCTCTTCGACTTCGCAGGAAAGAAGAATGCGGAGAAGAAAGAGGAGCCCATGAAAATCGTGGTGGATACCAGAGAGTTCCGTTCCGAGGTGGTCATGGCCCTTGCCAGATACGGCATCACCGTGGAATCGAAGCAGATGGATGTGGGCGATTACATAATCTCCGAGCGGGTGGCCGTGGAGAGGAAGGAAGCGGAGGACTTCATATCATCGCTTCTGGACGGCCGCCTCTTCTCCCAGATGGGCGCTCTGAAATCGGCGTACCCGAGGCCTGTGGTGATAATCGAAGGCGAGACCCTGCACGGAATAAGAAATGTGAGCAAGGAGGCCATAAACGGCGCGCTTGCGTCCATAGCCATAGACTTCGGCATCCCGGTCATATTCACAAAAAGCGCGAAGGAGACCGCGGACATAATCGTCTCCATGCTGAAAAGGGAGAACTCCGAGGGGCATGTGGCCCGCATAAGGGGAGAAAGGGCCGGATTCGAGCTTCACGAGCGGCAGCAGTTCATAATCGAGGGCCTGCCCGGCGTCTCCGGCGTGCTGGCCCGCCGGCTCCTGTCCCACTTCGGAACGATCCGGGCCATTTCGAACGCCACGGTGGAGGAACTGATGGAGGTCAAAGGGGTCGGAAAGGCCACGGCTCAGGGGATTTACGATATTTTCAGGGAGAGGTATCTGGCGAAGGAGAGGAAGGATTAGTCCTTGAAGTCCTCTATCGCCTTCAGAACCAGCTGCATGTACATCAGCGCCGGCCCTCCGGCCATGGTGACGGCGACGAAGCAGGCCTCGATTATCTCCTCGCGGGTGGCCCCGGCCTTCAGCGCGTTGTGGGTGTGGAACGCTATGCACCAGTGGCATTTCGTGGCCACGGAAAGGGAGACCGCGATTATCTCCTTGTCCTTGGTGCTCAGGGCCTTGGGCGTGTTCACGGCCTTGAGCATCTGCATGAAGCCCCCGGTCTCCTCGGGATACTCCTTGCTGAGATTGACGATCGTTCTCTGTATCTCCTTTACCATGTCTTTGGCGTCTTCGGTCATGGGTGGGCAAGAGAAGACAGGAATAAAAAGGTGTCGGTTGTGG
>CAZKII010000139.1:0-2846 GCA_964552865.1 uncultured Thermoplasmata archaeon | reverse complement strand
GAGGGGTTAAACTTAATATAGGATAAACGGTTGCAGGAGGCATGAATCTGCTACTGCCGGCGCTGTCTGGCGTTCTTGCATTTGGCATAACTTTCGTGACCACTCCGAAGCTCATAGAGAAGATGAAGATAAAGAACATGACCGGAAGGGATGTGAACAAGAGGGACGGGCGCAGAGTGGCGGAGATGGGAGGCGTCGCCGCCATAATGGGGTTCGCAGTGGCCCTTACAGTGGTTATCGGAATAGAGAAAATCATGGCCACCGTACAGGCCGACGTTGTCCTTGGAATCATGGGCGTGCTGTTCATGACGGCGTTCATCGGCCTGATCGACGACATCTCGGTGCTCTCGCAGAAAATGAAGGTGATTCTCGTGGCCTTCGCCGCGCTCCCCCTGGTAATTGTGCATATCGGCTCCCACAGGATCATGTTCCCCTTCGATTTCGGATTCACATTTCCCTATCATTTCTACTGGATTGTGGTCGTTCCTTTCGCGATCACCGGGGCCGCCAACGCCCTGAACATGTCCGCGGGGTACAACGGCCTTGAGACGGGGCAGGTGGCCATAATAAGCGGATTCCTGCTGATCATCGCCGTTATAAAGGACTCCAGTTTCTCCACACTGCTGGTCTTCTCCGGGTTGCTGGGGGCTTCTCTAGCCCTCTACTATTACAACAGGTTCCCGGCCAGAACATTCGTGGGGGATGTGGGGACACTGAGCATGGGGGCAGTTATAGGAGCCGGTGTGATCATCGGGAACATACAGTTCTACGGGGTGCTACTCATCCTGCCGACGTTCTTCGAACTGGCCTCGACCATATACCACGACCTGAAGCATGTGGACAGGAAGACAGCCTGCAGACACCCAATCCTCCTTGATGACGGGAAGCTTCAGACACCGGAGGGGGCAAAGTGGTACACGCTACCGTATTTTATTCTAAGTAGAAGGCCCATGAGGGAGAAAGAGCTGGTCAACAGAATGCTGTTGCTCTACTTTATGTGCGGGATTGTGGCGGTGGGGCTGGCGGTGATATAAGTGAACATCCTCTTTGAAGTAGGACATCCAGCTCATGTTCATCTCTTCAAATACCTGATTGGAGAACTGGAGAAAAATGGATACAGAACACAGATTGCAGTACGAGAAAGAGAGGGGATGGTAGGGCCGCTTCTGGAAAAATATGGATTCCCTTACAAGATGATGAAACCGAATGCACAGGGTATGTTCGGGAAGGCCGTAACAATGATTAAAAACGACATGGCACTTCTAAAAATAGCAAGGAAATCAAAGCCAGATATTTTCGTTAGTGTAGCCTCCCCATATTCGGCACATGTAAGTACCATTATTAGAAAACCGCACATCTCTCTCACGGACACGGAAGACGCTGGCCTTCAGCTGAAACTCATGGTTCCCTTCACTGAAACCATTCTCACTCCAGATTGCTTTCTAAAGAGTTTTCCAGAGAAGAAACATATCCGATATCCCGGGTACCACGAGCTGGCCTACCTCCACCCGAACAGGTTCACACCGGATCCTTCAGTTCTGGAATATCTGGGCGTTGAGAAGGGAGAGAAATATGTCATAATGAGGTTCTCGGCATGGGATGCCAGCCACGATATCGGTCAGCACGGCCTGCAAAGCGATGAAGAGCGCCTGAATCTGGTCAAAGAGATTGAGAAGTACGCAAGGGTATTCATCAGCTCAGAGATCCCCCTTAAAGGGGGTTTGGAAAGAAGGAGAATAAACATCCCGATTCACAGGGTCCACGATGCTCTTTACTACGCATCCCTGTATGTGGGAGACGGGCATAAGATGGCTGCCGAGAGCGGGATACTGGGTACGCCTTCCATCATTATCTCAACCCGATGGGACAGGACAGGGAACTTCAGGGATTTCGTGAACAAATACGATGTCGTAAGGGCCTTCAAGGAGATTGACGAAGCAAGAGACGCAAGTCTCAGCGTCCTCCAGAGCAAAACCGAGGCGGAAAAGTGGAGGGAGAGGGCTGAAAACATGCTCGCCGAGAAGATAGACCTTACCGCATTCCTTCGATATTTCATAGAAAACTATCCTGCCAGCCACAAAATTTATATGGAAGAAGGAGATGCCCTCTTTAATAAGTTCAAAGGTGTAAATCATGGCTGATTACAAATTGATCGGTAAAATAGATTTGGGTAAAGATGTAATTATAGGAGACTATGCTATAATCGGTATTCCGCCAAAAAACTTTAGTGGAGAACCAAGAACCATAATAGGAGACGGTGGCAATATTCGGAGCCATACGGTAATCTACGGTGGAAACACCATCGGAATGGGGTTCAATACAGGACACAACACAATCATCAGAGAGGGGAACATCATCGGAGACAATGTATCGATCGGCAGTAACACCACTCTTGAAATAGGAAACAGGATAGGCAACAATGTAAAGATTCATTCTAATTGCATTATCGGCGAATATGTCATAATAGAGGATTATGCATGGATAGGGCCCTCCGTAATAACACTTGCAACACTCCACCCCCCCTGTCCGAAATACGAAGAGTGTGCAAAGCATGATCCAGTCACAATAAAGAAAAACGCAAAAATCGGAGGAAATGTGACGCTGACACCAGGAGTTACCATCGGCGAAAATTCTCTCGTCGGGGCGGGAGCTGTGGTCACAAAAAATATTCCCCCCAATTCCGTTGCGGTGGGCAGCCCCGCAAGAGTTATAAAAGGAATCGACGAACTGGAATGCAAAGAGCCCTACTTCTCAAAAGCATATGAGTGGGAAGATAAGAATAGAAAGGAATGGTGAAACAATGAAGTACAACCTTGTAGAGATGTATGTAGACGACGAGATAAGGA
>CAZKII010000138.1:0-2847 GCA_964552865.1 uncultured Thermoplasmata archaeon | reverse complement strand
CATTGATTCAAAAAAGACGATTAGCCCCATCAACTTGACCACAGTGACATTCCCATTGAATAATATCCACGCCACATGGCTTGACGATAGAAATATTAGAGCGGCCGCGAAAAAAGAGGTTATTGAAACATAAAAGACAGTTGTATAAAAGCCCCTAAGGATATCCTCCCTTGTCTTACTGGCAGCGAGAAAACGGGTCATGGCGCCAGGAAGGCCGAGCATCACTATACGAGGGATTAGGGCCACGCTGATGACGACAATAGCCCAGGTTCCATACTCCTTTATAGGAAGGGTTTTGGTAAGAATAGGAAGAGAGATGAATGAACTTACCTGAGTTAGGAGTGATATAACCGCGACTAATCCAGTTCCTCGGGCAAAGGCCCTATATTCATTCATGGATGTCCTCCGTCATACTTCTGATTCCAACTGAAATTCACGGCGAATGCCCAGCCAAGGGAACTCTCGCCTGTTCTTCCTTAAAAAACTCCGCCTATTTAAAGAAATCGGAATAAGACGGCGATAAGAAGGCAGATAACCGGCAGGTTACAGATTCCTCAACGATTTACGGAGACTTTCCGATTCCACGATATATTAGACCCTGGGTGTCCTTCACTAGGTTTCTGCCGTCTATGACAATTCTTTGGCGCATTACATCAAAGGGCAGGCCCCCTTTGTACTCGCTGTGGTCCGTTACGATGAGGACGGCGTCGGCCCCGGTCATTGCCTTTTCGAGGTCCTTCTCCGCCCCTTCAACGAATGGGTCGTGCACCACCAGCTCACATTTGTCGTCCAGTTCCCTGATTATGTGCAGTGCGGGAGAGTTCCTTATATCATCGGAATCTCCGAGGAAGGCCTTCCCTAGGACCACCACTTTTGCTATGGAAAGTTCCACACCCGCTTCATCAAGAGCATCATACAGGAGCTCCACCATGTGATGCGGCATGAAATCATTCCTCCTTCTGGCTGCGGTAAGCACGCCCTCCATCCTGTCCACCGGATACAGCAGGAGATACGGGTCCTTCGGGAGGCAATGGCCCCCCACCCCGGCTCCGGGTATGTGCATGTCACGATACGGAGCACTGTTAACAAGCTTCCTCACCTCATAGGCGTCGGAGCCAACAGCCTCACAGATAAGGGCCACCTCGTTAGCGAAGGCAATCTGAACATCCCTATAGGCGTTCTCAGCCGTCTTTGATATCTCCGCGGTTGTCATATCGGTTGGGAGCAACTCCCCTTTTACCACATGCCTGTAGAATTCTATGGCCAGATCCGTGCTCTTCTTATCGAGGCCCCCCACCACTCTGTTGTAATTCTCCAGATTGTAGAGTAGGCGACCGACCATCACCCGCTCCGGGCAGTGAGCGAGGTAGAAATCCCTTCCACCCTTCATGCCTGATGTCTCCTCCAGAAGAGGGAGCACCATATTACGCATGGTGGTGGGTGCGATTGTGGATTCCACTATTACAAGGGCTCCCCTCTTAATGTTCTCCCCCACGCTTCTCACCGCTTTTTCAAGGATGCCGTATCGCGGCATGTTCCTCTCGTCCACAGGGGTGTTGACATTTATGGTTACAACATCCGCTTCTTTCACCACATCATAGTCCGTATACGCCCTGAACATGCCCTCTTTTATCACCATGGTGAGCAGTTCGTCAAGACCGGGTTCCTTGCCCTTAATCGGGTTCTCACCGGAATTTATCATGCTCACACGCTTTTCGTCTATATCTATTCCCGACACCTGAAATCCAGCTCTCGCAAAGGCGCAGGCCACGGGGAGGCCCACATAGCCGAGTCCGACAACGGCCAGTTTCTTCATAGCAGGAGGATTACAAACCGATATTTAAGTATTTATAACGCAATCGCAACCCTTATTTACTCTCCTACTTTCTTCCACCTATGAAAGTCGGAGTCATCGGCACAGGCGCCATGGGAAAGAACCATGTTCGCGTGTATTCCGAGATCGCGGAGCTTGCGGGCGTTTCCGATCTGTTCGAGGAGGCCGGTAAAAAGGTGGCGGCCCAGTACGGCACCGAATTCTACGGAGATTACAGAGAACTTCTGAGGAATGTGGAAGCAGTGAGCATCGCTACCCCTACCGTTACCCACTACGAGATAGCGAAAGCGGCCATAGAGGCTGGTGTTCATGTTCTCGTGGAGAAGCCGGTTACCGACTCCGTGGAAAAGGGAGGGGAGCTGGTGAAACTGGCCGAAAAGAACGGAATCACAATGGCAGTGGGCCAGATTGAGCGGCATAACCCCGTGGTGGATTTCGCCAAGAAGGCCATGGACGAGGGACGATTCGGGGAACTGATAACCCTCAGCGCCAGACGCGTATCCAGTTTTCCCATAAGAATAAGCGATGTGGGCGTCATCCTTGACCTCGGCATACACGACATAGACGCCATCCGCTATCTGGCCGGAAGGGAGATAGAATCCATTTACGCCACGGCCGGGAGCGTCGACGAGAAAACGCACGAGGACCATGCATCCATTACGCTGAACTTCAGAGGCGGAATAACCGGTTATGTGGAGACGAGCTGGCTGACGCCGATGAAGGTGAGGAAGCTGGCAATGACCACGAAGAATGAGTTCGTAACCCTCGACTACATGAACCAGAGCGCGGAGATCTCCACCACGCAGTTCGGAGAGGTGGACGACAGGAACCTGTTCAACATCCCTCTGGAGTACAGGACCGAGAAGATAAACATGAAGAGGGAGGAACCGCTGAAGAGGGAGCTGGTTGATTTCCTCAACGCAATAAAGACCGGCAAAGATCCCCTTGTAACGGGCAGAGACGGCCTCGAGACCCTGAAGGTGACCGTTGCGGCCCTTCGTTCGTCGCTGGAA
>CAZKII010000137.1:0-2853 GCA_964552865.1 uncultured Thermoplasmata archaeon | reverse complement strand
CGGCGGTGATAATTCCGGCTGAAAATCACTTTCCAGATTTCCGGCAGAGGTCATATATAAGGCCGAAGGCGATTATTAAATATGAAAGAAGACGACGAATCGCTGATGCTCCTGAAAACGAGGTGCCCCAACTGCGGCAGGCTGAGGTGGATAACCAAGACCAGATGTCCCTGGTGCGGCACCCCTTACATAGGAGATTTTCCCCTGAAGAAGGCCAGAAGGCGGCCGACGCTGTGAGGTGCGGAATGTCTTAAATAGATGTAAGCCCTCCCACATTCATGCCATATCTGGTGCGGAACCTCAGGGAATCCGATATCGGCGCTTATACCGAGTTCTACAACGCAACAACGGAGCCGGACCGCCGCATAGACGAGGATAAGGCGCTGAAGATGACATTTCTGGACCCGTCCTACAGCCCGGAAAGGCACTTCATTGCGGTGGACGAAAAAGGGAGGATAGAGGCGGACTGCCGCGCGGACATGAACAGGAACTACATGGAGGCGAACGGCCCGGTCTCCGGCATCGTGCTGCACTACAGAAAGAAGGAGGCGGCGGACCTTGTGCTTGAGGCTGCAGCGGAATATCTGGAGGCGCAGGGCATCGAGAGGGCCACCACATGGGTACAGGAGAAGAGCCCGGTGAGGGAATACCTGAAAGAGAGGGGGTTCCGAATCGTGCGCAGGTTTCTGGTGATGAGCAGAAAGCCGGAGCGAACGGAGGTCCATATCCCGGAGGGCTACTCACTGAGAGCGGCGCGGTTCCCGGAAGAGGAAAGGACCTTCATGGACCTGATAAACTCGTCATTCAGAGGCCACTTCGGATGGTACGAGATGGACGAGAGCGATTTCAGGAGGAGATACATGCTGCCTGAGGAGATGGACCGCTCCGGATTCTACATGGCGTTCAACCGCGACGGAGAGCCGGCCGGTGTGGTGGCGTCATATATAAAGAACGAAAGGACGGGAGACATGAGGGGGCTGGGGGTCCTGCCGGAGCACAGGAACAAAGGGCTCGGAAGAGCGCTTGCCGCGGCATCCCTGAACTTCTTTGCCGAGAAAGGGATCGAGAAGGTCACTCTTGGAGTGGATTCCCGGAACCTGCACGCCCTCGCCATATACGAAGAACTGGGATTCGGAGAGGATTACGGCGTTCTGGTGGTTGAGGCAAATGTGGAGAGTATGCTGAGAATCACGGGAAAATAGGGGAAACGGCCCTCCATACGGCCCAGATGACCAGAACCCACAGCAGGATTATGAGAGCGGCTACAAGCCATTTCAGGCTGGTAGATATTTCACTGCTCGCCGCGTTCTTTCTGCACTCCTCCATTACATCTGGGGGCACCAGCCGCAGAGAAAGGGAGATCCCCGCAGGAACGATTATCAGGTCGTCCAGATAGCCGATGACTGGGATGAAATCCGGTATCAGATCTATGGGGCTGAGGGCATAGGCGAGGGTGAGAATGATGACGGCCTTCGCGTACCACGGCGTCCTTTCATGGCGGTATGCCAGATACAGAGCGTATAACTCTCTTTTAAGGGGCGCAGCCCTTTCCTTCAATCCTGCACTTCGCTTCATCTTCAAACGACCCCGTCAACGGCCAGACGATTCTTTTCCCTCATGTAGAGCACGGTTATGCCCCTCTCCCTGAGCCGCCTTCTGAGGTCGGCATCGCTGGTGACCACCACCGCGCCCAGACTCACGGCCATTTCAACGATGGAGTCATCGCCCCCCATATCGGTATGCACCAGTTCGAACCTTTCTGCATAGGCCCTTGCCGCCCTCGCTTCGGGCATCCTCCGGGCCAGCCTCTCTACCTCTCCCATTACGGATGAAAGAACGATAATCCTCACGCTGCCGAGTATCCTCTCCGCCTCGGCCTGAGGGTCCACCCCGAACTGAAAGGGCATGAGCAGGGCGTTGGTATCCAGTATTACGGTCTTCACGGGTGAGGTATGGAAGGGGGATTAAAAAGGGTTACTCCACCAGTTTCGCGACGCTTATCCCCTTGGGAAGCCCTATGCTGTCGGCCACTGGCCTGCACTTGGTCTTCATCATGTACGCTATGGGCCGGTAATCGCTGTCCGAAAAGGCCTCATAGTTGGCCATCCCCTTGGCGACGATGATGTCGCAGGAATTCAGGGCCTCCCTCAGTTCATCCGGCATATTGTTCAGGTCTATGCCTATGGCATCTCCTCCCGTGGTCAGAACGCGGTCGGCCTCCCTGTCCATGCCGAGTTCCTTCACATCCTCCAAGGTGGCATCGGTGAGAACCGGTTTTCCCTTGACGACAAGGGTGAGGTGCGCCCCTCTGGCCCTGATCTCCCTCATGAGAAGTTTATCGAAGACTATCTCTCCGCAGTTATCGGTGAAATAGAGAACCTTCGAGCCGGGCTTTATGTACTCCCTTATCCGCGGGGTGTCGTCGTGGCCAAGCCCCTCCTTCAGCATGGCACCGAAGTTGGCCGCCAGCTTCTCCGGTGTCATGGAACCGCTTCGTATACCGAAGTCGAGAACATTTCCGGCGACAGCCGCAATCGTGGCAGCAAGAAAGCGATCCTCCGACGAATTCACGAACTCCTCGGCCTCGGGGAGCAGCGAAAGGGCGACGGCATTGCTCCGCTTCTTCATCTCGTAGTAGGGGTCGTCGCTGCCGATTATCTCGTAGGTCTTTCTGTGCAGTCTGCTGGCTATGCGGGCGGAGTTGCCCCCTCTCTCGAACTCCTCGTGAAGAATCTCTATGGCCTCGACCATGACCTTCTTCCCCTTCGACGGGTCCACGAGGTTCGTTTCGAAGAGAAGCCGGCCGAGGATGCAGGGTACGCATTCGGGTTCCATTAACATGGTAGGGGGGAA
>CAZKII010000136.1:0-2890 GCA_964552865.1 uncultured Thermoplasmata archaeon | reverse complement strand
CTGAGATCTGCCTGTTCCTCAGCGGCACTGCCTCCGTTCGGAAGTATGGCCAGACCGCTCATGAGCATGAGTAAGACCATTGCGACTGCAAACGCCCTGTTCTCATTTTCTTGTTTCATGTTATTTCCTTCTCCTTCTTGCACCTGTTATAATCGCTCCGGCGCCCATGACCGCCAGTATTCCCATGAACGATATGTCCGGCGTCTCTTTCGGGCGGTTGATCGTTATCTCCTTAACCTGAGAAATACCTTCATATCCCGTGGCGTTGGCAGTGGCCGTGATTATTACCGTCTCCGCCTCTCTCCCGATCTCCGATACGGTCATCGTGGCGATGAATCTACCGTTTTGGTCCGCTCTTCCGCTGGCCGGGGTGAAGGTCGCGTTCGGCTCGCTTGCGGTGAGGGCTACGCTCACATTGCTCAGAGGTTCTCCGGTATCCGCGTCGCTTGCGGTTACTGTAACTGTGATCTCATCCCCTGTAGTTGCACTTTCCGGGGATACGGCAATTGTGAGGCTCATGGTGGGCGGTATATAGACATACGAAAGCGATGCGGTTACGCTGTTCGACCCGTAGTCCGGATACCCCACAGAGACCCTGAAGATGAACTCTCCGTTCTCCCTGATGCCAGTGCATCTGAATGTTATCACTGCCTCTCCGTTCCTATCGGTTGTGAAGTTGCCGGTAAAGGTTCCGTTCGCTTCTCCCACTCCGCTGCGGTCAATGAGTTCGGGCACAACGCTTGCGTTTTCCATGGCAACGCCGTTCTGGTCCTGGACTTTTACGGTGAGCACGACCCCCCTGTCCGCCAGATCGGAATCCGTGGCCACCAGCTGCGAGAGTTCAAGGGAAGGGATGAGCAGTTTCCCCTGCGGCGGATACACCGTAAGGGAGAAGGCCATACCGTCCGTTATCTGGTAGACCTCGAAGTCCGCGGTTGCGGAGAATGTGACCACCACCGGGAGGTCGCCTGCAGTCAGCCCGAGATTCGGGGTGTACCTGAAGACGGCGATTCCGTCCGCATTTGTGACGAGCTCTTCATCCTGCATGCTGCCTTCTGTCGGCCTGACCGTGACCGAGATATTTGCGGCGGGCTCTCTGAATTCATTGATGACCTTAACGGTCAGTTTCACCTCCTTTCCGTCCGTTACCTTATTCTGGCCGGTTATTCCGATGCTGCAATTCGTGGCGTTGTAGGTGCGGAGGCCCCACAGGGTCCAGATGTTGAGCACGCTCCCGAATCCCGAGTACCATCCGATGTACCTGTCGTTCCGGTAGGCCTCTATTCTATCGCGGTAATATAGCACATTGTAGTAGAGATTGAAGGCAACCGACTCCTGAATGTCCTTCCATATCTTTATCCGCTCGGTCTCGTTGAGCTCGGCCTGCATTCTGTAAAGCATGGCATCCAGAGTGTCGTTATGAACCCCTGCACCGTTGTAACCCCCGCTGATATCAAATGAGGATAAAAGCATCGGTATTACACCTACTTGGTATACCGGAGGGAGTCCTCTGAAGCAGCTGAGAATGTAGGCATCGAAATCGTGCTCCTCATAGACCCGTGTAAAAATGGTTCTGAAGTCCGCAGGCTTCGAGACGACATTCAGGCCAATCTCCTTACAGGAATCCGCTATCATCTTCGCTTCGGTTGGGAAATATGGGTCGTAATCATGCGGTAGCGTGAGTATTACGATCTCGCTGTCCCCTATCCCCGGAAGCTCCCTCCATCCGTCTCCGTCCGTGTCGTTCCAGCCCTGAGCGTCGAGAATGGCATTAGCCGCATCGAGGTCATAGTCGTAGGTGGTCACGGAGTCGTTGAAATACAGTTTATTGGCCGGTGATTCGATGGATGTACCCACGGTGCCGTAGTTCAGCAGAAGTCTGGATACTATGGTCTGTTTGTCGGTGCAGTGGGCCATGGCCTGCCGGAATGGAAGGAGGTTGAACGGCTCCTTTCTGAGGTTCCAGCCCATATAAGTATAGCCGAGTTCCGGGGTTCTGGAGAGGCTTATCTTAGTATTCTCCCTCAGTTGCGGCATGTATCCGGGCGGAATGGTCCATGCAATATAATCTATTTCTCCGTTCTGGAGAGCCATGACCGCAGCGTCCGTGCTCTGATATACGCTGAAACGCAGCCGGGTTATATGGTCCGGGCCCGGCCACCCCTTGAAGTAATCATCATTGGAATCGAGTTCGATGTACTGGAATCTTTCCCATCTCGAGAATTTGAAAAGGCCTGTGCCCACTGTGGCTTTCTGATAATCCGCTGGGTCGGTGGGCCATGAGAACTTATCATCTCCCGTATGCTCCTTCCAGATATGTTCGGGGAGGACAAACATCGCAAGGGTGTCTGTAACAAATGTGGCCGACTGTTCAGACAGATGATAATGTACGAGATACGGATTATCCGGGTCAACCCATACACCCACCCAGTCGGGCGTTCCGTCTGAATCGTTGTCCCATATCAGGGGCATGACCGAGGAGAGATATCTCGGCACCTGTGCGCCGTACCCGGGCGCACCTGCAAAGAAGTTATAGGTAAAGACAAGGTCATTACCATCCATCGGCTCCCCGTCGTGCCATTTAATATCGTTTCTCAGTGTCAGGTTAGCCCATGTGGGATTCTCGGGAGAGTATGTCCAGTTTCCGGCCATCCACGGAATCATCTCCATATCCTTGTTTCTTCCAATAGTTGAATCATAGAACCAGCCGATGACATCCCATGTCCATATACCACTTGCCTTACACGGGTTCAGCGTCGTGATGTCGTCCTGTATCGCGATGTTGAGAACATTATCCGCTCTGACCTCTGCCTTTTCCTCTGACGCCCCGCCGCTGTTCGGAAGTATGGCCAGACTGCTTATGACCATAAGTAAGACCATTGCGACTGCA
>CAZKII010000135.1:0-2960 GCA_964552865.1 uncultured Thermoplasmata archaeon | reverse complement strand
TTGATAACGGCAAGGCCGCTGAACAGAACAATGAACAGGATGGCCACGGAGATGGCGGCGTTCTTTCTGGGGGGCTCGTTCCTCATGTTAGCACCTTACAGCACACTATTGAGCATGTCCTTCATATAATCCGAGTAATCGCTGAAGGTTATCTCCGACTTCTCTATCTTTTCCTGCTCCTTGTCCAGGGCCTTCACCACCTTTCGGGGGGGCTTCAGGTCTTTCCACGCTCCGTTCTTCTTCAACTGCTCCTTGTGGTCCTGCAGGACGAGGAGAAGTTTGTCGAACTCCCTGCGGCCGATGGTGTCCGATATGTCGTAGTCCAGCCGTTTCAGGTCCATCTGTGCGGTAGATAGGGATGCCTCCGCCTCTTTGTCCCCTTTCTCCACCAGCGCCCTCAGGTTCTCAATCTGCTTCATCACAGTTTCTCTTTCCTCCTTGAGCTTCTTTATCTGGGTATCTGAAACGATTATGTCCTTTTCCAGCTTCTTTCTGGATATACCAGCTACCGTTGCGCCCCGCCCATAGTACTTCCTCATGAAGAAGTACAGCAGGGCCAACCCCTGTACCGGCAGGGCGTATGTTGCGGCCAGCCCCATGGTATTGACTATGCTCTTTACAATCAGAGACGCTCCTCCGTATGCTAAATTGTCTTTATCCATTCTATCACCTCTTTCGTAATATGGTTCCTACTTCTGGGATCTTCTCCATGCCGTATCCGTCCTCCTTCGACATCTTGTTGAAGACCTTCTTGGCCATGTCCTCGCCCCATTTCCGCGCGGCATCCTCTAGAGTAACATAGAGTTCGTACTTGCCCTTGGTCTTCGAGAGTTCTTCAAACTCCGATTTGATCCAGTCCCTGCACTTCTGAACCTTCTCCTCTTTAAGCTCCGGCGCGAATAGGCCAGCGTAGTCCTTCATTTCTGGACTTATCTCGTCGTAGACCCTGTTGTAGTAGACCTCGTTCATCTCCATATCGATTAGATATACATAAACATATTTGTTCATGAAGTTGATCTGATAGTCCTCGGACATAAGGAAGTCTATGGCTTTCTGGTCCCAGCCAGTGGGAGATTCTATGCCTAGGATATGGAAATAACCGCCTTTTCCGGCCTCCTCGACCGCCCGGAATATTATGGCCTGCAGCTCACCGAGACCCGCTTTCATGGTGTCCATGCCGAGCCGGGCGTACTCAGCGAGATGGCCGAAACTTCTGGCTTCTACGATTCCCCTGAGTTTCTTCCCCGAAAAGAGGCTCGTATCATATACCATATACCTTGAGGTCAGATTGAACGGCAGTTGCTCCCACTTCTCCCTGTTGAGGGAAGCAACCTGCTCCTTCTGGCTGCTGGAGATATGGCGTGCCGTATCATCCACATTCCACCTCTTAACCCTTATACTACGCCCGCGCTTCAGCGGATCGGGGATCATGACGGGCATCTCGTTCATCTTCCTGTCGAACCTTCCGATAAACGACAGCTCGTAGTGCTTGGCATCTGCGGAGTGCACGACCCTCGAAGGCGTCTTCCCACTCAGGGCGTCGTTTATCTCCTCTATTTTCTCTTTCAGGGCCATATTCTCCGCCTCGGCAGCGGCCTTCATAGCTTTATACTCATTCACTGCCTTTTCATATCTGCTGATCTGCTCCCTCAAAACGGAAAGCTCCCCTTCCACAGCCATAAGTGCCTCCTTCTTTGCCGTGGCCTTCATATCATTCAGCTTTCTCTCCTGTTCCTCTAGCTCCAGCCTCTTCTTTTCCAGCTCGCTGAACCTGCTATCCAGACCACGATATGCCTCGCTCAACCTTTCATTAAGGCTATTCCGCTCCCTCTGAATCATTTCAAGCCTCTCTGCAAGCATCTCCTTCTGAAGATTCTCTTCCCTCAGTTTTCCCTCGATCTCTGCCAGCCTTTCTTCCAGATGCTCTTTCTCCTCCACGGTTGACTGAAGTGTTTCATAGATCCGCTGACTCTCCCTTTCAATCTCCTCTGCCACATGCCCTGCCAGCTCTCTCACCTTTCTTGACTCCATCAGTGCCTCCTCATACTTCCTGAACACCTGAACAAGCGCTGTTGGTTCAGAGGTAAGCCATACAACTATTCCGTCCCTAACCTTGCCAAACCTGTCCTCATATCCCTCCTCCATCACCGTTATTATGTTGTTGGGTACGGCGTTCTCATACTGCCATATGTTCCTCAGGAACGACAGAGATATGTACTGCTTCTCAACCGCCTCCGAGATCAGGGTGTAGAGTTCGCCCCTGTTCTTTATCTGCTCTGCCACCCGCTGGGGAGTCAGCCCTCGCCTATCAAAAGCAGAGAAGCGATCGAAGTCCTTTACCGCTGCGATTGTTCCCTCGGAAAATCGATTCCTGATATCCTCCGGCACGGTTTCCCCGGCCTTCGCATAGCGGGACATCAGAGCAGCCACTATCTTGACCAGCGCTGCATCGAACAAACCCGTATGCTCCTCCACGAACTCAGGAGAGAAGTGCATCCTGCAGTTCTTCATATATCTCGCTTTCTCCGCAGATATCGTATTGTACTTCTCCAGAAGCTCTTCCACCTCCATCATCTCCAGAGTGGATATCTGCTCGTGCTGCCATACATACATGGCCTCGTTTTTCAGTTCCAAACAGTCTTTTTTATCCATTTTTACACCTCCTATTTCTTGCTACTATCTCTTTTTAATCCTTCTAAAGCTTTCTTAAATTCCTCCGCGCTTTGCCATCTGTCCTCCTTTTTCTTTTGCAGGGCTTTCTTCACAATATCCCATAGTTTTTCATCCATTCCGTATTCCGTCCCCGGCACCGGCTCATCGTGCAGGATTGCACTTGTGGCCTCGAACGCATCATCTGACTCAAACGGATAATGGCCTGTGAACATCTTGTAGAGCATCACACCCATCTGCCAGATGTCCGTTCTGTGGTCGGTATGGCCGAACTTCTTGCTCACCTGCTC
>CAZKII010000134.1:0-2967 GCA_964552865.1 uncultured Thermoplasmata archaeon | reverse complement strand
TCCCACTCCTCCGGAATCCTTCCGATCTCCGTCTCCCTGAACTCCGTGTGCCCTATCCCCTTCGTCAGCAGGTCCTGCATCAGGCCTTTCTTCAGCCTCTCCGACTTCGCGATGGATTCATCGACCTGCTGGATCGCAGAGTCCACCGTGGAAAGGATTTCGGCTATCTTGCGCTGTTCGGGGAGAGGGGGGAGGGGGATTTTAAGTTTTAAAAGGTATTTGGAATTAACGGCAGATTGTCCAACATGGCGTATTGCTACGGATTTAAAGTATCCTTTTTCCCAGAGCATAAGGAAATGATAGAGGATTATTTCGGGAAGGGCCATATCCTCTTTGAATCTTATTCTTGTGAAATGGTTGCTGAATGTGCATGGAAAAGGAGCTTCTGTAAATATGGCCGATTTCCCTACAAGGTCATAACTGTTGGTATTGTTAAATAGAAAATCTCCTTTTTGTAAAAGCCAGAAGTCAAGGTTTTCAGGCTCAGGAACTTTCAAATATGAATCGAATATTAATCTCCCATCTGTTGTAACATTGTTCATTCTTATCTGCACTATGCCGTTTTCGTCCCTTTTTCCGCTGGCAAAGCCGTTTTTGGTTTCTTTTACAGCTTCTTCAAGCTTCACAAGTTTCCAGTTTTCGGGTAGCTCGCCAAGTGGTTTTGTTTTCTTTTGTTCTGTCATATCATCCCTCCGAAAATATCAATGGTATGGAGGCCAGACTTAGGAGATGTTCCATGTTCTCACCTCTGATTTTTCCAGCCTTCTTTTAACATAGTTTCTTCTTTCTTCTGTACTGGGGTGGCTGTCAGCTTTTCTCTTCCAGATCCTAGATTTGCGCTTTTTTCTCATGCCATCAGCCTTTTCTAACGCCATTTCAAGAGTTTTATGGGGTTCTCTGTCTCCGTAGAAAATTATCATCTGCTCGGCGGCCCAGAAGTCCGCTTCGTATTCATCTGTTTTTGATGGCCGTTTCTTTTGCTTTAACCTTAAATGCCCTTCTTCATGTAAGAGGATGAACCTTATGGATTTTTCATCCAGAGAAGTAAACACGGGATCGTAGTATATCCTATTCAATATGAATCTGGCCCGAAAATTTCTAATATTTTTCTTTTTAAGATGCCTTTTCTCAGATATTAGTCCCTTTCCTTTAAGTTCCTCGAATACCTTCTCCACCCTGTCCGCTTTTTTATCTCCCATATATCACCACGCCCCGAAGGAATCCTTAAATATCCCCTTATCTCTCCCTATCCGGTGGGTAAGTCCATGCAAGCGGCCCTGTACCTTGAGGTGCAAGCGAAAGGCCCGCATGGGTCTGCCACTCTTCACCATGCCTGTTATGGCCTCAGGATGTCCGATAAATGTCTGATATGTGTCCGATAAATGTCCGTTATGCACAAGTTCATACCTCCGGCCTTTTCTCCCTGTTCTTCGCCTGTTGCGGGGCGTTTGTGAGGCATTCACCATCTGTTTTATTACCTGCATATTTTTCATCTCTTCACCTTTTCATTACCTAAGCATTACTTTCATTACCTCTCCGTTACCTGATCATTACCGCCACTTCTAAGCACATAAGAGGACTCTCTTCCTCTTTTTATAGAGGTCAAAACTCCAAGATTTACGAGTTCTGTGAGTTCTAGGTATGCCGTCTTGTTCGATACTTCTCCGAGGGCTCGGTATTCCCTGTTCGTTATCCTTCCTTTCTCCTTCACATACAACACCGCCTTTATCTGCCTCTCGTTGAGTCCCAGAGACCTCAGGTATTCCTCATTGTAGATATCCTTCCTGAAAACGATGCCGAACCACATGCCCGATTCCCTGAATTCAGGCTCAGGGAGGCCGTTCTCTCTGCATAATTCAATTATTCTTGTTGTCCCGCTCCCGTATCTTTCGATATAACCTGTATCATAGAAGGCCTGAGCGATGAGTTTGTTCCTTATCACCGACCGATGTTCTTCGGAGTACAGCTCATCCAGTCCCAGACCGGGTGGCAATCTCCCCGGACTCACGATCTCTATCCTGCCATCATACACCTCCACATAGACCGTGGAATTTATGGTATAATCCCGGTGAACGATGGCGTTTATCACGGCTTCCCGCAGCGCATCCAGCGGGTACTCCCACACCTCTTTTCTTCTGGCCTCGCCGGTGAACTCGTATCTCACGGAGATGTGCTTTTTGATGAAATCCATGGCTTCCTCCACCTGATTTATGAGGTCGCCTTCGAGCATTACATCATCCAGTATGTTGGTGCGGCTCCCTTTGAACCTCCCGCAATGAACGGAGGCCTGCGAAAGAAAGGTCTTTTCATCGCTTCCGAAAAGGAGCACTGCTGCCCATGTGGGCCTGTTTTTGACAAGCCCGATCTTCTTCAATACGGTGAGCCAGTCCTCTTTAAAACGCCTTCTTCCTGCTTTCCCCGAGATTTCCATGCATCTCTCTACTTTCTCGCGGGACATATCCGATATATCAAAGTGACTTTCCACGGAATCCCAGCTTGAACCGGTGGATGAAAGATGGAGTTCCGCCACCTCGGAAGGGCTCATCTGCCTGTTGCTGCTGTTCCTTCTGATGTAGTACCTGCCCCTGTACGATACCGGCTTTATAGGTGCTTCGGGAACGGTAATGGCCACAATCTTCTTATCGTTGATACTTACCGTCTCCATTCCCAGCGTTATTTTCGGCTCTATTCCCTGCATTATTTCATTATGCCACTTATTGAGCGTTTCTTTCCCAACCGCAACGCCAGATATTTCACCGCTGTCATTCACACCTATGAAGATTTGCCCGCCTTTTGAGTTGGCCATGGCAGTAACCGCTATTATCGCCTCTTTCCCGAAGCTCTTCTTAAATTCGACGGTCTCAGTCTCATGTTCCGGGATTTTTTCCCCCTCTTCTCTCATCTGCCATCTCCTCCATGTTTGCGAGAGGCCCGCATGGGTCCAGCATCCTTCATTTCTCCACCTCC
>CAZKII010000133.1:0-2980 GCA_964552865.1 uncultured Thermoplasmata archaeon | reverse complement strand
TTTATGGTGCTGGCCGTTATGGCCTCCTCCGGCGTCATCTTCATCATGTACGAGGAAAGAGAAACGATAAACTGCATCGATTCGGTCCAGCAGTTCGGGTTGAGGTCCGTCGCCACGGCCACGGCCATTCCTTTCTCGATCATCTTCCTTGCATCGGCATACTCCTTTTCCATGAGGGAATACGGTGTTCCAGGAAGAAGAACGCCAATGACTCCCGCTTCGGCCATCATCTCCATCTCACTTTCTGTCGTTTTGACCAGATGCCCGGCGGAGATCGCACCGAGCTCCGCGGCAAGAGTCGCTCCCCCGAGGTTCTCTATCTCATCGGCGTGTATCTTCAGGCCGAACCCCATCTCCCTGGCGGCGGTTAAGAAGCGAAGGGAATCATCGCGGGAGAAAACGCCCTTTTCGCAGAAGACATCCACGAACTTTGCCAGCCCCTTCTCCTTCACCACGGGTAGTACCGTGTCGATTACGAAATCTATGTATCTGGATGGACTATCGAATTCTGGCGGGATTGCATGGGCACCGAGGTATGTAGGGACAAGGTCAATGGGCATGGTGGAATCCAGCTCAGCTATAGCTTTCAGGGATTTCAGCTCCGTTTCAAGGTCAAGGCCGTAACCGCTCTTCGCCTCTGCGGTGGTGGTGCCGAAGGCCGTCATCGTCCTGACACGCCGTTCCCCCTCTGCGATCAACATATCCAGCGACGCATCCCTCGTTTTTCCCACTGTGGAAAGGATACCCCCCCCTCTCTCCAGAATTTCAAGATATGACAGTCCCTGCAGTTTCATTGCCAGCTCGTTCTCCCGGGAGCCGGAGTATATGAGGTGAGTGTGGGGGTCCACGAATCCGGGCATCACCGCGCCCCCCCCTGCGTCCAGAATCAAATCACCGTCAAGATCCGGCTCAACCGCCGCAATCATTCCACCATTTATGCCGACATCAAGCCCTTTCTCAGCACCGATCTCCGACATCTCGAATCCCTGCCTCGCGCGGGCAGGCCCCGCAAGAGTGACCACCTCTCCGGCGTTCTTTATCACCACATCGAAGCTCATCCTATCCCCCCGTTCTCCTCTATCTGCACACCTTTCCTGTCAATCCTCACATGGATCGGGCGGCCCCCCACCAGCTCCACCTCCCGCATGACCTTCTCAGGCTCGTCGGTGAGGGCCACCATGCTGCCGCCACCTCCCGCACCAGTAAGTTTTGCGCCGTAGGAATGTTTTCTCGCCGCATCTATGAGCTTCTCCAGTTTTGGGTGGCTGACCCCGAGGCTGAACAGGTGGCTCTGATTCTCGTTCATGAGTTCGCCGAGCCGCTCCCTGTCGCCTGATGCCAGTGCCCGGATCCCCGCCCGGGTCAACATCTCTATTTCGCTCAGAATCTGCATACCGGCCCGGTTTCCATCCACGAACCTTGCGACCTTTCTGACCATGGCCCCGGTGGACGACCTGACCCCCGTAACGCCGATCACAAAATCGAGGTCATCCGGAATTTCGAGAGAGCTCACTGTCCACTCCTTCCCTCCCTTCTCTATATGCCACATCGGGTTCTCCCCTGCCGGACCCACCATCACCGCACCTCCGAGGGTGGAAGCCGAAGTATCCGTGGGACTCGCACTCCCCTGAACCTCGTACTCCGTCAGAAACGCGTTGAGGGCCGTGGCCTCTCTGGAGAACTCACCGCGCATGTGAAGGAGCGCCGCCACCGTGGCCACGCTCAAAGCGGCGGAAGAGCCGAGTCCCGACGCGGGAGGAAGATTGCTCCTCGTCCTTATGCTCAACGGCCCTCCGCTCCACACCTTCTTCACGGCGGTGTTTATGTAGGAGCGCCCTCCGTTCCGCTTTCCGTCAATGCTCGGCTTTTCCGATCTCTCCACGGAAACCTCTATCCTCTTATCCACAGCTATGGCCACGGCTGGCTTTCCGTAGACCACCGCGTGTTCTCCGAACAGTATGAACTTACCGGGGGCAGAGGCTCTGACCATGAGAGAGGCAAGGAAGGAGGGAATTTAAGGGTTTTGCAGGATGACTGCGGCAAGGACGAGAAGCGCCGTTAAAAAGAGGTACGGCACCGAGTACCTGTGGAATTCCTTCCATATCTCCCTTCCGCCGTATAGGCGCAGCGCTATTATGCTGGCAAGAGAGCCTATAGCCAGACCGCTCCCACCCACATTGGCCCCCCATGCCAGAATGCGCCAGTTATCCGTGAGATTGGAGAGGAAGATAGTGGCGGGGACATTGCTCATGACCTGAGACAGGAGGATGCTGGTGCCGAATGTGCCCTGCGGCGAGGCCGTTACTATGAGATCGGAAATCGCCGGAATGTCCGATATGATCCGGAAATCTATGAACATGACCATGAACAGCAGGAGAAGGGGCCAGTCCGTTCTCTTCAGGGCAGAGGGTCTGATGAAAAGGTAGGCCAGCAGGACGGCCGGAAGGGAATAGAACGAGAGGCCGAGTTCCACGGAAACTATGAAGATGAGAAGAAGAGCGGAGGAGACGGAGAAAAGCCTCCTGTCCAGAGAAGGGATGCCATTACTGGCAGGGAGTGTCAGAGGCTCCGCCGGAAAGATCAGGAATATCGTCAGCAGGAGAACGAGAAAGAGCACCAGGAAGACCGGAAGCATGGCCAATGCAAAGGAAAGGAAGGACACGCCGCTGGACTGCCAGAGGAATATGTTCTGCGGGTTGCCGATGGGAGTGAGCGAAGAGCCGGCGTTCACCGCCAGAACCTCCACCACAACCGTTTTTACCATGCTTCGGCCGAGAATTTCCTGAAGGCTCAGGGTGAGGGGGACAACTATGAAAAGGGTGACATCGTTGGTCACGAACATGGCCATGAGGGCGGACAGAAGGGAGAGGAAAAACGCGAGGCCGCGCTCCGTTTTGACACCGGAGAGGATGCGCATGGCGAAATCCTCCAGATAACCGCTCTGCTTTATTCCGGTGGAGATGACGAGGAGGCCGGCCAG
>CAZKII010000132.1:0-3035 GCA_964552865.1 uncultured Thermoplasmata archaeon | reverse complement strand
CCGATAACCATTTAATACCGCACCCCATTATCCCCTCATGGCCTCCGAAAGCGACAGCCCCGACGATGCCGGAATAGAGGAGATCCTTAACAACGGAATCCTGAACAGGGTGGAGGACATATTCTCTCCAGCGCAGGAGCTCATGCAGTACAGGATACGGAGCGTTCTTCTGGTGGCCAGCCTCTACGATGCCTTCATTCTGGAAGAGGACCGGGGCCTCTCCGAGCAGATATTCGGGGAATACTCCAGCCTCGGAATCTCCTCGCCGCCGAGGGTCCGCCTGGTGCTCTCCGCCGAGAACGCCCTTGCGGAGCTCAGGAGGAACAGCTACGACCTCGTCATAACCATGACCCATCTATTCGACTCCGACCCCTTGGAATTCGGCAAGAAGGTGAAGAGAATACAGCCCGATGTCCCGGTGGTGCTTCTGGTGACGGAGGTGGGAGAGGTGCGCAGGTACCACGAACCGGGGCGAAAGAACGGAATAGATCGGGTCTTCTTCTGGAGCGGTGATTCCGCCATATTCCTCGCCATCATAAAGCTCTTCGAAGACATGAAGAATGTGGAGAAGGACACGAAGTACGGTGGGGTCAGGGTAATACTCCTTGTAGAGGACTCTCCACAGTACTATTCCGTGTTCCTGCCGCTGATGTACAAGGAGATCATGTTGCAGACGCAGATGCTCATGGAGGAGAGCGTAAACGAGCAGGACAAGATGCTGAGAAAGAGGGCGAGGCCAAAGATACTCATGGCCGAGACCTATGAGGATGCCCTTGCCACATATCGGGAGTACAGGGATTACATACTGGGGGTGATAACCGATGTGGCCTACCCGAGAAACGGCGAGAAGGACGAGAACGCCGGGTTCCACCTCATATCGGCCATGGACCCAGACATTCCGGTGCTCGTCCAGTCGAGTCAGGCGGAGAAGAGGAAGAAGGCGGAGGAGTTCGGCGTCAGTTTCACCGACAAGAACTCGGAGAACCTCATATCCGAATTCAGGAGCTTTCTCAAGGAAAAACTCGGCTTCGGAAGCTTCGTGTTCAAACTCCCCGGAGGAGAGGTGGTGGGAAAGGCCTCCAACATAAAGGAGTTCATCGAGATGGTGAAGCAGGTTCCGGCGGATTCCCTCATATACCACGCGCGGAAGAACCAGTTTTCCGGATGGCTTCTGGCCAGAGGGGAGATCGAGTTCGCCAGACAGCTGAGACCCAAGAAAATATCCGACTTCGACAGCGGGGAGGCCATGAGAAAGCACCTGATAGATGTGTTCGAGGAGATCGAGCGGAAGAAGAGCAGGGGTGTCATCTCCGACTTCTCCACCGGGGCCTTCGCCTATGAAAATACGATAACGCGGTTCGGAGGCGGCTCTCTCGGGGGCAAGGGGCGCGGGATCGCATTCCTCTCCTATCTGTTCCAGAAGACCGGGTTCCCGGAGAAATACGGAAAATACGGGCTGGATGTCCCGGCGGCCTTCATAATCGCCACGGACGAGTTCGACGGCTTCATAGAGGAGAACGGGCTGGACGACATAAGGAACAAGGGGCTGACCGACGAGGAGATCGCACAGCTATTTCTGGAGGGCAGAATCTCGGAACGGCTGGAGCTTGCACTGAAGAAGTATCTGGAGGTCGTAAAGGAACCGATTGCGGTGAGGTCCTCGAGCCTTCTGGAGGACTCCTACAGCCAGCCCTTTGCCGGGATCTACTCGACATACATCCTCCCCAACAACGAAAAGAGCGACGAGCTGCGGCTGAAGCACCTCTCGGATGCCATTAAACTCGTGTATGCCTCCACATATTTCAAGAGGACGCGCGCCTACATAAAGACCACGCTGCACACCACGGACGAGGACAAGATGGCCGTTGTCATCCAGAAACTGATAGGAAATCGGTTCGGCGATGTCTTCTATCCTGTTTTTTCCGGTGTGGCCCAGTCGTATAACTTCTATCCTCAGCCCCCGCTGAAACGGGAGGACGGAATAGTCAATCTGGCCATGGGGCTGGGGAAGATCGTGGTGGAGGGGGAGAACTTCCTGACATTCTCGCCGAAGCGGCCGCAGGCGATACTGGGATTCTCAAGCACCAAGGAGATTCTGAAGAATTCACAGGACATATTCTACGCTCTGGACATGAAGACGGAGGATTTCGACCTCAAAGAGGGGGAGGACAGCACCATAAAGAGGCTTTACATCTCCGATGCCGAGGATCACGGACAGGTGATGGAGTGGGTCGGGAGCGTCTACGACCCTGCCAACGATATGCTCAGGGACGGGAGTGACTACGAGGGGTACAGGATAATCACATTCGCCAGAGTGCTGAAGTACGGTATGTACCCGCTGGCGGAGATCCTGAGAAACACCCTAGCCCTCTGCCAGATGGCCATGGGCGGGGCCGTGGAGATCGAGTTCGCTGCGAACCTGAGTGAGGACGGCGAGCCGAAGCTCCACATCCTCCAGATAAGGCCGCTCCTGACGATGAAGAGGAAGATAGATGTGGGCGAGTTCGAGCCGGACAGGATGGATCGTTATCTGGTCTATTCCACGAAATCCCTCGGAAACGGTGTGCTTTCCAATATAAAGGACATAGTGTTCGTGAGGAGGGACAACTTCGACCGGGGGAAGACGCGGGAGATCGCTGCCGAAATAGGAAAAATAAACGCCATGCTGGATGAAAGACCCTACATTCTGATAGGTCCCGGAAGGTGGGGCACGAAGGACCGATGGCTCGGCATCCCGGTGAACTGGGAGCACATATCCAACACCAGAGTCATGATCGAAACGCCCCTCGGCGATATTAAAGTGGAGTACTCACAGGGCTCTCACTTCCTCCACAACATAGCGTGCCTGAACATCCCGTATCTCACCATCACGGGGAAGGAATCGGAGGGATTCATCGACTGGGCATGGCTTGAGAGCAGGGGGCCGAAGAACCGGACCGAGCATGTCGTACATCTGGAGCTGGATGCGCCCCTGGAGGTTCGCGTGGACGGAAACACGGGAAGGGGTGCGGTGTTGAAAGGAGAGGAAGAAGAGG
>CAZKII010000131.1:0-3100 GCA_964552865.1 uncultured Thermoplasmata archaeon | reverse complement strand
AGGCCGCCGATACTTGGAGAGTATACACCACCCACATATGTAATTCCTTCACATTTCAGTTGTGAAGATTATTGTAGTAGTACATGTATAGAGATAGCTCTTATTCTTTGTGCGGCTGGTATTGCAGCGGCGTATGGCAAAGCGGGGCAAATTGGTGGTCCGGCTCTTGAAATATTGCATGTATTGACAGGATGGCCTGTTTGCCTGTTTGGTCCATGTCTTGCGTGTGCAACGATTGGACTATGTAGTGGGGGGCCTTCGGGCTCCTCTACTTCAACTTCGATGCACAACATGAGATATTCGCCTCGTATTGATATAAGGTGATCGCATGGATGACAATAAAAAATCAAAGGATTTACTCAATTTCTTGAAAAACAACAGGGTCTACTTTGATATTCTCTCTGTAATCATACTGATTGTTATCGCTTTTCTATTGAGCTTTAGCGTGGAATTCATCCTTCTCTACTTCCTTGGATTCGGGATTGTTATGGCAGGCGTCCTCTACCTCCTTTTCATGTTCGCTCTCAGGCACAGAAATAGGATGGAAAAAGCCAGATACTATAGCAAAAGCGTACGGGCTGCAAGATTTATGGTGAATCATATAGAAGCCATCTCTTCTCTATTTTTCATTTTGGCGGTTATACTCACAGTACCTTTTGAGCAGGATTCGGGCGTTCTTCTGCTATTTGCATACTTTGCTATAGTCCGTCCCTTGCTTGATTATATGAAGAATTCGGATAAAAGAAAAAATGTTTTTCAAGTAGTGAACGGAAGCGAAACAGCCTAATACATACGACTACGGGAGGAGATTGATATGCCGTATCCAGCGATTATCCCACCCCCTCTCCGACGATTCTCTCCATATCTCCGAGGTCCCAGTGCATTATCCCTTCCTGCTCCATCATCTCGAGGCACTTCTTCGTGAAGCCGGATTTTGAGATCAACAGGAACCTCTCCTTTCTCTCCCCGTTGTGCCAATTGACCAGCTCCTTCTTCCGCATCAGCCCTTCAACCACATTCCATCCCAGCGGCCTGTTCCTCCACTTGGCCTCTCCGAAGAGTATCTCCTTCTTCCTTTCGTTGAGGGCCACGATGTCTATCTCCTCCCCCTTCAGCCACCACCTGCCGACCTTTCCGTAGCGGCCCGTCTCCGCGAGGACTTCCATGACGATATCTTCGAACACCCTCGATACATAGTTATCGATGTCGCCGTCTATCTCCTCCATCAATTCGTCCACCAGCCCCATCTCTATCCCTGTTTTTTCCGGGAAGACATATCTGAACCAGAACCTGAAGAAGTTGTCCTTCACCGCATATCTGGTGTTCTTTGTCCTCACCTTCTTTTCCGTGACGGGGACCTCCTTCTTTATTATCCCCACCCTCTCCAGCGTCATCAGGTATCTCGGCAGTTTTCCGGTGGACATGTGGCTGAACTGCGAGATCTCGTTGAACCTCGTGTTGCCCTGAACTATGGCCATTATTATGGATGTGTACGGTGCGGGGTCCCTGAATTCCTCGAACAGAAGGTTCATCGGCTCGTTGTAGAGAAAGGAGGTCTTTTCGAGCATCCTGCTCCTGATGTTCTCACGAAGGCTCAGGCTGGGAGAGAATTCCTCCAGATATCTCGGAACGCCGCCGAGTACGGCGTAGGTCCTTATGAGGTCGTCCATCGGGTACGAGGGAAGGAACTCCCGTATGAAGCCGAACCGAAGGGGCCGCACCTCCATCTCAGCGGTCTTCCTGCCGTAGAGGGCGGAGCCGTATCCTCTGCTTATGCGGTTTATGGTGGAGATTATGGAGCCGCTGAGTATTATCTTCTTGTCCGTCTCCTTGAATCGCTCCCACCACCTCTGCAGTATCGTTGGCCACGCCTTGTTGATGTTATAGAGGTACTGAAACTCGTCGAGGATGAGGATCTTCCTGTCACTCCTGTAGAAGTACTCGAAGAAGTCCTCCCATGTGCCGAAGCGCACGAAGTCGTCCCGTATCTGGCGGGAGAAGATGTCCAGTATGCTGTCCGATGTGTCGGCAAGGAGGTAGAGGGCGTCCGTTCTGGCGGCGAACACCGTAAGCAGCCGGCTCTTTCCCACCCGCCTTCTGCCGTATATTATCACCAGTTCGGCCCTGTCGGACTCAGCGATCTCCATCAGCCTTTTCATCTCTTCCTCTCTGTCGATAAACATGTTCATGATAATCATTATTACGATAATGTTTATAAAGGTTTCTATGGCAGGCCATTGATGTCGGGCGCAGGGCAACTTATCCGGCCGCGGCGCGAATGGACGAAGGCCTCCCGCAACATACAAATACAAGTTCCGCGGTACTACAATCATGAGGGCAAGCAATGCGGAGACAGTGCATTACCTCTACAAGATGGCGGGTAGGATAGTTATTGTATGGAAAACTTGTGTGAGATGGGTCTATGCATGTGGTAGAACGCCCATTCCCGCCCCGCCTCATCCAACAAGTATTAGGGGAAGTGGGAGGATGGCCCTATGAATTCAAAGCTTCTTATCAACTACCTGATACTATCTTTTTCAATAGGGTCAGTAGGGCTTCTTGTTAGTGTATCGATCACTTTTTTCTATGAGCTCCCCTATCCCCTGGTCTCGGACGGGGTGCTGATCCGTACTGCCGTATTTGCTTTTCTCCTGCCTCTCTTCCTGCTCTTCGGGCAGCCATATACGGGTTTGGACAGAACGGCCCCTCTCAAGGTACTCAGACAGATGCCTAGAACATTTCTTATTGTTATTCTTTTTCTCTTTCTTGTTCTTCTCCCCGCTTTTCTGCATATTGGCGCAGTAAAAGAACATCTTTCAATCTACATTCTGTTGGTTGCCTGCTTCTATTTCCCCGTTATACTGATCATGTTGAAGAAGCAGGGGTTGCTGGTGCTGAAGAATGGCTCCTCTTCCCGATAATCCCACCAAACCCTTTTAATACCCCGGTAAAATAATCGTCCGATGCACATCGAGTCCGCTCTGGTGCTGGCCCTCATCGTTACCAGCCTGATATACACATGGTGGAAGAAGGTCTATCTCACCCCGGTTCTGCTAGTGGTGAACATGGCCATCTTCTTCATTTCCCTTGCGGACCTCTA
>CAZKII010000130.1:0-3134 GCA_964552865.1 uncultured Thermoplasmata archaeon | reverse complement strand
TCTCCGGCACAAAACCTAAATACATGCACCCGCATGCAGTCAGGGTGACATAATGGAAGACAGTAAAATAATCTCACTGGCCATGGACGGGGGCGCGGATTATGCCGAGATACGCTACGGCTCCAAGCGCGGGACCCTCATGGAGATACAGGGGGACGAGGTTAAGAGTGCGAGTTACGGCGAGGACAGCGGCGCATCCGTTCGGGTTCTGTACGGCGGTGCGTGGGGTTTCTACTCCACCAGCGACCTCACCGATTCCGGGCTGAAGCAGGCGGTGGAGACCGCTTTGAAGCTGGCAAAGGTCAGCGCTGCGGGCGTGAAGGAGAAGGCGGTTCTGGCCGATGTCCCTCCCGCAACCGGAAAGGAGATCTGGGCCCCGAAGAAGAACGCAATGGACATTCCGATTGAAGATAAGAGGGACCTGCTTCTGGACATCGCGAAGGCCGTCAAAGAGGTGGAGAAGATACACTCCATTACCACCGGCTACGGCGACAGCATCGAGATGCAGCATGTGGTCAATTCTCAGGGCACGGACATCTACACCGAGGTCTCCAGAACCTACGCTCGTGCCAGAATAATCGCCAGAGACGGCGGGGATATAGTCGGCTTCGTTGCTTCGGCAGGCGGGACCGGCGGGTATGAGGTATTCGACCTATCCGACCCCATAGAGCATTTTGTCGAGTCCGCAAGGTCTGCCGCCAGAATCCTCACTGCGGAACCGACCCCCAGCGGCAAGTTCCCTGTTGTGACAGACCCGGACCTCACCGGCGTATTCGCCCACGAGGCACTTGGGCACGCCACCGAGGCCGACCTCGTGCAGTCCGGCAGTTCCTGTCTGGCCGGAAAGATCGGCGAGAAGATAGGCAACGACATAGTTACCATAGTTGACGACCCAACGCTCCCCAACATCTACGGCTCGTTCCCCTACGATGCCGAGGGCGTGAGGGCGAAGCGGAAGGTCCTTGTGGATAAAGGGGTCCTGAGATCCTACATCGTGAACCGCGAGACCGCTGCCAGATACGGGATCGAGCCGAACGGCGGCGCCCGGGCCGAGTCCTATGCACACCGCCCGATTGTGAGGATGAGCAACACATTCATCGAGAACGGCGACCACTCCTTCGAGGAGCTCATCGAGGACATAAAGTACGGGATTTACGCCAAGGGGAGCAGAGGGGGACAGGTGGATACCACCAGAGGCTCCTTCCAGTTCAGCGCGGAGGAGGCCTTCCTCATCGAGAACGGCGAGGTTACGAGGCCGCTCAAGGATGTCTCCCTCTCCGGCATGACCCTTGAGATTCTGAAGATGATAGACGCGGTCGGGAACGACCTGAGGCTGAGCAGCCCCGGGAACTGCGGCAAGGGCCAGTGGGTTCCGGTGAGCGACGGCGGGCCGCATGTGAGGATTCAGGGAGCCGTGATAGGAGGTGGTCAGTGATGGACGAAATGATGGCGTCCGCAGAGCGGATACTCAAGAGGGCGATGGAGAGCGGAGCGGAGAGTGCGGAGGTCTTCTTCATGGACAGGAAGATCGACAGTTATTCCATTGAGAAGAATGTGATAAACTTCACCTCCGGCAATGTGGAGCGCGGTTTCGGCATTCGGGTGATGAAGGGCTCAAGGCTCGGATTCTCCTATGCCACCACGGAGGAAAAGGCCATGAAGGCGGCTGAAGAGGCACTTCGCCTGACCTCTCTTTCGAAGGAAAGGAAGGGCTTCCTGTTCTCCACTGCGGACCATTTCAGCGCTCCCGAAGGGACATGGGACGAAAGGCTTGCGCAGGTCGAACCTCGGGAAGGCGCGGAGATGTCGAAGCGGATGATAGAAGCGGCCCTTGAAGTGGATAAGGACATCCTTGCGGCCGACGGGGGGATCGAGATCGGGCGCTATTACACCGGCGTCATAAACAGCGAAGGGCTTTCGGTGAGCGATAAGGGGACATTCGCCGCTGCCGGGCTCTATGCCGTGCTTACGAGAGGCGAGGTGTCGGCAGGTGAGGAGTTCGTTCTGTCGAGACAGCTGGACATGGACTTTGCGGAGATCGGAAGAAAGGCCTCGGAGAAGGCCCTGATGTTCCACGACCCGGTGAAGCTGGAAAAAGGCGGGAAGATACCGGTGCTCTTTGCCAACACCGCTCTTAACCAGATGTTCGAGTTCATAACCGTCCCTGCCCTCTACGGAGATGCGGCGGAGAGGGGCGAATCGGTCTATTCCGGGAAAATCGGCGAGAATGTGGCGGACAGCAGGATTTCCATAGTGGACGACGGCCTCATGCCCGGCGGCATAACCTCCCAGAAGATGGACGACGAGGGGGTTCCCAGCAGGCGGAATGTCATAATCGAGAAGGGGGAGCTGAAAGGCTTCCTGTACGACATGGTCGGTGCGAGTGAGTTCGGAAAGGAGCCCACCGGGAACGGAATCAGGGCCCAGCGCCTGTCCGGTAAGAACACATTCAAGGCACCCCCGACCACGGGAGCGCGGAACATCACGATAGAGGGGGACGCCGTGGAGTTCGACAGGCTCGTATCGCAGATAGACTACGGCGTTGCGGTTTACAGCGTCCTCGGGGCCCATACATCCAATCCGGCCTCCGGTGATTTCTCGGTGAATTCCGCGAACCTTCTCCTGATAGAGAACGGACGGGTCACGAAGCCGATAAAGAGCGCAATGCTCGGCGGGAACATGCCTGCGGCCCTGAGATCGGTCATCGGCATAGCGAACGACTACAAGGTGATGAGCGGCCACATCTACTTCATGGGCTCGAAGCTCCCGAGCATCGCCGTGGACGGCGTGAATGTGACCGGATAAAACCCTTTAATCTCCACCCGTTTCATTTTTCATATCTCAGGTCGTCGCTGTAGTATCCCGAATTCATTTTACACTTCAACCAACCACCCCTCGTATTTAAAGATCATCTCCTCTGGAAGCTTTCGGTAGAAAGCTTCATCGGGAGTTTCTGCGTTCTTAAAATCCAGACTCATGTGAGGTTTATCGTAGTTATACCATCTCATAAGCTCATCTATATCCTTGAAAAATCTCCTCTTCGCTTCTACGGTGCCAAAGAATCTCTCAATCTTACCATTGGTTTGTGGGTGATGAATTCTGGCAAGTATGTGTTTTATCCCATTTTCTTCCAG
>CAZKII010000129.1:0-3148 GCA_964552865.1 uncultured Thermoplasmata archaeon | reverse complement strand
CTCATCCCACCTTTAACACATAAAAACTATTTAAGCGTTTCTTATTAATTGCATCTATCTTCTCATCACATTGACGCTGGTGGCCTTGAACGACAGATACACCTCGCTTCCTGGGGTTATTCCCATCTCCTCCAGGGCCTGCCTCGTGACATGGACGAGGAAGCGCTCTCCAGCATCCACCGTTATTTCCACGAATGATGCCATATCCCGCATCTCGGCCACCCTGCCGGGAATGCAGTTCCTTGCGCTGCTGGCCAGCCTCTCTTTTGAAAGAAGGATCTCTTCCGGCCTCACGGACACGAGTATCTTCCCTCCCGATTCCATATCCGTCGGAGGCAGCGCTATTCTGAATTTATCGGCCACCGCAAAGGCCCTGTTTCCATCGGACTCGTAAACAGCCTCGAATATGTTCTCCACACCGACAAAGTCGGCCACCCTGCGGCTTTCCGGCCTCCTGAACACATCCACGGGAGTGCCTGTTTGCTCTATTTTTCCCTCGAACATGACCGCAATCCTGTCGGCCAGTGAAATGGCCTCGTCCCTGCTGTGGGTGATGTGAATCACCGTACCTCCCAGCTCCCTGTGAAGGGACTGCAGCTCCTTCCTCATCTCCCTCTGAAGACTGGCATCGAGGGAACCGGTTGGCTCATCGAGAAGCAGAACCGAGGGGCGGATGACCATTGCTCTGGCAAGGGCAACCCTCTGCTGCTCCCCGCCGCTCAGGGTCAGGGGCTTTCTTTCCAGAATGGACGAGATGCCGAGCATCTCGGCGGCGCGGCTCACTTCCCGTTCTATCTCCCCTTCTCCCACCTTCCTGCGCCGCAGTCCGTAGGCTATGTTCTCCTTCACGGTCATGTTGGGAAAGAGGACGAAGTCCTGATAGACCATCGCTATACCCCTTTTTTCCGGGGGCAGATGCGTTATGTCCCTGCCGTTAAGGACTATTCTTCCTTTGTCGGGAGTGTAGAAGCCGGCCACCGTTTCGAGAAGAAGGCTTTTACCCGCACCGCTCGGTCCCAGCACCACGAAGTACTCTCCGTCGCGTACAGCGAGGTCTATCTCTTCGAGGGAGAAATCCGGCCACTTTCTGGAGAGCCCTTCAATCTCTAGCATATCTCTTCCACCTCCCGCTCACAAGCCTCAAAGACACGAACACGCCTATGCAAATCAGCAGAAGGAGGGACGCAACAGGCCGCGACGCTGCCAGACCTCCTGAGTTGAATGCCGCATATATGTAGGTCGGCGCTATCATCGGATAATAGGCGATTATGACCACGGCTCCGAACTCGCTTATGGCCCTTGCCCAGCCCATCACCGCACCCATGAATATGCTCCTGACGGACAGGGGAAGGGTGACGGTTCCGAACGCCTCCAAGCCGGAGGCACCCAGCCCTCTGGCCACGAACTCCATTCTCGGGTCCACCGCCTCGAATCCCTCCCTGAGGTAATTAACTATGAACGGGGCACTGACGAACATCATCGCCGCTATTATCCCCGGCATGGCATCGACGAAATCGATTGCGGAACCGAGTATGCTCCCCCTGCCGAGAACCATGAGAAGGGCGATTCCTGCAACGGTGTGTGGAATCACCACCGGAAGGTCGATGACCGCTTCGATAAGCCCTTTGCCCGGAAAATCCCGCCTTGCCAGAACATAGGCCAGAGGGATGCCGAGCAGAAGGGAGAGAAGGACCGCATAGAAGGCCGCACCCATGCTGAGCAGTATGGAGGATACGGCGGCGCTGTCGCCAAGGGTCTGGCCAATCGTCCCGGGTGTGGAGTACTTCAGCATGTTGAGAACAGGGAGGGCCACGAAGAAGACCAGCAGCATCCCCACGGCGGCGAATACCAGAAAGAAGCGGTCGGTCCTCTCCCGCTTCCTCGCCGCAAGGAGATAGACACCTATAACGCCCGGTATCGGCAGAAGATACCACACCTCGATGAAGAGAACGAGAAGGGCTCCGAGGACCACGAGATATATCATGCCGAGGGAAAAGGAATCCTGACGCCTCATCTCTCCTGCACCACCATTTCCCTGAGCACCGCCGGAAGGGCAGCGGGGTCGCTGGCCACCGCCGGCACGATCGGGGGCTGGCCCGCACCGTTCAGTATATTGTGCCCCGCATCACCGATGAGCAGCTCCACGAACTCCGCCGCAAGATCGGGGTGCTCCGCATTCTTCGGGATCGTTATGCCGTAAACGATCGGCTTTCCCGTGGAAACATCGCCGTTGGACTTCTGCACCTTAACGCTGGAGTAGTTGCCCGCATACTCGGTGTCGGAGAGGTCTATCTGGGGCGGAAGGGAGAGGAAACGGACACCGGAGGAGGCGTGCTGCACCGCAACGCTCTGATAGATGAAGAGGTAGTCGATCTCTCCGCTCTCCAGCGCGGACATAAGGTCGGTCTCCTTCGGTCGTATCATTATGTGCTCGTCCGGGTTCAGAGAGTCGTCGGCAGGGACCATCACGGTTCTAACGGAACCGTTCGTTTCCAGTCCGATATCCGTATGGTTCCCTATGAGGTCGTTAAAAAGCGAAGTGGCGCCGTAGTAGTCAGAGGCCAGAACAGTGACCATCATGGCCCTATATCCACACGGGTCGTCGTTGGGGCTGGAAAAGCCGAACTTCACGCCGTCCTCCTGCATCACCGAGAACCAGTTGCTCTCATTAAGCGCCTCGTGCCCTGCGCTCCCGTTGGTGTAGGCGATGACCATTCTGTTAACCGCGAACTGAATGTACCAGTCGGCGTACCCCTCGTCCATCATCATGCTTTCTATGAGCGAGTAATCAGCGCTGGCCAGAACATCGCAGGACCTGTTCAGCTCCGTGACCTTCTGTATGGTATTGACGCTGCCCGCCGCCTCCAGCTGGACATCGACGCCGGGATGGGAGGCCTCGAACTCCTTCTCCGCCTCCTCGAAGGGGATGGACAGGCTTCCCGCATGGAAGACCTTCAATGTGATCTTTTGCTCGCCGGAAAACGCAGCGATGAAGACCGCCGCAAGAACCATTATCAGCACGGAAACGAGAGCGATCACCTTTACCGCATTCTTTCCCTTCATCATCATTTCTATCCCTCATTATGCTTGATTGAGCATATCGCCAATATGGGCTCTCTATATAAAGCTTATGGACCCGGCGGTGATA
>CAZKII010000128.1:0-3162 GCA_964552865.1 uncultured Thermoplasmata archaeon | reverse complement strand
CCCTTTTTATCCTTATTTTTACCGCTCTTTCTCCCCCTGTTCTTCCTACTCATACGATCACCTCAATCTTCAGAATTCCCCCACATCCAGATGAGGACTATTCCTATCGCAAATATTACCAGAGAAACGCCGATGCCCATCCACTCCTTGCTCCCTATGGTATTCACAGCACCGGTAGGGGAACCGAGCAGCGACTGAACGATGCCAGATCTCAGGCCCGCAACACCGCCGAGGCCGAGCACGGAAAGGATGAGGCCCGCCGGGAACAGAACATGCCCCATATCACGCCTCTCTTTCTCCTCCTCAGCCTCCTCGTCCTCGACTTCCTCCTCTTCGTCGCCGAACAGGTCGTCCCCGAGCCCTTCGGTTATATCCTCTTCTTCCTCCACCTCGAACTCGACGCCGCATTCTGGACAGACAAGCGCATCTGCTGGGATTATGGCCCCGCAACTGGGACACTGTGCCAGTTCCTCTTCGTCTTCATATTCCATTCTTCTTGCCCCCTATGGAGAGTTAGATGATTGGTATAGTGCCTCTCTATATATATGCCTTTCGGTTATTGCTTTGTTTTTTTGGAAGTTCTTGTCTGAAAAAATGGCATGGGGACAGGGGAGGGGAGCCACCAATCTTTAAATAACAGGGCGAAGTTGACGGCGCGATGAATGTTCTAGTAGTCTCCGAAAAGGCTGCTGCAGCCAGAAGAATCGCAGGAATACTGGCGGAAGGGCGACCGGAAACGAAGAAAATGGGGATGGTTTCGGTGCATACTTTCTCCAGAGACGGAAAAAACTACTCGGTGGTGGGTCTCCGGGGGCACATAATAGCCATGGACTTCGACAGGAAACTGAACAACTGGTCGTCGATCCCGCCGAAAACGCTCATACGCAGCGAACCCATCAAGAAAATCAGTGAAAAGGCCATAGTGAATGTACTGAACAGGCTCGTGAAAGACACCGACGAGATAATAATCGCCACCGACTTCGACAGGGAAGGGGAACTGATAGGGGTGGAGGCACTGGAAGTGGCCGACATCCCGGAAGGCGGGAAGAAAAAACTCACGATAAAGAGGGCGCGGTTCAGCTCCCTTACCCCGATTGAGATAAAGAGGGCCTTCGAGAATCTGGAGGAGGTGGACTACCGTCTTGCGAAAGCTGCGGAGGCGAGGCAGGTGGTGGACCTGACATGGGGTGCCGTGCTCACCAGATTGATATCCCTCGCGTCGGGCCAGAAAGGGAAGAACTTCCTCTCGGTAGGAAGGGTCCAGAGCCCCACGCTCAGCCTCGTGGTGGACAGGGACCGGGAGATAAGGGAGTTCGTGCCGAAACCGTACTGGAACATAAAGGCGGAGATGAAGAAGGCGAAGAGCTTCATCGCGGTCCATAAGGAGCAGCCGTTCTGGGAGAGAGAGGAGGCAGACGAAAGGTTCGGCCGGGCGATGAAGGCGAAGTGGGGAAAAGTAACCGAATACCGGGAGGAAGAGAAGAAGGACTGGCCCCCCGCACCCTTCGACACCACCACATTCCTGATGGAGGCCAATAAGCTCGGAATCTCACCGGCACAGGCCATGAAGATCGCAGAGGACCTGTACACCTCCGGATACATCTCCTATCCGCGCACAGATAATACGGTTTATCCCAGGGGCCTGAACCTCCGCTTCATTCTGGAAAAACTCGTCAAATCCGATCTCGGAGACCTTGCCGCCGAACTCCTGAAGCAGGAGAAACTGAAGCCCACCAGAGGGAAGAAGCAGACCACCGACCACCCCCCCATACACCCCACGGCAGCGGCCAGAAAGGGGAAGATGAGGGGGGACAAATGGAAGATATACGAATTGATAGTGAGGCGTTTCTACGCCACCCTTGCGCCGCCGGCGGTGATAAAGAAAGCGGAGGCATTGCTGGATCTGGAAGGGGAGCCCTTCGAGGCGAGCGGAAAAAAAGTGATGGAAGCGGGCTGGAGAAGATACTACCCCTACTATCCGGCCAATGAAAAGGACCTGCCGGTGCTTAAGGCAGGCGAGATGCTGGATGTGGTGGCCGTAACCATGGACGAGGAGGAGACGAAACCGCCGGCGAGATACAGCCAGGCGAGCCTTCTCAAGGAGATGGAGAAGAGGAACCTCGGGACCAAGAGTACGAGGCACGATATAATCCAGAAGCTCTACGACAGAAAATATGTGCAGGGAACCAACCTTGTCCCGACCCTTACCGGGCGGGCCGTCATAGAGGCGCTGGAACAGCACGCCAGCGTGATAACCAGCAGCGACATGACCGCAACCCTCGAAAAGGACATGGATAAGATCGCAGATGGGAGCAAGACATTCGAGGAGGTCCTTGAGGAGTCCAGAGGTATGCTGGAGGTGGCCGCCGAAACCATAGAAAAGAACCGGCAGAAGATCGGTGAGGACATAAGAAAGGCCATGAGAGAGCAGCACTATATAGGAAAATGCCCGAAGTGCGGAGGGGACCTGATCATCATCAAGACGAGAAAGGGGACGCAGTTCATCGGGTGCAGCAACTATCCGGACTGTGATGTCACCAGACCGATCCCGCAGGGCGTCCTTGTGGTTCCCGGAGAGAAGGACTGCGAACTGTGCGGCTCTCCCATCGTTAAAATAATCGGGAAGGGGGCCTCGCCCGTGGAGATATGCATCAACCCCGAGTGCCCGGGTTCAAGAACCAATCTTACGGCCGGGAAATGCCCGCGCTGCGGAAGCGACCTGATAATGAGATACTCCAGAAGGGGGAAGAGGTTCGTCGGCTGCTCCGCATACCCGAAATGCGATGTAAGCTACCCGCTCCCCCAGAAAGGGAAGATAGAGTTCACGGGCAGGGCCTGCCCGCACTGCGGTGCGCCCGTAATCAAACTGATAATGAAAGGGAGAAGGCCCATGGAGATGTGCATAAATCCCGAGTGTCCGGCCAGAGAAAAAAGGAACGGAAAGAGCGGGAAAAAGGCTTAACCGCCTCTTCTCTCCCTTGACTTCGGTCTGAGCCCTTCATAGCCGCACTTCCTGCAGCGTGTTGCCTTGGGCGCGTTGCGGGCTCCGCATTTCATGCATATCTTGACATTGAGCAGTCTTTCTTCAGCTTCTGGAAATCTGGCCATATAAACGCCTCGAAACTGCCCAATACGGCGGTTGGTTTTAAAGATTTCGGTGGG
>CAZKII010000127.1:1664-3237 GCA_964552865.1 uncultured Thermoplasmata archaeon | reverse complement strand
AGCGGGCCAGCAGGGTTGTACGGGTCGAGGTTTCGACTGACGATGGGAGTGCGGGCTTTCACGGATTCGTCACGGAGCTGGCCGATAGGCTTCTGGAAGAGGATTCGTACGATATGGTCGTGGCATGCGGGCCGGAGATCATGATGAAAAAGGTGCTGGACATGGCATCGGCTAGGGGAATAAAGTATGAGGCCTCCCTCGAGCGGCTGATGAAGTGCGGAATCGGGGTTTGTGATGCCTGTGCCATCGGCGGGTACCGCGTGTGCAAGGGAGGACCGGTCTTCCCGGATACCGTACTCCTCACGATGGACGAGTTCGGCAGAAGAAAGAGGGATGCGGCCGGACGCGTTGTGAACCTCTGAATGCTACGCTAGTAGTTTCTGGGATGCACCCCAATCCAGTGGAGCAGTCGATAATCCACGGGGCCGGACTTTACCATTTTTCCGACCAATCTCAGCTTTTTCATCTTCCTGTATCCCTCTATCATTCTGGAAGGTCGGTTGCATCGGCGTATCCCCCATCTGAGAAGGGTCTCGATCCTCTCTTTCGAAATGTGCGGGTGATTCCATGTCAGATGATATGTGTCGAATTTTGAGTAGTCGGTTTCGAATATGCCGTAATGTTCCTTGATTCGGTCATATACGGGCGTCATCGGGAATGGGGTCAGAATAGTTAATTGGGTGCTCTGGATGTCCATTTTCGCCAGTCGCTCGATATCCGTCTTTATGCTCTCTTCCGTATCGTTCTCGTACCCAATGATGTAGTTCCCGTGCATGTATATGTCGTTGTTCGACATCTCCTCTATTGTATCGAGGATTCGCTCTACCGTCTCTCTCTTGTGCATCTGCCTGAGGTTTTCCTCGTTGAAGCTCTCTATGCCGAACATCACATTGAACATCCCCATCTCCTTCAGTTCCGCCACCCTTCCGCGGATGTTGTCAATGCGCGTCTGGGAGGCCCAGGACATATCATACTTCTGAAGAAGAGAAAGAACCTCCTCTCCGTGCTTCCGGAATGTGAGAAAGTTCTCGTCCGCTATGAAAAGGATGTTTATGCCCATCTTCTTGTATTCGATAAGCACCTCTTCTATTGTGTCGAGAGGGATGGTGCTGACTCTTTTTATGAAGGCAGGGGTCTGACAGAAATCACACCTGAACGGACACCCCCTCGTGGTGAAGAGAAATCCCTCCACGGTTCTGAATGGGGTGAGGTTGAAGCCCATTGTCGTGGGTATAGAAGGGTGTATCAGGTGTTTTATCCCTTCGCCCCTTATGGCAAGGCTGAGTTCCTCCTCTGCGTATCCCATAAAGGTTCTGTCAAAATATCTGGCCAGTTCTGGAGTGAGTATCCCGTAGTTGCCCCCCCATATCTCCTTCACCCCGTATTTCTTTGCCAACTCTATCATTCTGGGGATCTCGTTCCCGTTCCGGGTGTAGAATGAAATGCCGAGTATGTCCACTCCTTTCCTCAGTTCCGCTTCGTACTGCTTCCATGACGGGTATTCCAGCACCTCTATCTCCGGGAAGTTCGCTTTTATGAACCTAAGTCCCAGAGCGGGAACAGGGAGGGAATA
>CAZKII010000127.1:0-1564 GCA_964552865.1 uncultured Thermoplasmata archaeon | reverse complement strand
ACTCCGGACCTGATACTCGTAAGGTATGGCGAACTCGGCCTCAAAAGCCATCCGGTTCGGAAGAAGTTCGAGAGGACTCTGAGGAACAGCATAGAGCGGGCTTTCATGGACGCCCGTATCGAAGCCGCAGTCCGCATGGAGAACGGCAGGTTTTTCATAGGTGCCAACGAGCCCGAAAAGGCCATGAAGATTCTTTCCAGAACATTCGGCATAGTTTCCATAAGCCCGGTGTGGACCACTTCCTCGGAGATCGGAGAGATAACATCGCTGGCTGCCGAACTGTGGGGAGGAACACTAGAACAGGGGCAGAGTTTCGCGGTTCGGGCGAGGCGCTCCGGCGGTCATCCATACACCAGCATGGAACTGGCAAGAGAGGTGGGATCCGCCATATGGGAAGCGAATAAAGCTGCGAACCCGTCGGTCAATCTCAAAAATCCGGATGTGGAGTTCTTCGTGGAGGTGCGGGATCGGAGTGCGTATCTCTTCATGGATGTGATGCCCGGCCCCGGAGGGCTGCCCATCGGGACGCAGGGGGTCGTGGCCGCGTGCCTGAGAACGGAGGAGGACGCCGTGGCCGCGTGGCTCATGATGAAAAGGGGCTGTTATCTCGATGTGTGCGGTGAGAAGCGGTTTATAGATGCTCTGAGGCTCTGGGATTCCGGGATTCATGAGATCGAAGCGGATACTCTGGAAGAATTGCTCGGAACAAGCCGGGCGGACGGCCTCGTGGTCGGCGAAACGCTTGAGAACTTCGGCGGGCTTGTGCTCGACATTCCAGTGTTCTACCCGCTCATTGGATTGGGCCGGGATGATGTGGAAAAACTGAAGAAAAGGGTTTTGGGCTGATTTATTTCGCCTTTCTTCCCTTCGCCCTTATGGACGGCCTGACCTTTTCGGCCCCCTTGCCCTTGTTTCTGAGGCCCCGTCCTCTCTTTCCTGCGGAGGTGAGCCCTCTTCCTGCGCGGTTGTTCCTGTTCGCAGGGCGGGTAACCCAGTTGATCTTCGGGTCGCTCTTTATAACGGGATGGTCCGGGTCCACCAGTATGACCTCGTACCACTTCCTCTTACCGTCCTGACCGACCCAGTAGGAGTTCAGGGGGACAAGGTTCGGGTACTTCTTGGCCACCCTCTCCTCTGCGATCCTCTGCAGGCTCTTGGCCATGGTTATCTTGCTTATGCCGCGCCTCTTGGCCCTTCGTCCTTTGGCGATCCTGTGCTTCCTGAGGCCGCCCCTTCTGACCTTCACACGAACCACGACATAACCCTGCTTGGCCTTGTAGCCGAGACTCCTGGCCCTGTCGATCCTCGTGGGGTGATCTACCCTCGTAAATGTTCCCTGACGCCTCCAGACTATCTGCCTCTCCCACTGGAGCGCCTTCACATAACTCTTATCCGGCCTCTTCCAGGCCTCGCGCACATATCCGTACATGCTTTTCGGATTGCTGGTCTTTGTCTCTTCGTCCATGATATCACCTGTTTCAGGATTCACCCTTTCGGGCACATCTCCTGCGGGCCTCGGCCCGCCGGTACTCCTGCCAAAATGGGATGTTATTTAAAAGTTGCG
>CAZKII010000126.1:0-3322 GCA_964552865.1 uncultured Thermoplasmata archaeon | reverse complement strand
AGGCCATTAAAGAGGCTCTTGAGAAGTTGTAGTGCCCCTGTCGGGCCGCAGTGACCGAAATGCTTATAAAGAGCATAAAATTACCTGTGAATATAGATGCCGTGAGGAATTTTGATGAGCGATGAAGAACTTCTCGAAGAACTGGAGCCCAAAAGGGCCAAAGCAAATGCCGAAGCAGAGAAGCATAGAAAGGCCAGGGACAAACTCAACAGTGAGACGAAGGAATGGGCCAGAAAGCGCGACGAGCTGAACGCACAGGTGCGCAAGGTCATTGAAGAGGCCAATCAGCACCGCCAGAAGAGGGACGAACTGAACCAGAAGGTCAGGGAGTACAAGACCCTCAGGGACGAGTGGAATCAGAAGGCCAGCGAACTCTTCGAAAAGGTGAACGAGCTCAAGAAGGAGAGGCCCATAAGCAAGATAAAGCAGATCCGGAAGCTCAAGAAGGATGTCAAGGGCCTGGAGTTCAAGCAGATGACCCAGACCATGAGCCCGAAGAAGGAGAAGGAACTCACGGAGCTCATAAAGAAGCTGGCGAAGGAGATCCACGAGCTTGAGGAAGAACTCGAGGAGGGCGGTGAGATAAAGAAGACCCTCACGGCGGCGAAAGAGGCCCGCGATAAGGCGGAGGAGTACCATAAACTGCTGGGCGAGTATGCGGATGCCGCTCAGGAAGAGCACGACAAGATGCTGGAGCTCTACGATAAGGCCGACGAGCTGAGGAAGGAAGCGGACAGGGCCCAGGAGGAGTTCATAAGGTGCAAGAACGAGGCCGACGAGGAGCACCGCCTCCATATAGAGTACATAACGCAGGTTCACGACTTCGACAAGATCATCTCCGGAATACGCCAGAAGCACAGGAAGGAGAAGAAGAAGAAAGCGGACAGCGAGAGGAAGAAGGAGGCCGAGGACATATACGAGAAGTTCATGAACGGCGAGACCCTGAGCACAGAGGACCTCATGCTCCTTCAGAAGTCCGGCTATCTCTGAGGATTTCAAAAAACCATTTTATTTAAATTCTCATTAATTCGAGAGATGAGAGATTCTGAGCACATGTATTTAAAACTTTGCCGAAATCCTTAAATAGGTGCGGCGTGTTTAGAGGTTTTGGGAAACTGGGCTAGGAATCAGAGTGCATCCCATCCCTTCTTATTCTAGCCCTTCCCTTCCCTTTTTTTCTTACAACGCTTCTCGGGAATGTCATCTGTGATGCAAAGCTTTATGCTAAAGTATTTGAATGTGGTGGACGGTGATGTTTCATGGCAGAGATTAAATCGCAGATAAAAATAGAGAATGTGGTGGCATCCACATCTATAGGGGAGGAACTTGACCTGACGGCCATAGCCCTTGCAATTGACGGAACCGTGTACGAACCGGAGCAGTTTCCGGGACTTGTATACAGGCTGAAAGACCCCAAGACCGCAACGCTCCTTTTCAGGAGCGGAAAGGTGGTGTGCACCGGAGCGAAGAACCTGAAGGATGTGAAGAGAGCCATAAAGAAGGTGGCTACGGAAGTTGAAAAGACGGGGATGATAGTAAACAAAGAGCCGGATATAAAGGTCCAGAACATCGTGGCCACCTCTGACCTGGGGATAGAAATCAATCTCAGTGCAATAGCGATCACGTTGGGTCTCGAGAAGGTTGAGTACGAACCTGAGCAGTTTCCCGGGATGGTTTACAGGCTGGATGACCCGAAGGTGGTGGTCCTCCTGTTCGGTTCCGGAAAGCTTGTCTGCACTGGAGCGAGGAAGCCAGAGGATGCTGAAAGGGCTGTTCTCCGTATAATGGACAAACTGACCGAAGCCGACCTGATGTAACCAAAATACTTTCTTTTCCTCTTGATTTCAATGGAAAATGCCTCGCTCCCTTTACAAATATATGAATGACTGCATATAGAAAATAGTCTATTACGCTCAATAATCCTGCAACGATTACAATGTGGTGTGTTGCACAAATAGTTTTATATCACAAATGTACATCTCCTTCCGCAATCGCCTGAATGCTGTGATAGCCATAGACAGTAGCGGAATTAAGGTTACAAATCGTGGCTAATGGCTCAGAGAGAAATGGAAGGTTCACAAAGGGGATGCTTAAAGTTAGATATTGCAGTTGATGTAAAGACCAAGAAAAATGCCAGTGCTCTGGCAAAGGCTCTCCCGTCTTGGAAAAAATGTGCGGGAGAATTGCAGGCCCTTGGCTATGAAAAATGGAATGAACAACATGAATACGGAAAAAGACGGGCTGTGGAAGGTGTCTTCTCCTTTGTTAAGAGAATCTTCGGAGAAAATGTGAGAGTGCAGAGCCAGACACCCGCGGTCCGTGAGGTGAAAAGGAAGTTTCTGATATATAACATGTTACAGGATATGGGGATCTAACCGTTCAGATCGACTCAAAACTCAGAGATGAGTGAGATAATGGGCGGTAGGGAAGAAATACAGGGTCGCTCCATATGTCCCTGATGGGGTTCTGCAACACAGCACTTCGATGCAAAGCTTTATAAAGGGGTATTTAAATGGGGCGGATGGTGATGTTTCATGTCAGACATTAAACCAGAGGTAAAAATAGAGAATGTGGTAGCATCCACATCGATAGGGGAGGAGCTTGATCTTACGGCCATAGCTCTTGCGATCGACGGGGCGGAGTACGAACCGGAGCAGTTCCCGGGGCTGATATATCGCCTGAAGGAGCCCAAGACCGCAACGCTTCTTTTCAGGAGCGGAAAGGTGGTGTGCACCGGAGCGAAGAGCCTGAAGGATGTGAAGAGAGCCATAAAGAAGGTGGCCACAGAGGTGGAGAAGGCGGGCATAGCCGTCAACAAGGAGCCGGATGTGAAGGTTCAGAACATCGTTGCGTCCTCTGACCTGAAGATGGAGATAAACCTCAACGCCATAGCGATCACGCTGGGTCTTGAGAAGGTTGAGTACGAACCGGAGCAGTTTCCCGGGCTGGTTTACAGGCTGGATGATCCGAAGGTGGTGGTCCTCCTGTTCGGTTCAGGAAAGCTTGTCTGCACCGGAGCGAGAAAGCCGGAGGATGTGGAGCGCGCCGTCCTTCGCATAATCGACGAGCTGACCGAAGCCGGCCTTATGTAAAACCCTTTTTTCGTTTAATTTTCGGGGCGACCGCATGATTCCCATAATGGACAATCACATGCATCTTCAGTTAAAGGGGCAGAATGTGGAGGCCGCGAGGAAGTTTCAGAAGGCGGGAGGAACGCACCTCATAATCTCCCACATGCCCTATGATGAATTCCCCGCCGCGGTGGAGAAGAACTTTAAAAGGACATTCGAGAGGACTCTAAAAATCGCGGAGATGGTGAGGA
>CAZKII010000125.1:0-3328 GCA_964552865.1 uncultured Thermoplasmata archaeon | reverse complement strand
TCCTGAAGGACCATGGCCTTCGCTCCTCCGCTGAGGGCGATGATCCTCATCCCCCGGTTCACCGAGGCGACAAGGGCCCCTTCCGTGGTGGCAAGAGGGACATAGTAATCACCATCTGCGTACTCACCCTTTATTTTCAGGGGGCCGGCAACTCCGACGGGTATCTGAATGGTGCCTATCATGTTCTCAATGTTCTTGGAAACGCTCTCCGGGGTTATGGAAAAGTTCCCTATCGTCCTGAGACTCGCACCAGTTATCCTCTCAGTCAGCACCCTGCGCCGTTCAATATCCTCTTTGCTCTTCCCCCGTATGGAGGCTGGATCCTCTTCTCTTCTATCATCTGGCATGAACGGTGATTACAAAGGGCTTATTTGTAGGTTTCTGATAAAAGAAAAATACTGGGAAATGGGTTTAAAGCCGTTTTGACCGTCTTATGGCGATGAGCACCACGAATAGCACCAGCAGGAGCATGGTTATTCCGAACAGTCCCATTGTCATCGTATCGCTGAGTGCTTCACTGGCACCGCCCGAGGATGATGTCGCCGTACTCTGCGGAGCATACTGAACAGTCACCGGAGTCTCTGCCATGTTGTTACCCTCATCCGTTTCATTTATGAGGTTGTTCGGGTCAACCACAACCTTCACCGTATGGCTTCCCTCGTAAGACGGAACATGCCACGGTACTGTTACGGTAGCCGAGCCTCTCCCCGGAATGCTCGATATTGTGACCGTATGGTAGATGTGTGTATTTCCATCCAGATAGAACCTCGCCTGCACATCTCTCTGTGTGAGCCACATGTTATTCTGCACCTTGGCCGTGATGTAAATGTCACTGGAGGCGACGGCATCTCCCGAGAAGGTTATCCCATCGCTCTCGACGGAGAGGTCCTTAGGCAGAGTCAACGTGCCGTGGCTACCATCCGGAGCATAGTCCCACTGCCAGGTGGAAACATCGATAAAACCATAAACGATGTCTTTATCCGAAACGCCTCCGATGCTCGCCCAGTTCAAGCCCAGGTCCACCGTGTCGCTGGTCGGGGTATCCATGTAAGAAATCGTCCCGCCATAACTCCAGCCCCCTCCGTTCCATGCATAGATATAATGATAACCGTAGCCATAGGCGATTATCCAGTAATCGGCGCCGATATCGTTTATCGATGAACCCGTAGCGGGGTCCTGATCCGCATCAATCCATATGAGAGCGTAAAATTGACCATAGGTGGAAGTCCATGGAGAATACGAGGTCATTCTCAGATAGAGATTGTCATCGTCAACCTGCACATACCCGTCCTTAACATTGATACCGCCTTCATCCGGGTCCGTCACAATCTTGGTCCAGCCGCCCGTTATTTGAGAGGGTAACGGAGGAGGTACGGCGGAAGTCTCGTTCTGAGGCACTGCCGGCATTGAATCCGGTTCGTAGAGCGGACCGTCCTCAGCACTGCTAACAGGGATGCTCAAAAGCACTCCCAGCAGCATCATCGCCACCATTCCGTATGCTACCATCTTTTTCCATTCCATCCTTCTTCCTCCCTTTCTGAAAATGAAAAAGGGGAGGGGTTTAGAAGGACTCCGGCTGATTATCCTTCTCGTCGTAGACAAGTGGGACCTCATCGCCACCCTCGGCAGGAGCATCCACCGCGGCAGGCTCATCCACGCTCATCTCGGCAATTTCCGGTATTGACTCCTCCTGCGGAGGGGCAGATGGGGCATAATCAACCTGTGTGGGTGCCGGTTCCTCCTGCTGAGCGGGGGCAACGGGCTCATTCCATGTCACTGGCTTTTCCTCTCTGTACAGGGGCTCCTCCTCCTTCCTTCTCGGTCCGAACATCAGTGCAAGTACGAGCACGAGGACGAATATCACCGCTAGGAATCCCCAGCCGAGGGCGTTGTCACTGGTAATGAACTCGCTGCCGGATGTCGCATGGTACGGCTCGGCCACACCGGTGCTCTGAACGGTCACGCTGTTGTCCCACCAGCCCCAGTCTCCGTTGCTGTCCACAAAGTCCACTTCGATCGGTATGATGTAGGGGCGACCGGGGGCCATGTTGGCATTACTGATCATCTGGAAGGTGACCGTCACGGATTCGCCGGGTGCAAGATTGCTCGCCTTAACCAGCCATACAGTGGGAGCAGGATGCGTGTAAACACCCTCTATATAAAGGTTCAGGTCCACAATCTCCTTGGCATCCTTTATGTTGAGCTGCTCAAGGGTTATGTTGGAGTTGTCCCTTATGGTTTCGGTTTCGGCTCCGTTCTCATAGTCGTCCCTGTATGTGCTGATGCTGTTGACAAAGCCATCGATCACATTCCAGTACTGAGACGGGTCACCTCCGAAGATGAAGGAATCCGGTATCCAGACAAATACATCTCTGGCGGTGTCATCACCCTGGTTCGTTATCGTAAGGTTCATGGTGAACTGCTGACCCGGGTTGATGTCCCCTGTTGTCACGGAAGTAACGACGAGCTCGGGACCGAAGCCCTTGAACTCCACAACACACGGTATGGTCACACTTATATCATGGCCTGTATCCGCGTTCCTCCCTGTAAGAAGGATATCTACCATGTATATCCCAGGTGCAGTGTTCGGGTCGATATCCACGAACCACTCCATCCACGCACTGTCATCCGCATTAACCGCATCGTCAGAGTTCCAGAGGTCGTTCTCAACTGTCAGGGCGCTGTGGTCCAGCGGGTTCATGAAGGGCGTGTTGTTTACCTGCAGGGTCGCTCTGAGATCAGTGAAAGGCACCATTTCGAAGTTGTTAATCCATGTTCCTATATTGACATAAACGAGATTGTCCCACGAGAGGTCGAAATAATCGTCCCCTGTATCGAGATTCTCCATCTTGTCAGCGGTGAAGTCAGGGTTGACATCCGTCACGGTCACAAACACATACGCACCGGTAATCCACTCCGTACCGGGGTTCACATCGCAAACAGGCACCATCGGCGTGGAGCCATCTCCATCATCGTCCCACCAGCCACCGGTAACATCCACATAATGGGTCGGGTTGTCCGTAGCACCGTTGTCAAAGAAAGTGGCGGACCAGTCGAAGAGGATTCTGTGCTGTCCTGCCTGCACATACGGATCGAGAGCAACGAACCATGTCTGGCTGGTGTTCTCACCCTGTGCAAGGGAGTCCAGCTCAACCTTATCAACTATCTGGGGGTTCTGAACACCTGAGCCGTCGGCACCCTCATAGAAATCCACGGCAGAGTAGAAGAACACACCGTCGAGCTCGGGCCATATCTCTATGTTCCTGAGGTCCACATTGCCGGTGTTGGAGAACCTGACCGCCAGAGCGGGGATGGATGCATCGCCCTG
>CAZKII010000124.1:0-3344 GCA_964552865.1 uncultured Thermoplasmata archaeon | reverse complement strand
ACATTGCTCGCATTGGACGCAAAATCCACCCTTTTCACGGCCTTTATGTGCCTTATCTCCTTTATGAGCCTCTTAATCCTATCGCCCTCGCCCTTGATGATATACACCTCCAGGCAGTTCCTGTCATCCAGATGGGTGTGGAGCATGGTCTGAATCTCGGGAAACCTGTGCTGAACCCTAACCAGTTCTGACCTGTTACCCCCTTTTGCATATATCAGTGAGATTATGGCCATATTGTCGCCTCTCTCTATTTCCAGCTCTCCGTTGGCAACGAAGGCGCGCATGGCATCCCGAATGGCCTCGGAGCGCGTGGAATAGCCGTTTCTCACGGAGGTATCGTCGAACTTCGCAAGGAGTTCCTCGTTCACGGATATGCTGACGATGGTCATATTTATCTTAATAAGGTATGGCAAACTTCTATTTAAGGCTTATTAACAACGGGCAAACTTTTAAATAATTCCTGTTACGAGTGAGGTGCGGTGAGAGAATGAGAAGAGAGAAGGCTTCAAAGGAGCGGCTGCTGTTCGCTATTTCCGTAATCTCGGTGGTCCTGCTGGTCTCGACAGTGGTAATGCCCGGTCTCGCTGCTGCAGCGGGAGAGGAAAAGAGTGCCCGGGCCCCGGTTCTGGATGTGGTGGCCACTGTCAGCGTGCTCAGGGACTTCGTGGAGCAGATCGGCGGCGACAGGGTGAGCTGCGTGGCACTTGTGACGGGCATGGAGAACCCGCACACATACGCCACCACCACGGCGGACAGGAGCGCGATAGAGGAGGCCAGCGTGTTCGTAGAGTTCGGGGGTGAAGCGGGGCCGGAGCTGGAGCCGTGGGCCCAGGACCTGCTGGATTCCTCCGACAACGGGGGCCTCGTGGTGTGCGAGGCGGCCTCCGGGATTCCGCTCATAGAGGATAATCCGCATGTCTGGATGGACCCGGAGAACGCAAAGACCATGGTCATCAACATAGAGAAGGCGCTCATAGAGGCCGACCCATCCGGCGCTTCCGTATACAGGAACAACACGGTTTCCTACCTGCAGAGAATAAACGAAACGGAGGAGAGGATACTGGAAGAGATGGCCCCGTACAGCGGCATGAAGGTGATAGCCAGCCATCCGGCGTTCCTCTACTTCTTCAACTTCATCGGGTTCGAGCAGGTGGACCTTCTGGTGGATGTCCCGGGGCAATCCCCCTCGGCCCAGCATGTTTCCGAGATAATAGACGAGATAAGGGAGGAGAACATAAGTCTCATCGTCACGATGCCGCAGTTCCCAACCCCGGTGACGGACCAGATACGGGAGGAGACGGGGGTCCGATCGGTTGAGATAACGCCTCTGCTGGGGGCATTCAACACCACCACATACCTCGGTATGCTTGAATACGACGCCGGGGCCATATCCCTGGCGCTTTCCGAAGGGAGCAGGGGCGGAGACGAGAGCGGCGCATCCCCTGTCCTTATGTACTCGCTGATCGCCATCATTGCTCTGGTGGCGCTCGGTGCCGCAGCAACGGTCTACCGGAGGAGGGAGAGATGAAGGCCATCGAGGTATCGGACCTCAGCGTGAGTTACGGGGATAAGAGGATCCTTTCCGGGGTTTCGTTCCAGATAGACGCGGGGGAGTTCGTCGGGATAATCGGTCCAAACGGTTCCGGCAAGACGACCCTTCTGAAATCGCTCATAGGACTGGTGCCGGTGGAATCCGGGCGCATAACCATACTCGGCCGCGACGCGAGGAAAGAGCTGCCCGCCATAAGGAAGGAGATCGGATACCTCCCGCAGAAACAGAGCATAAACCCGATGGTGCCGGTTCTGGTAAGGGATGCTGTGCTGATGGGGAGATACGGAACGCTGGGGCTGTTCAGGAGGCCGAAGAAAGAGGACCATCAGGCGGTGGAGGAGGCCCTGAAAAAAGTGGGCATGCTCGACAAGATAGACGAGCCGATAGGCCACCTCTCCGGGGGCCAGCAGCAGCGCGTCTTCATCGCCAGAGCTCTTGTGCACAACCCGAAAATAATATTCCTCGACGAACCCACGACCGGCCTCGATGTTCCGAGTCAGGCCTCCATAATCGAGCTCATACAGGAGCTTCACGAGAACTACGGCCTCACGGTGATGATGGTGACCCACGACATAAACCAGATAAGCGCGTACGCCTCGAAGATCCTCTACATAAACCGCAAGATCGTGGCGCAGGGGGATGTGGCCAGCGTATGCAGGCCGGAGATCCTCAGGGAGGTGTACAACACCGATGTCAAGGTGGTCCATTATCAGGGGATGCCATGCGTCGTGCTGAGCGACCAGCACCACCACGGAGGTGACGGACATGTTTGATTTTCTTGCATACGGGTTCATGCAGAGGGCGCTTCTGGCGGCCATCGTCACCAGCCTCCTATGTTCCGTCATCGGCGTGTATATAATCCTGAGAGGGCTTTCGTTCATGGGAGCGGGGATGGCTCACGCCGCATTTGCGGGGGCCACCTTCGGCATAGTAATCGGTGCTGATCCCTTCATGATGGGGATACTGTTTGCGGTGGGGACCGCCTTAGGGATAGGATATGCGGGTGAGAAAGCAAAACTGAATCTGGACGCCGCCATAGGCATCCTGTTCTCCCTCATGCTCGCCCTCGGAATCATATTCATACACCTCATGCCTGTTTATAATCCGGAGGCATACGCCCTCCTGTTCGGCGATGTGCTGGGGGTATCGGCAGAGGAGATCAAACTCATACTGCTGGTGGCCGGCCTCGTGTTCCTCACCATATTCCTGCTCTTCAAGGAGTTTCAGGTGATAAGCTTCGATATGGAGGTGGGAAGGGTGCTGGGCATACCGGTCAGAGCGATATCCTATGTGATGCTCATGCTCATCGCCCTGAGCGTCGCATCGTCCATAAAGGTCATAGGGGCGATTCTGGTGTTTGCGCTAATAACGGCCCCGCCGGCGGCTGCCCACCAGTTCACGCATAAATGGAGGATGATGTTCCTCCTGTCCGCGCTCTTCGGGGTGCTGGCCAGCATAATCGGCCTCCTCCTCTCCTACTACCTGCCGAACATGCCCTCCGGGCCGATGATAGTCCTCGCAGCGGTGGGGATATTCTTCCTCAGCCTTATGTTCTCCCGGAAAAAGAGGCACATACGGGTGATGGAAAGGGAGAAGTGGGGTGAAACGGAAAACGGTAAATAGTGCGTCACTATGCCTTTACGGTGATTTCATGGTGGAAGGTCACGCCCCGGACTGTAACTGCATCGAGTGCCGCATGGAGCGGATGGAGAAACAGTTAGAGGAGACCAGAACCACCATGGAGCTGCTTCTGAAACTGCTCAGGGGGAGAGGCACGGGGAAGGAGGAGAAG
>CAZKII010000123.1:0-3356 GCA_964552865.1 uncultured Thermoplasmata archaeon | reverse complement strand
CCGCGTAGCTGTTCAGGAATGTCTTCAGAAGCGTGTTCTGCCGGATGTAGATGGTCAGAAGTTCCTTCAGCTTCAAGAAGGCGGAGGCGGCGCTGTAGAAGTCCAGGTTGGAGAGGACCGCCTGCGGATAATGGATCTCCCGCTTCTCCCTGTCCACCAGCTCCGCCACATAGATCTCCGACTGTGGGAGCTGCACGACCCTTCCGATCTTCCTGTACTCCCTGAACTTCTCCGGGGGGAAGTACCAGAGGGCCGTCTTGTTCGCGTAGGCGGAGGTCTGGAACACAGGCTCGGCATCCTTGTCCTGCAGCTGGATCTCAAGAACCCGGATGTAGTCCCGGGTCAGGTAGTGCAGGAGCAGGCCGAACCAGACGGGCATGAGGAAAAGGCCGAGGAGGAGCCAGCCGCCGAAGTAGGCGAAGAGCTTGTAGGTGATGTAGAGCACGATGGCCATGCCGAAGATGTACTTCAGCTTGTGCCTGATGAAGTCTTCATAGATCCACGATGTCCGGACAACCCGCTGCACACCTTCCCGAGCCTCCGGATCCGGTTCGTTCCTGTGAAAGAGTCTCATGTCTCGAATTCCCCCTTCTGCTCGATCTTCCATTTCGCTGCCAGATATGCCGCGGGAACGGCCACGAGCGCGCCGGTCAGTACGCCGAAGCCTGCCTTGTTGATCTGCTCCTCTATCTCCGACTGCGCGATCCGGATGTAGTCCCCGCCCTCCGCGTTGATTTCCGCCGCGGTCAGGTGCTGCTTCACGAGGACGAGGCCGAAACTGTGGATATCACCCCCGACCTTGACGGTGAGCTGGTATCTCCCTTCCGGAACCGTCAGCTGCACCCGCTCGGTCCCGTTGATCTCCCCGCTCCTTGAGATCGTGCTGTTGCCCCCTCCGGAGAAGGTGATGGTGTACCGCTGCGACTCGTTCGAGAAGGTGATCATGTCGATGGTGATGTTGTCATAGAGGAACGACTTCGAGCTCCCCTCCGGAGCCGCGAGGTGGATCGCCGAAGTGCTGGAAGAGGCCGATTCCACATATACGAGGGAATCCTGCGGAATATGTTCCGCATTCACCCCTACGGTGAACGCCAAAAAACATATTTGCAAGAAAAGGACGATAAAAATAACCCTACCTGCGCGCATGTTTTGCCCCCTTTTTCTTCTTCGTGGTGATGGTCCTCCGGAGGCCGAGGGAGTCAAGGACGAGGTACATCCCGATGGCCATGACGATGTACTGCAGGATCCTGCCGACTATCCCGACACCGAAGAACACGACCTCGTGATCTCCGACTACCCACGAGAAGAAGCCTTCTCCGATCAGGCCGAGCAGGAAGACCGCAAGGCCAACGCTGAATTCTGTGAACTGTCCCATATTTGTGCCTCCTATCCGATTACGGGGATCTGGTGATATGCCCAGAACACGATTCGAACCAGCAAGTAGCCGAAACCTAAGATCGCTATGAGCAGAATCGGGGCAACGATCATATACGGGCCAGGGATCTGTGAGACCATCCAGTTGAACGAGCTGCCGAACCAGTGGATCAGATCCATCATGTGCTCATAGACCCACGACATCGCCGTGCTGAACCATGAGTAGAGGGTCCCAGGAACATCCTCCACGAACGCAACGACCTTCTTCATGACATCAATGATACCCTCCGGAATGCTCTGAATGAAGTCATATATAGATTTCATCCAGTTGTATATTGCCACAACCTTGTCGTACATATCGCTTAGTATCGGGATGTTCACCATTTTGACACACTCCTATATTGAAAAAAGGAAGGGGTTTAGGACTGTGGCAGAAAGCCTCTCGCCCACCAGAAGAACCAGATAAGGTATATCGAGATTGCGAGGACCAGGACGAGGATGATCGGAGCGAGCACCCCGGTCTCTCCTACTGCGATCCCGAACCGTGCCAGAACGGTCTGGATGGGGGATAATAGGGCGTTGAGTATGCCCGTGAAGAAAGCCACGATAGCGTTCACGACGCTTCCGAAGGCTTTCCCGATTATCCCGCTGACATCTGTCGCCATGCAGACCCTCCTACTGGACCAGCGTCATGTCGTGGTTCGCAGTGCGCAGCCCGTTGTACAGCATGACGAGGATCATCGCAACGAATCCCAGGACAAGAAGCCAGCCGGCAAATCCCAGGACTCCGGACGCGGCTGCCTCGAGGTATCCGATCATGTCGGACCAGCCGGTGAGGAAGACCCCCATCACTCCGGTGGTCCCGCCGACCAGTCCCCCAACTATGTTGGATGCCGCTGCGCCCGTGTATATGCTGTACACATAGAATCCGAAGACTCCGAAGAATGCCAGTGCAAGAAGTATGCCTATCACTTTATCGCCTCCTTTTTCTCGTTGTTTTCCGCCTTCTCGAGGCGGTCTTTCTCCTTCCCCGTGGTGCGCGCTTCTTCTTGAACGGGTTGTTGATTACATGATACGGAGAAGTGGGATCTATGATGTCAGTAGATGCTGCAGCGGAGACCATAAGAAAGACTCCAAGTCCGCCGACTATGTAGGGAGTCAGGGCGGACTCAGAGACGCCGCGCTGCTTCTGGAAGGTGAACTGAAAATCAATCTGCTCCCCTTCCACGAACTCGTCACCGGAGTCGGGATAGTAGAGCACGATCGACAGGTGAGGGGCGTTATAGGGGTTGTCGTAACTCATAACATATAGAAGGTCCGCCGCCGAGATATCCAGATATCCGCGATATGTGCCATTCGTGAGCTCGAGCACCTCAGAAAATACCTCCTTATCCGCCTGAGTCGCCACATCTGTCGTGTCATATTCTGCAGAGTATAGCCTCACGGTGAGGCTTTTGCATGCCGTCTGAGATGTCGAGTAGTACACATAGAGTCTGACCGTCGAAGTGTCATAGAGATCCGCTGCGGAAATATTGAGGTTGTAATATATTACCGTAGAGGTCACTGGCTGAGCTGCAGGAACGAAAAGAGTATCAATGCTCCCATTCGTATCATAGAAGATATCATCTCCCAGCTCCGTATATCTCCATGATCCAGTACTGTTCTCCCCTAGGTAAAGTACTTCCGCGGCGAAATCTGACCCAGCTCCTGTTTCTGCTGAAAAACTCTTATACGGCACAGCGTCAAAGGAAGTGATATACTCGTTAGAGTATGCATCGTTCAGACTGTGCACCATTCCCAGAGCAGCCGGGACAAGGAGCACCACAAGCACCACAGCCAGAAGGCTGTACATCATGTTTTTTCTCTTCATATATTTTTTTGCCAAAGTGCATCACCAATCCGAAAATCGGGAACTCCTCATCAGTTGGGGGGCATGCGACCGAAAGCCTGCGAGGGTCGGAAGGCTTGCCCGCGGACTTGCA
>CAZKII010000122.1:0-3387 GCA_964552865.1 uncultured Thermoplasmata archaeon | reverse complement strand
CGGACTTCCCGGCACGGCTCGCGAGGTCGCTGATGAAGCCGGGAGTCACAGATGTGCCACGATAACCGTTCTTCAATAATAAGGGTTTCCCACAATGGCCTCATTTCGCTCCCATACACCCGCAGGCAGGCAAAGGATTATATACCCCCCTTCACTTGCCCCTTCGGGATAACTTGACAGAGATAAAAAGACTTGTACTGGATGTGCTTAAGCCTCACCACCCATCCATAGTGGAACTTTCCAAGAGGATAAGCGCGATCGACGGCGTTATGGGCGTGAACTGTTCCCTCGACGAGGTGGATCAGGAGACCGAGAGCATAAAGATAACGGTGGAAGGGCCGAATCTCGACTTCGACAGGATAGACGAGGTCATAAGGGACTGCGGTGCCGTGATTCACTCGGTGGACAGCGTATCCGCGGGGAAGAAGCTCGTTGAAGAGGTTGAGACACCGCAGGACCGCTGATCACTGGCGCCCCTTCATGGCCTGGAGTTTTTCGTTTACCAGCCGTATCAGCTCGGTCTTTGGCACCTTCTTCATGACCACGACCCTCCCCTCCTTCTTCCACCAGAAGGCAGGATAGGATTTGTTCCTCTCCACGCGGTACGGAAGGTTTAGGGATTTCACCGCCGCCTCCAGGTCATCCACGGTGATATCGGGGATTCCGTCCCTCTTCTTCACCCTTCGGCCTAGAGAGCGGCTTATTCCCGCACGAAAATAGGAGGGCCAGAGGACCTGCCAGAACTCCTCGTCTCTGGACACCCTCTCACCCCGTTAAAGTTTTTACTTGACAAGAACGGCGTTGAGGACTCCGTGCTGCGAAGGGCGCGATGTTATCCTTGCCTCGCCGATCTCCGTGAGTACCACCGCACCCTTGTTTATGATGTTTCGCTGAACATAGTTGGGGTTTGCAGGGTTCTCGCGCACCGTTATGATCTTAGCCCTTGTGACCTTCTTGGTCTCGGGGTCCACCACATTCGCATACTCTCCCTGAAGGAGCCTGGCCTTCACATTGCCCCCTCTGGTCCTGTACATCTTCCTTTTAGAAGGGCCGAGGTATGTGAACTGCTGTTCCGTGCCTATCTCGAACTTTCTCTTCTTTCTGCCCAGCCTCAGGCGGCCCCCGGAGGGCTTTCTTCTCGAACGACCTTGCCACAATGCCATGTGATAACCTCGCTGTATTGTATGCTCTCCTTCCTAAAACCCATGGTATATAAAAGCTTTGCTCACTCCCGCCGCTTCTCACGGACCCTGCGCCTCATCCACCTGTACTTCCCCTTCAGCCACAGGTAGCGCCTCTCTATCCCCGGAAACGCCCCGGGATTGTCCTCCACATAGGAGAAGACTGCCCCCACTGCGAAAAGCCCCGCCAGACCCACGAGGGCGTAGAAGGGCCACTTCGGTATGGGGACCCGCACCGCAAAGGAAGAATCCGGGATTATTCCGTCAAAGCCGAACTGCTGGAGCACAGTGCTGTTGACAACGCCGTGAAGCCCGGTCAGGTAGTCCTTGGCCTCGTCGCTCATGTATCCTCTGGACAGGAGAAGATAGCTGTCGTTCCCCACGGTGAAGTTCATCCTCATCCGGAGGAAATAGGAGGCCTGATCGAAGACGGACCCCTGGGGGCTCCCGTCCTGCATCCGGATCTCCACATAAAGGGTCCTGTTCTCACCGGGCCGCCACGACTCCCAGCCGAAGGAGAGCTCCGTGCCGGTCCCCGCACTCTCGTTATAAAGGAGGGGGGGATGTTCTATCTCATCCAGAGGTATGTATTCGTCAAGGGTGGCGTAGGCGTATATCCCGATGGTCAGGTGTATGTTCTCCATGGTCATGTTCCCGTACGGGTTGGTCATGTTCATAGCGAAGACCCCCGTGCCGTGAGGGAGGACCGCCGGGGTCTGAACCACGGAGATCATCCTGTTCACATATACAGGGGCAGCAGGAGAGTCGGCCAGCGCCGGAGAGACCATAATAAAAACCAGAATGAGAGAGAGAAACGGAACCAATGGAAAACGCACGGCCTTCACTCTCCTCAAACGCATGGACGCAGTATCCCGGCCTCTTTATTTATGCCTTTTGGTGCCCTGAAACCCATGTGGCCGCAATGACCTCTCTCACGAAACGGGCCGCAAGGTTGGCGGTCTGGCCGTGGTCGTAGGGCGGAGATACCTCCACGACATCGAATCCTACGAGCTTCGGGGCGAGTGTGTCTATGACATACTTCACATCCATGTCCGTGAGGCCGAAGGGCTCGGGGGTTCCGGTTCCCGGGGCGAAAATAGGGTCCAGCCCGTCTATGTCAAGGCTCAGATACACCTTCTCGGGGTTTCCCAGTATGCCGAGGGCCTTCTTGAGACTCTTCTCAATCCCCTCTCTCTTTATCTCGAATGAGTCGATGAAGTTCGCCTCGTTCATGTTCTCCTCGTCGGATATGGAGCGGACACCGAGAGAGATGACATTCTCAACCCCTATGAGGTCGGCGACCCGCCTGTGAGCGCACGCATGGGAGTTCTTGCTACCGAGATAGGAGTCCCTGAAATCGAGATGGGCGTCTATAATCACGACCGCCATCTCCATGCCCTCGAAGGCCCGCACCGCACCGGGAGTTACGGAGTGCTCTCCGCCGAGGAGTATCGGGAACTTCCCGCTCCGCAGGGCGTCCCTGGTGGTATCCCGTATCTCGTTCAGAACATCCTCGATTATGAGCCACTCATCCAGATTGCCCATGTCGAAAACAGGGATGTCCGTCAGTGAGATGCCGAACTCGTAGTTGAACGGCTCGAAGTTATACGAGGCCTCCCGGATCGCACCCGGACCGAAGCGGGTTCCCGGACGATAGCTGGTTGTCCAGTCGAAGGGGGCCCCGAATATCAGGTATTTCGCGCGGTCGCGGTCCGAAACAGCATCCGCAAAGGTTATGTTGTTCAAAGGACCACCGCCCGCACTGTTCCCTTACACCCTCGTTATCTTCATCTTGCCCATTGCCACGAGATAGAGGACCTCCTTTCCCTCCTCCAGATCGTCCTTGAACTCCTCGGGCAGGGGCAGATGGAATGTCTCGTAGGTCTCCATGTCCATGAGCTGAACCTCGTCCCCCTCTATGGAAATGACCTGTGCGGACCTCTTGTCGATCATGGGTACCTGAACCTTGTGCTTCACCGGATGGACGAAGCTCCGCTTCTGGCCGTCGAATACGCCGATGGCCTCGATACGGGCCTTGGCCTCACCGTGCTTCCCCGGCTTGGAGGTGGATATGGAGGTTATCTTGCACGGTTCTCCATCGATGTTCACATACCTGCCTTCCTTCAGTTCTCTTACTTCTGCCTGTGTCCACGACATAATTATCAATTCGGGTAAAAGGGCATGGTTAAAAAAGTTTTCTGTGGAT
>CAZKII010000121.1:0-3425 GCA_964552865.1 uncultured Thermoplasmata archaeon | reverse complement strand
TTATCGCCTTAGCCAGTCCTTCCGCATCTCCCGCTTTCACGAGCGTCCCAATCTCTTCATCCGTTATAATCTCTTCGCTCCCTCCGTTTACGGTGGCCACCACAGGCTTCCCGCAGGCCATCGCCTCGATCAGCACTATTCCGAAGCTTTCCCTCAGGCTCGGCAGGACGAATAAGTCGCACGCGTTCATCCACAGGGGAATCTCATCGTGCGTTTTCGCTCCGACCAGCTTCACCACCTCTTCCAGTTTCAGCTCCCTTATTCTCTTTTCAAGCCTTTTTCTCTCGCTCCCCTCTCCGACGATATAGCAGATAACATCCGGGCGCTGCCTGTGGACCTCGGCCATGGCTTCCACCAGGTATATGTGGCCTTTCACCTTTTCGAGGTTCCCCACGGAGAGGATAACCCTCCTGTCTGCAGGGACGCCGAGCCTCTCTCTAGCTCCTTCTATCGGCCGGAAGAGCTCTTCGTCGTATCCGTTGGGGATCACCCTTATCTTCTCGGCCGGAATTCCGATCTCCTCCATCTTTCTGGCGTTGCTTCTGCTGGGGGTGGTAATCATATCCGCGAACATAAGGGCGTATTTAACCTTCTCCATCCACTTTTTGTTCTTAAAGGGGAGCGCATATACATCGTAGCCGTGGCCTGTGATTACAAGCGGTTTGCCGGTGACCTCCTTCAGCTTTGCCGCCGCGTATCCGGAAGGGTATGTGAAGTGGGCGTGGATCAGGGAGAACTCGATGTCTTCTCCCTCGATAATCTGGCTTATCTTTTTGAAGCAGACTTCCCCCGCTCTCTGCTTTACGAAGGAAAATGGCAGGTTGAAGTATTTTAGGAAATGAACGCTGACATTGTCATAGGAGTAATCCCTCACCATTGAATCCCTTTTCCATCTGGGTTTTATGAATGGGAGGCGCGATAGAATTCGTGGCACGGACGGGGATAGGGCGAGGACAATAACCTTCTCGAAGCGATGTTTTACCGCATCTACCTGACTCTTTACGAATACCGAGGTGTTCACCCCCTCAGACGGATATCTGTCCGTTATTATCAGGAGGTTTTTCATGATGCCCGCCTCTAGTGTTTTTCCAATATGATGTCAATAATCTTCTCACTCGCATCTCCGTCCCCGAACACAACCTCCGCTCCTCTCATCTTTTCCTCCAGCTCCTTGTTATCCATCAGTTCCTTAATCTTCCTCAGCACCACATCCGGCTCCACCCCCACAACTATGTTCGACCCGGCCGCAACGGTCTCCGGCCTCTCGGTGTTGTCCCTTAGTGTGAAGCACGGGACATGCAGTATGTTCGTCTCCTCCTGCAGGCCGCCGGAATCGGTGAGAACCAGCATGGCCTCAGATAAAAGCAGAAGGAAATCGAGGTATCCGAGCGGTTCTATGATCTTCACATTTGGATTCTCTATGCTGTAACCGTTTTCCGCCAGCCTCTTTTTAGTTCTGGGGTGCATCGGGAACACCGCCGTGAGATTGAGGGAGTTCAGTATCTTCACTATCTTTTCAAGCCGTTCCGGGTCGTCCACATTCTCCTGCCTGTGGGCCGTTACCACAGCATACTCCCCTTTATTCAGGGCCAGTTCGTCGAATATTCTCGATTTCCGCCGTGCGATCTCCAGATTCTGGTACACCGCATCAACGATGGTGTTCCCCGTGACGAATATCTTCTCTTCTTCAATGCCTTCCCTCAGCAGGTTATCCCGCGAGGGCTCCGTGGGGGCGAACAGGTAGTCCGATATGTGGTCCGTCATGATTCTGTTCAACTCCTCCGGCATGCTCCGGTCCCAGCTTCTCAGCCCCGCTTCCACATGCCCCACCTTTATGTGCAGTTTCGAGGCGGAAATGGCCCCTGCCAGCACGGTGTTCGTGTCCCCTTCCACAAGAACCGCGTCCGGCCGGTCATCGGTGAATATCTTCTCCATGGCCTTTATCATCTCTCCGGTCTGGGCGCCCTGCGTGTGATAGTTCTCGCCGATGTCCAGCTTATAATCGGGCTGCGGCAGTTCGAGGTCCTCGAAGAAGAGTTTATCCATGTTGTAAGAGTAGTGCTGACCGGTGTGCAGGACATAGTGCTCTGCCCCTCTCTTTTCCAGTTCCCGTATGACCGGGGACATCTTGATTATCTCCGGCCTTGTTCCGACCACGACCGCTATCTTCATAGGCCAACACCGAGTTTTTTAACATTGAAGCCCGGGATGGAGTCCGGTACGATGTTCTTCGTGTCGATAACAATGGGGCTGTCGTTCATAAGGCTTTTTATCCTCTCCCAGTCCAGTTCCCTGTAAAGATCGTGTTCCGTTGCCACCACAAGCGCGTCGGCCCCCTTGACGGCTTCATAAATCTCCTTCACGGGTATTTTGCCCATGTATTCCCTTACAAGGTGGTCGTGTATATCCGCCTTCACTCCCTTGTCCTGCAATCTCAGGTATATCTCGTATCCGGGGCTCTCTCTGGCGTCCGAAACATTGCCTTTGTAGGCCATGCCGAGAACGCATACCTTTGACCCCTGAATGCCCTTCCCAACCTTAGAAAGCTCCTTTTCCACCATCTCCGCCACATGATCCGGCATGGAGGAATTGATGTCCAGCGCGTCCTTTATTATTCTGGAGCCGTCGAAGTCCTGTATCAGGAACCAGGGGTCCTTCGTGAGGCAATAGCCGCCCACACCGGGGCCGGGGAGGTGCACATTCACACGCGGGTGGTTGTTCGCCATCCTTATGGCCTCGTAGATGTTGATGCCGTTCTCCTCCGCAATGAACGCCAGCTCGTTTGCCAGCGCGATGTTCACGGCCCGATAGGTGTTCTCCATCAGCTTTGCCATCTCCGCGGTTCTGGCATCGGTGATATGGAGCTTTCCTTTAACATACTGTGCGTAGAAATTCCGGGCCATCTCCGAGGACCGCCTGTCCATGCCGCCGATTATCCTGTCGTTGTTTATGAGCTCCTTCATCAGGCTGCCGGGCAGAACCCGTTCTGGACAGAATGCCAGGTAAAAATCCTCGCAGCAGGTGAGTCCGCTCTCTTCCTCCAGAATCGGCTTCACGACCCCTTCGGTTGTTCCCGGAATCACCGTGGACTCCACTATGACGAGGTCACCTTTCTTCAGAACCCTCCCGAGGTCCCGGGTCGCCGCTTTCAGAGCCCTGAGGTCCAGCTTGTTACTCTCCTTATTGAGTGAAGTAGAAACCACCAGAAGATAGATGTCGGAATCTCCTCTGAGTTCCGTACCCGCTGTCAAGAGCCCGTTTTTCAGGGCCTCCTTCAGTTTCTCCTCCAGCCCTTCCTCCACTATGTCCGTCTTTCCTTCAAGAATCCCTGCAATGAGTTCTCTGTTTATATCATACCCATAGACTCCGATGCCGCTGGAGGCCAGTGTGACCGCGGTGGGGAGGCCTATGTATCCCATGCCTAT
>CAZKII010000120.1:0-3544 GCA_964552865.1 uncultured Thermoplasmata archaeon | reverse complement strand
ATTTAATAGTTATCCAATAGATAGGCGGCGGGAGCGCTCAAGGGGCGAAGGCCATAGAAATTCTTATATACTGAAAAAGAGGTTATAGGTAGCGGAATCACAAGGGATGCGATGCAGATGTTCCTCAAAAAGAAGGTGCCAGAGGATGATGTGAGCAGATTTCTCATGGCTCAGGGCGTTTATTCCGTTTCGAAGCCGGTCAGGGATACCGAGAGGGAAAAGATACACTTCGATGTCCCCAATGTGGGAGGAAGCTTCTGGAAGGGGATGCAGTACTCCTTCATGCTAGCCATAGCGCTGTGGTGGTTCCCCACCTTCGGGCTGATGATAGCGGGATACGCGGGAGGCAAAAAGACTGGGAGGCCATGGCTCGGTGTGATAAGCGCTGCTATCCCGGTGGGGATGATCTTCGCGGGCATATGGTACTTTCAAGTGCATCAAACAGAAATAGAAAGCACCGTATCCGCATATATGTCAATCCTCACTTCCGCACCGGTAATCGGGCCTTACGCCTCATTCATCTATCAATACACCGCCACACTCCAGAGGGTTCTCATAGCCTCGGGGAACTTCCAGATGGACACCTTCCTCCTCTGCATGGCAATGGCATACATAGGCGGTTCCGGTAAAAGCATAACCATATCGGCAGGAGCCGAGAACACCGTTCCAGCAGGGGGTGCGGTCGCCACATCCCCGGGCGTTCAGATAATAATCCCTCCTGCCCAGCCGGCGAAAGAGGAGAAAGAGGAAGAAACGCTGGAAAGCATGGAAAAACTGTCGCCGACAGAGGAACGATTGTAGATAAAAAATCTGTCAGATACAGGCCCAAAACTTAAAATAGTAGTTTGTCAGATAGTATGGTGTGTGCTAACTGAGCGCACGGGGCGAACACCATGTCAAAGATGATACGGAGAATGTGCACCACCATGATAATTATGGAAAAAACCAGATATGTCCAGCAGGCCGCTGCCTTCTCACCGGCGCCAAGCCATGCGGAGTTAATCGCCTGCGGTTACGGAGAAAAGAACAGGGATGAGAGGGATCAGTAGTTTCGTCCCTCAAGGGCCGCAGCCTTTCTCTCAATCTCCGCTATCTTCTGCTCCAGCGCCCTGATTTTCGCCTGCTCCTTGGACAGTTTCAGCTTCAGTTTTGCGGCCTGCTGCCTGTATTTGGCGGCCTTTGCCGTCTGTTTCGCACTCTTAGCCATCTGCTTCGCATTCTGCAACTCCTTCTTTGTCGTGGTATCGCTTCCCATCTTATCACCGCACCCCAATATAAGAGAGGCCTTATAAACTTTCTGTTCATGTAAAGATTATTAAACAGGAAGCGTATGCAGGGGCATGAAGGCCTATTGCGAGGCTTACGGCTGCACCATGAACAAGGGCGAAGCGGAGCAGATGATGGACCTGCTCTACACACAGGGATACGAGCCGACGCAAAATCCCGAAGAGGCAGACCTAATCGTACTTGCAACATGCATAGTCATCCAGACGACGGAGCAGAGGATGATCAACCGCCTCGAAGAACTGAGCCGCTACGGAAAGGAGATGATAGTCACCGGCTGTATGGCTTCGGCGCTTCCGGAGAAGGTAACGGAAATAAGCAGCAGGGCCCGGATAATCCCGGCGGGGGAGCTCGACAGAATAGGAGGAGAATGGGGTGAAAAGCTCGCCTTCCACAGGGTGGCCGGAACAGTGCCCATAGCACAGGGATGTACAGGACACTGCACATACTGCATAACGAAACTGGCGCGGGGTGAGATACGGTCATACGACGAAGACAGGCTGGTGGATATGGCGAGGAGATACATAGAAGCAGGGAGGAAGGAGATAAGGATCACGGCTCAGGATACCGCGTCCTACGGAGTGGACACGGGGACCGACCTTCCAGCCCTGGTGAAAAAGGTGGCCGCGCTGGACGGGGATTTCATGGTACGGGTGGGCATGATGAGCCCGAGAAGCCTGAGACCCATTCTAAGCAGGATGCTGGAAGCGTACAGAGAAGAGAAGGTCTTCAGATTCATCCACCTCCCTGTTCAGAGCGGGAGCGATTCCGTTCTCAAAAGAATGAACAGAGGCTATACCGCTGCTGAATACGAGGAGATGGTGGAAGAGATACGGGAGAAAATCCCGGATATGACCCTATCCACCGACATAATCGTGGGTTTCCCCGGAGAAACGGAGGAGGACTTCGAAATGAGCATGGACCTCGTAAGGAGGACGGAACCGGACATCATCAATGTTACGAGATTCTCGAAAAGACCGGGGACCCCTGCCGCGCGGATGAAACAGGTGCCGACGCAGGTCTCCAAGGAGAGGTCCAGAGCGATGAGCGACCTGAGGTTTGCCATTGCCCGAAAAAAGAACGCACAATATGTCGGAAAAAGAGTGCGCGTGCTCACCCTTGAGAGGGGGGGCAAAGGGAGCGTGATCGGCCGGACCCATAATTACAGGCAGGTAATACTCCCGGAAGAGACCCCGATCGGCATCTGGCTCTCAGCAAAAATAACCGGCAGCACGGGAGTGGACCTTCGGGGAGAGGTGACGGAGGTGTATTCATGAAAAAATTGAGATTCACAGACGGAAGAAGAGAGGAACTGACGGCCGGAAAGATAATCTGCGTGGGAAGGAATTACCGGGCACATGCCAGAGAGATGAACAGCCCCCCGCCGGAGAGACCGGTCATATTCCTGAAGCCCGAAAGCTCGCTAATAGGGGACGGAGATGACATAATACTCCCTGGAATGTCGGAGGAGGTGCACCATGAGATAGAGATTGCCGCCGTCATAGGCAAAGGAGGGAAGTACATCGGGAAAGAAGAGGCTGAAGAGCATGTGGCAGGATACGCGCTCTTTCTCGACATGACCGCAAGGGACCTCCAGCGGAAGGCAAAGGAAAAAGGGCTTCCGTGGACCGTTTCAAAGGGGTTCGACACCTTTTCGGTGATTTCCGACATCATTCCGGCGGATGCCATAGCGAACCCTCAGGCCATAACATTCCGGCTGGAAGTGAACGGAACACTGAGACAGAGAGGAGAGACCGGCGATATGATATTCTCCGTGGCGGAGCTGATTTCATACATCAGCGGAATAATGACGCTGGAGGAGGGGGACATCATAGCGACAGGAACGCCGGAGGGTGTTTCCGAAGTGGTGGAGGGAGATACCCTTACCAGCTCCATGGACGGCCTCGTAACCATGACCAACAGGGTAAGAAAAGAGCAAAGGTTTTAATCCCGATGTCGTTAACCTCTCAAATAACAGGCATGGCCCGTATCGCAAGAGGATAGAGCGAGTGAATGAGAGGAGCACGGTGGAAAAACGCAAAATGGCCCCGTATCACGAGCGAGCGAAGTGAGCGAGTGAGAGGGGCTATGCGGACAAACCGCACAGTGCATAGCCCCGTAGTGTAGTGGTCAATCATCCGGGTCTTTGGAACCCGGGACGGCGGTTCGAACCCGCCCGGGGCTACTTTTATCGATTCGGCGGTTGTGTTGAGTACGGTTATTTTTTCGTTTTTCTATGTCCATGCTCGTTCCTCCTTTC
>CAZKII010000119.1:0-3594 GCA_964552865.1 uncultured Thermoplasmata archaeon | reverse complement strand
TTATCCCCTGGATTTTGCCAATCTCGGCCATAGAGCGGCCTTTTTCGATTCCCCGGATAATCCAACGCTTTTCAGAATCTCTCTACAGCGTTTCTCACTCCATTTCGGTCGTGATCCATTGGATTTTCCGTTGGTTTAGCTTTGTCATACCCGTACCGGAACGGACTGTAAAATAATTTCGGGATAGGACACATATCTCCTGCGAACGAAAGCTTAATAAAAGACCCTGTTTTGGCGAACCAGCGGACGAGTCACAATGCTGAGGTGGCCCAGCCCGGAAAGGCGCGAGCCTGGAAAGCTCGTGGGAGCAATCCCTCGGGAGTTCAAATCTCCCCCTCAGCGCTCTCTTTTGCCCAATTTGACCAAGAGAGCGCTTTGCCCTCACTGGCGTTCGGGCTCAGCGCCCCGGTGTATTTGTCCAGTTACTCCGAGAAAGGCGAAAAGCGAAAGACTTATATCATACAAATTCTATTCGCTTCAGGAGGTATTCAAAATGAAGAGTGAAAAAGCAAGAAAAATAATGGCGATTGTGGGCGTTTGGCTGATGCTTTTCTCTGCCCTAGCAATTGTCGTTGGGCATAGCAGTGCAGAGGTCATAAACCATAGCAACTCCTACGGGGTATTTATTGCGGACGCAGGAACCACTCTGGATGATTCTACAAGATATCGCGGAGAGAATGTGACTTTTGACATAGAAATTGGGACCGCTACGCAGATAGACCACTGCAATCTTTCTGTAAGCAGTGTGGTACGGGACGAAAAAGGCAATCAGATAACTCCATCCCCGCTTGTCTGGCACACTCAAGATGTCATGGATGACGTGACTATAGGGGAGTGGTGGTATTCGAGTTATCATGTTTTTCACGGCTTTTCGGCCACGATACGCTCAGACACCCCATACGGAACATATAACATCACAGCACATCTCTCCTTTAAGGACCACGATGACGGGAGCGTACAGAGCTACGAAGGCTATGTTCTGTTCGATGTTGGTCCTAGGGTGGTTATTACGGGCCAGACATCTACATATCCCGGAGAGATTGGCCATGCTCTTAATCTGAACCTTGATACGCCAACCGACATACACGATGTATACTGGAATGTTTCCGTTCCCGATTCTGATTTCCAGTTTGAGGGAGACAATCCCTCCGTGGCCACCGCTTATCAGGCAGATGTTTATTATTACAGTTCGTGGTCGCCCGAGTGGTCCGAATCCTACTCTTTCAATCTTACGAAGGACAAACTGCCCGGCATATACTCATTTGAATGCGCCGTTGACTATACCGTAGATGGCCAGAGGGTGCGCGACACCTCGCATGTGAATGTAACCGTTATGCCGTTAGGAACCATAGAGATGTCATCTGATGTATCCCAAATCAACAGGGGGGTCAGTACCATGAACATAAGCTTCTCTTTCACCAACACCGGGAATGTTAACCTCACTGACCTGAAGGTACGGCTAGACAATGTAGAGGATTACTTCCTTATCCCTCAGGAGGTTGAAAGATATGAGGGAGGCACTCCCATATATAAAAATGAGTGGGTTAGCATAGGGGATGTGTCCATGGATCATAGTGTTTCCAAGGTGATAAAGATAATAATAGATTCCCATCTGCCCGCCGGTCAGCATAAAGTGCTGTTCGATTTCAAAGCGGACTTTGAGAACGGCACGGTGCAGTCGTCATGGCGTTGGGTGGGCAATCCAGAAGACGGGAGTTCCGCTCATTATATGCCTTACTGGTCTGGAGAGGTGAACGCTGCGTCTTTTGATTATCGGCCCGATGACTCCAAAACTATGCATGGCGGTGCTTATGTAATGTTTGATGTGGTGGGCGATGTTTTCGACATGGAAATCACTCCGTCATGGGGTCTTTCGCAGAGCGTGGCTTCTCTCATAAGCGAAGAGAACACCCTTTCATTCACGGTCCAGAACAACGAGGCAAGGAATTACAGAGATCTCTCCTTCTTTGTTTCTACAGGCCCCTCCTCACCATTCGAAAATGTTAAGAATCCTAACGAGGCATGGTCGGAACCGTATAATGTTTCGCGCCTTTACGGAGGGAGTTCTGTAGTTATAACTCTTCAGGTGAAAATGCGTGCTGGCACTGTTGCGGGATATTATGATGTTCCCATAAGGGTTACAGCCACTGATATTGCCGGCGGGAACACGGTCGAGAATGAGGTTACCACAAGGATGCTTATTACCGGCTCGGGGGCCAATCCTGTAATAACTGGCATATCCACTGGAGATATAAAACCCGGAAAGACATTTACGGTAACTGTGAGCGTAGAGAACACCGGGGATGATGTTGCGAGGAATCTTCAGGTCAATCTGGCGGTACAGAATCTTCTCGGCGTTTCAGACATTGCCCTGTTAGATGGCGCTCCTAAGGTAGACAGTCTTGCACCGGGGGAAAACACCACCTTCAGATTTACATTTATGGCGAGTACCCATCTGAAAGGAGGAAACACATACCCGATAAATGCTGATATTACGTACGACAACATGTACCGCGGCGATTCGGCTTCTCAGACACAGCAGATAGGGGTTCAGTCATCCGCCGGGCTCCCCATAGACCTGATGGGTGTTCTTATGATTCTTCTGGTGATACTGGTCCTGATAGGAATAATCGGCGGGATTATGTTCCTCAGGGGTTCCCGGAGGCCAAAACAGATATCCCCGATCTCGGCTCAGAAGTATGAGAGTCTGCCAGAGGAACCGGAACCAACAAGCCCAGCAAGCCCTGATTACTATGAGGGACCTACCGAGCCCCCTGCACCTCAGCCTACTATGGAACCTGAATCTGAGGAACAGGAGGAACCGGGAGAGATCCTGAAATTCTAAAACCTTTCTTTTTCCTTATTTTTCTGGCTCCAAGTAGTTTTCACCCGTTTCTCATATTCCTGCGGCAGGACTCCGTAGGCCTCCACATGCTTTATTTTGAATCCTCTCTTCTTCGCCTCTGCTATCAGTGCGTTCGAGGGCATCTCGATTCCGCTTATCCCTCCGTTTAGTGCGGCCAGTTCTATCGCAATCCTTCCGTTGTTGTCCACGCCGGTTGAAGGGCCTCTCGGCCTCAGGGCTCCCAGAATGATGTGGGTTTCGGGGAAGAGTTCTCTGGCCCGTTTCACCACCGCTTCCACGGTTTCCGGCGTTGGGGCAGGTGTATTCTCCATCTCCGTTCCTCTCGTGGGGCTGAAGACTATTATGGATATTGTGGACGGCTCGATCTCCTGCAGGTATTCGAGGGCTGCGAACTCCCCTTTCAACTGGCCGTGATGGAGGCCCGCCGCGATGTGGGGTGCGATGTATTTCACTCCCGCCTTTTTCAGGTTTCTGAATGTCTCTACATACCCCTCCACGCCCGCCTTCAGATGGAATATCTCCCTTATGGTCTCGTCGTCCCCCACCGCCTCCATGGATGCGATGTCCACCGAGTCGGCTATCTCCGAGGCCAGTTTCTCATCGGCGAACCCCGTATGCAGTTTTATTATTGCTCCGCTCTCGTACAGCTCCTTTATGGCCGGCAGGAATTCCGGCAGGTTCAGCATCCTCCCGTCTCTGTCGCACCCTCCGCTTATCAGGAAGCCCTT
>CAZKII010000118.1:0-3613 GCA_964552865.1 uncultured Thermoplasmata archaeon | reverse complement strand
GAATCCGGCCGCCAGGTCTGGGAGTGGTATTACGGGGAAAAGAGCGGTGGTGAGGAAGAGAGATCGCACCCATAACAGAAACATTTATGAAACATGGATTTATGCCCTGTTCAAATCGCTTAAAGGTAAGGAGAGATACACATGGTTGAAGATGCTACCACCCTTGACCGGCTCCTTGAGAAGAACCTCAGGGAGAATCCGGACCGCATTGCCGTCATAGACAGCAGGAGAAGGCTTACATACAAGGAGTTGAACGAAGAGGTGGAGAAGATGGCCACCGCCCTCATAAACATGGGGGTCGAGAAGGGAGACAAGCTCGGTATCTGGATGCCGAACAATGTTGAGTGGACCGTTGCGTGGTTCGCCATTACCGCAATCGGCGGCGTGGTGATCCCCATGGACACATGGTACAAGCCGGCTGAGGCCGAGTACATCCTGGGCCACTCGGATTCCGTGGGCGTCTTCATAAACGACCGCTCCGGCAGGGCCGACTACATCGCCATGATGAACGAGGTATGGCCGAAGCTCCCGGCGCTGAAGCATGTCATCGTCAACGGAGAGCCCGGCGAGGGGATGCTCTCGTTTCAGGAGATTGTAAAGAGTACGGACATCGATCGCGAGGCAATAGATGAGAGGAGGAAGCAGAACGACATAGAGGATGTGGCCTTCATTCTCTATACCTCGGGTACCACGGGGAAGCCGAAGGGTGCCATGCTGACCTACCACAACATAACCAAGAACGCCAAGGCCATGGCGGACATACTCTTCGCCAAGAAGGAGGACAAGCTGCTGGTTCCGGTGCCGTTCTCCCACTGCTTCGGAAATGTTCTGAGCATAACCATGGCCAGCATAGCGGGGATGTCCATATACGCCATGTCCGCCTTCGACCCGGAGGAGGCCCTGAAGATAATAGAGATGGAGAAGTGCACCATGATCAACGGCGTGCCCACCATGTTCGTCAGGATGCTTGAGGTTCTGGACAGGAAGGAGTACGATACCACATCCCTCAGGACCGGAGCCATGGCCGGCGCCCCCTGCCCCATCGACATAATGAAGGGAACGATAGAGAGGATGCACTGCAATGTATCCATCGCCTACGGCCTTACAGAGGCATCGCCTCTCATAACCATGACGAGGTTCGACGACCCCATAGAGAAGAGGGTGGAGACTGTTGGAAAGCCTATACCCGATGTTGAGGTTAAAATAGTCGATGACGACAGAAAACCGCTTCCCGTGGGAGAGATGGGAGAGCTGGCCTGCCGCGGCTACAATGTGATGAAGGGGTACTACAAGATGCCCGAGGCCACTGCGGAGACCATAGACGAGGAGGGCTGGCTCTATTCCGGAGACCTTGCGGTCATGGACGAGGAAGGGTACATAAGCATAGTGGGCCGGAAGAAGGATATGGTCATAGTGGGCGGCTTCAATGTGTATCCCAGAGAGCTCGAGGAGTTCTACATAGCGCACCCGAAGATCCTCGATGTGGCTGTGGTGGGCGTTCCGGACCATGACCTCGGAGAGGTTGTTGCTGCTGCGGTGATACCCGCGCCCGGCCTCGAGATTACCCCGCAGGAGGTCGTGGATTATGCCTACGGAAAGGTGGCCAGCGCCAAGGTCCCGAGGTTCGTCATGATAACCGATAACCTCCCGATAAGCGGAAGGGGAAAGGTGCAGAAGTTCATCCTGAGAAAGCAGTTCCAGGAGAAGATAGAGGCGGGCGAGCTGAACAAGCTGGTTCCCACCGCTGTTCGGCAGAAGCAGAAGGTCAAGGAGGCCGAGACCCTATCGGACCGCATGGTGTCCTCCGGAAAGGTGAACGCTGACAAGAAGGAGAAACTGGAGAAGTTCATCGCCGGCCTCGATGACGAGCAGGAAGCTGCCCTTGAAGATATAATGGAAACTAAGAGGGATTGAACCCGCTCAAAACCCTTATTATTCCTTTTTTTAAGCGACCCTGATGGCTTCGGCCATGTATTCCAGCTCCTCGCGGGTCAGTGCGGGGTGTATCGGGAGTTCTATGACCTGGTCCAGCACCCTCTTTGCGATGGGGCAGTCCTCCGGGAAGCCCATCTCCCTGTAGAACGGCTGCTCGTATATCGGCATGAAGTACCCCTTTCTCGCCCCGATATCCGCATCGTTCAGTTTCTTAAGGAGTTCGTCTCTTGTGAGGTGATAATCCTCGGTTACCCTGAACCCGTACTGGTGGTATATGTGCGTTCTCCCCTCTCTTTCCACGGGAGGTTCCAGCCCTTCTATCTCGTTGAGAACCGATGTGATGAAGGCCGCATTTTCTCTCCTCTTCTCGTTGAACACATCCAGTTTTTTCAGCTGGGCGAGACCGATCGCCGCCATGATATCGCTCATGCGCAGGTTGTAGCCCAGTATCCTGTGGATGTACCTCTCGGACTGCCCGTGATTCCTCAGCAGGCGCAGTTTTTCGTCCAGCTCGTCGCTGTCCGTGGTTATCATGCCCCCTTCCCCCGATGTGATGTTCTTGGTGGCGTAGAAGCTGAATGTTCCCGCAAGCCCCATGGAACCGGCTTTCTTTCCCTTATAAGTCGCTCCGTGGGCCTGTGCCGCATCCTCTATGACGGGGATTCCGTGCCGCTCCGCAATCTCGTTTATGGCGTCCATGTCAGCGGTCTGGCCGTACAGATGGACCGGAAGAATGGCCTTCGTCCTCTCCGTTATCTTCTCCTCTATCTTCGCAGGGTCTATGAGGTATGTGTCCTCCTCTATGTCCACGAACACCGGTCTCGCGCCCTGAAAGAGGACGGAGTTGGAGGTGGCGATGAATGTGAACGGCGTGGTTATGACCTCGTCCCCCTCCTTTATTCCGATGGCTTTAAGCGTCAGGTCCAGAGCGGCGGTTCCGTTTGTGACCGCAACGGCGTGCTTCACTCCCGTCATCTCCGCGAACCTCTCCTCGAACTCCTTCACTCTGGGCCCCTGGGCGATTATGCCGGACCTCAGGACCTCCACAACGCCTTCTATCTCTTCCTCGCCTATGAGCGGCTTTGCAATGGGTATCATATCTTCATCTCCTTCATCTCATTCCGCCGTTCTTTCTCAGCCTTATGGCATCCCTTACCTCGTCGGGGATATCGTTCTCGCGGCCGCATACGGGGCATCTGTCGTTTCCCTCGATGATGCCGCTGTCGTCAAGCGGCTGGCCGCACCTGCAAACGGCGTGTATTATTCTTGCGGGGTTCCCCACCACGAGAGCGTGGGGAGGCACATCTCCGGTCACGACGCTGCCGGCCCCGACCATAGCGTATTCCCCGATGGTGTTGCCGCAGATTATAGTGGCGTTGGCACCTATGGAAGCGCCTTTCTCCACAACGGTGGGGTACACCTTCCACGAGTCGCCGCTGAAGGCCCGGGGATACATGTCGTTGGTGAAGACAGCATGGGGCCCGACGAACACATCGTCCTCTATGATAACGCCGTGATAGACCGATACGAGGTTCTGAATCTTCACATTGTCCCCAATCTTCACATCGAAGTCGATGTAAACCCCTTTACCGATGTTGCAGTTCCTGCCGACGGAAGCGTTCTCCCTGACCTGTGCGAAGTGCCATATGCGTGTGCCTTCTCCGATAACGGCCTTTTC
>CAZKII010000117.1:0-3693 GCA_964552865.1 uncultured Thermoplasmata archaeon | reverse complement strand
GCAAAGCCGAATGTGGCCCCCACCACCATTCCCGGTGTGATCTGCGGAAGTTCCACCGTAAGAAAGCTCTGAAGCCTGCTGGCCCCCAGCGTTCTGGCCGCTGCGCTGAGGTCCGGGTTCATCCCCCTCACCGAGTTGCTCACCGACCTGAAGACGAACGGAAATACGATTACGGTGTGCGCTATGGCGATGGCCCACCACGAGCCGTATATGTCGAGCGGCGGAGTGATGAACGCCCTTATCATTCCGAATCCGAGGGTGACGGCGGAGACCCCCATGGGGAGCATGAACAGAGGGTCCAGCCACTTCTCTTTCCCCTTCCTGCCGTAGAGGGCGTATGAGAGGAGGAGGGAGAGAACGAGAGAGGCGGAAACGGCCATAACGGCGAAATAGAGCGAATTGATAACGGCTTGCAGCGGACTTATGCCGATTACGGAATCCGCTTTTGCGGAGAATATGTCGGCGTAGAACCGCAGCGTGAAAAGGCCGCTTCTCGAGGTGAAGGACTGCCAGACCACGGCTATCATGGGCCCCAGTACCAGCAGGAGCATTGCCGCCGAGTAGAGGGCGATGCCAACCCCTTCCGGAGAGAGAAGCCCCTTCAATCCGAGCCTCTTTGTTTCCGCCGGCCGCCCGGGGCGGGCCTCTTTTCCGGACAGTTTGAGATAGAGGTACATGAAGATGAGGGAGACGCTTATCTGAACGACCGCCATGGCGCTGGCCATCTCCGGCCGGAACATCACATTGGAAAGGGTGTATATGCTGACCTCTATGGTCGTATACCGCACACCTCCGAGAATGAGGACAACGGCGAAGGACATGAAGCAGAAGATGAATGTCAGAAGCGAGGCTGCGGCGATGGAGGGGTAAAGATATGGGAGGACGACTCTCCGGAATATCTGCCACTTCCCCGCACCCAGAGTCCTTGCGGCATCCACCTGATCGGCGTCCATTCTCTCCCATGCGGAACCCACCATGCGCATCACTATCGGAAAGTTGTAGAATGCGTGCGCCAGGATTATCGCCTTCCACGAGTAAAGAATGCCGGGGTCAACCTGCCGGCCCGCAACGGCGGAGAGCACGGAGGCCACGAAGCCGCTGCTGCCGAAGAGGAGGAGAAAACCCGCAGCCACCATGAGGGAGGGCATGATGAATGGTACGGTGGTTACGGCCTTTACAAGACCTTTGCCCCTGAACCTGTAGTGAGAGATTATGTACGCACCCGGAAGCCCGAGGAGAACGGTCAGCAGCGTGCTGGCTATGGCCTGAATGGTGGTAAAGCCTATGATTCTCCGATAATACGGGTCGCCCACTATAAGTGAGAGATATTCTGCATCGAGGCCGGGAATGATTGCGGTAGCCAGGGGATAAAAAAAGAAAACGGAGAAGAAGAGCAGGGGTATGGAGAGTAGAATGTACCTGCCCCGGCTCTCTGTTTTCATCCGCTCACCTCTATGCCTGAACCGCCCTTGCCCATTCGTCCAGCCATCTGTTCTGGTTCTCTCCGAGGATCTGCGGGTCTATGCTCAGGTTCGTCTGCGGATGCACGGCATAGTCAAAGGAGGCGAGAAGGGGGGCGGTCGGGTTCGCGGGGAACATCCAGTTGGTCAGCGGTATCTCCTTCTGGAAGTCTTCGGTCAGTGCGAACTCAACGAACTTTCGTGCAAGGTCCGGGTGCTGGCATCCCTTGATGACTCCCAATCCCTCCACCTGAAGGTAGCCTGTGGTATTTCCGGTTTCGTTTATTTTCAGGAAGGAGGCCGAATAGTTCGTATCGCCGTAGTACTCCACATAGTAGGCAGGGTCAGTGGCGTAACTCACCATTATGTCCCCTTCTCCCTTCTCGAACATGTCGAAGGCGGAGTCCCAGCTCTCGGTTATCCTCGCATTTTCAGATAGTGCCTGCCAGTATGTGGTGTTGAGTTCGTTGTTGTTGGCCGCAATGGTCCAGTCGAGGAACGCGAGGCCCGTGCTGGATGTCTGCGGGTTCTCCAGAATTATCCTGTCCTTCCACTGCGGTGACAGAAGGTCATCGAAGGTCCGGGGCGGCTCGGTCACCACCGATTTATTGTAAACCAGAGCGATATATCCGTAATCGTAGGGAACGACATGGTAGGTGGGGTCGAATATGAGGTCCTGAGAGACCTTCGTTATGTTCTCAGGTTTATAGACATCCAGAACATCCGCGTCCAGGGCCTTCTGCAGGAGACTGTTGTCCACCCCCACGATGACATCCGCCTGCGGATTTGACTTCTCCGTGATCACCCTGTTGAGAACCGAACCCGCATCCCCGTATGTTCTAACCTCGACGGTGACATTGTACATCTGTTCGAACCTGTGAATCGTGGAGTTGCTGAGGCCCCACGAGACGAAGCTGTCATAGGAGTATATTACGAGCCTGTCTTCCGACGGGGCGCTCTCTCCGTGCATCATGGAATAGGCGGCGACTCCGCTTACCAGAATAAGCGCGGCCACTGTCAGGGCCAGTATCTTCTTCTTTATGGGATTCATATCGTCTAACATTTCGCTACCTCCGGGTATAACCATCTAATATCTTCATCTATTTAACTCTTTTCTTTCTCGCACAAAGTTTAAATACAAGCGTCTATTACGATATAACCGAGTAATATGATTGAACCTCCATGTGCCGTAATGATAAACCGGATGTTTCCCGAGGCGAGGAAGAGAGCGGCCCGGCGGCTCCGCGGTTCCGGCTGGAAGCAGGTCGATATCGCCGCCGCGCTCGGCGTAACGCAGGCAATGGTGAGCCGCTACCTATCCTCCGATACGGAGATCATTTCGCCGGGACTCGAGAGGGATATAGACAAAATGGCCGCTGACATGGTGAGCATGATAGAATCGCAGAGGGGCGATGCAGAGATTATATCCGCCATTTGCAGCGCCTGTTTTGCAGTAAGGGAGAGGGGGGCCCTCTGCTCCGTGCATCCGGTTGAGAACTGCAGGGTGTGCATGAACATACGAAGTCAGGGCCCTGTCGGAAAACGAAAGGATGTTCTGGACGATGTGCGGGCCGCAGTGAGCGTTCTCGAGGGTCGTATGCCAGCGGAGATAATCCCGGAGGTCCGAATGAACATAGCCTCAGCGCTCCCCGATGCGAAGATGCCCGCAGGAGTCGTGGCCATACCCGGCCGTCTGGTGGAGATAAAGGGGGAGATAAAGGCGCTCACCGAGCCGGAGTTCGGGGCGAGCAGTCATCTGTCGAGGATCCTCCTGTCCGCGAGAGAGGGGAGGTCCGAGATAATCGGGGTGGTCAATACGCTCTTCAACGATGCCGTGGAGAGGGCCCTGAAAAAGCTGCGCATCGGGTTTACGGAGTTCGACGGAGAGAACATACCCCCTGGATGGAAAGGCCGGTGTCTGGTTTACAGGGGCGGCTACGGAAGGGAACCGTGCCTCTATGTGTTCGGAGCCAGCGCGAAGGAGGCCGCAGAGACGGTTCGCCGCATCTCTCTCGCAGTTTTGGAGGGCGGATAGTATGAGATGCCTCATTGTGCTGAACGGAATGGAAGGGCGGACGCTGACAGACGAAGAAAAGCGGTTTTACAGGGGGCTGGCCGAGAGGTCGGACACAGTCATATGTGCAGACGGGGGATTGAATCTGGCTGCATCGCTTGGGATAGAGCCGGACATGGTGATCGGGGACATGGATTCGGCCGACCCGGAGATCCTGAA
>CAZKII010000116.1:0-3717 GCA_964552865.1 uncultured Thermoplasmata archaeon | reverse complement strand
CCATCGTGGATCTGTGGTTCCGTAGTTTCTTTATATACTTCCACAACCCGCCTAGAAAATATTCTCCGGCTCGGCCTTCGGGGTACCTATGGTGTCCTTCTTCAGATACTTTTCGCTCTTTATGCGGTAAATGTGAACCGCATCCTCTTTCTTCTCCACGATTCTCTTTATCTCGTTCTTCAGCCGCATGAGCTCGGCCTCAGTAAGTTCTCCCTCGAATACGGAGTTCTGTATCCAGATCAGGTATTGTCGGAGGAGTTTCTTGACTTTGTTCACCCTCTTCACTCCCACATCATAGACGACCACCACATACATGCTACCACCACATCACGAACGGCCGGTATTCCTCTCCGCCGATAATATGCTTCATGAGCTTATAGCATTCGAGCCGCATGAGCGTTCTGAATGATACTTTCCTCTTTAGCCTCCGGTGCATTATCGTCTCGTTGAGTTTCTCCTCCCATGCCCGAAGGAACTTCTTCTTTCCCGCTTCCGTGAGTAGGACATAGTTCATATCCTTCTGGAAATCGTTCAGCCCGATGATCCTCTTGTTCACCACCCGGAATATGACGCGGTCCACTATTATCGGCTTGAAGACCTCGGTTATGTCGAGCGATAAGGAGAACCTCCTCTCCGACGGTTCGTGCAGATAGGATATGGTGGGATTGAGCTGGGTGTTGTATATCTCGGAGAGCATTGCGGTGTATATGAGGGAGTTCCCGAAGCTTATGAGGGCGTTTATTGCGTTTTCGGGCGGTCGCCTGCTCCTCTTCTCGAACCTGAAATCAGCAGGGAGTATCTCGTCCCATGCGCTGTAATACCTCTCCCGTATCCTCCCCTCTATCTGCATCAACTCCGGAATCCCTTTGACGGTATCTATCTCTGGTATGAGGGTCTCTATTTCTGAGGCCACGCCCCCCACATCCTTTCCGTTCCTCTCGTAGTAGGAGAGGTTTTTCCGGATGTTCAGTGCCGCACCCCTGACGAATTTGGAGGCCAGTCGCTGGCGCTTGCCCTTATCGAGATAGTGCTCCGCCTGCTTCACGAGGGCGTGACCCGACACCAGTTTTTCTCTGGGGTAGAAGGACCCCTCGTAGAATCCGTAGTAGTTGAAGAAGTGTATTGGGACCCCGTGTTTTGCCAGGTGGGACACGACGCCCGATGTGAAGGACACCCTTCCGTAGGCGTAGATGGAGTATATCCTCTCCACGGGGATCGGCACCTTTCCGACCTCCTCCGCTATGTAATACACCGTGTTCTCGTGCCGTTCCAGCCTTCCGTTCTTTGTCAGATAGTAGTTATCCTTCATCCTCGTCACCTCCGAAGCAGAACTCGAAATAAGCGCATTTTCTGCAGATCTTCCGGTACTTCGGTTCGATGTAGGGGCCGGCTATTATCCGCCGGATCTCCTCCTCTATCTCCTGCATTCGGGCGAAATCCTTCTCATCGGGTATAACCTCCAGCGTATCCTTCAGAAGCGGGTAGTTGAGAATGCCTGTGGCCTCGATCCCCATCTCATGGAGCCGATATAGATAGTAGAGGAGCTGGTACCTGTCCGCATCCGTCATCTTCTTCGACTTCTTGACCTCGTGAATCTCCAGAGCGTTCCCCTTTCTAACGAAGTCCAGCTTCATGCCCGGTAGTTCTATCTCTCTCTTCTCTCTTCTGTAACTGTTCTCGTGAATCTCCTTCCCCTGACGCACCGCATCGTAATCCCTTTCGAGAGTTATGTTGTGCGCAAAAAGCCAGAGTTTGGTGCGGCATATGAAATAGTAGGAAACCATCACGCCGGTGATATCGGGAAGGCCTGCCCCATCCGTATCATGCTTTTGCCCCACGGAGCGGTATTGCGCTGGTGGCATATAAAGGTTGCACATAATGGAACAGAGGCACTGGAAGATCATACCTCTGAAGTGTTATACCTGAGCAGGATGTTCCATCTTTCCCCTACCTCCTAAATATGAAACCTTTGTATGTTTGTCAAACACAATGTCTGTCAGGCATACAAGATATCGATGGTGTCCCTGTGAGTAAGTTCTGCGACTGGGGAAGGGAGCCGGTCAACTGGCACAACGAGGAGAGAAAGGAGAGGTTCCTCGTTGTTTCCAAATCGGGGTTCACGAAGAAGTGCATCGAGAGGATGGATGAGGAGGGGGTGATGCGCTGGAACCTTGAAGATCTGCAATCGACTTTAACTTTGTCTGCAACAGAAAAGTTCAAATACAAATAGACTATTTACAACTCGATGAAATTTGTAGATAGAGAGAAAGAGCTGAAGGTGCTCGAGGAGGCCGTGCGGGATAAGAAGGCCATGGTCATACTCTACGGGCGCAGGAGAATCGGAAAGACGGCGCTGGTGAAGAGATTCATAGAGGACAGGGATGATGCGCTTTATCTGTATGTTCCCATTCAGTCGGAAGGGGCCATGCTCAGGTATCTCGCGGAGACCCTCTACCGCCAGACGAAAAATCCGCTTCTGAAGTCCGCCTTCCCGTCCTTCAGGGAGTTCATGGAGTATCTGGTCTCTCTGGGAAAAATAGTCGTCATTGACGAGTTCCAGAGGCTGGAGAAGGTGGAGGGTGCCATCTCCATCATGCAGGATGTATGGGACTCATCGGATAGCTTGAAGCTCGTGCTCACAGGTTCATCCATTGGGATGATACACTCACTGGCCCTCTCCGGCAACGCGCCGCTCTTCGGCAGGAGAACACTGGATATGAAGCTTGGTCCCTTCTCCCCGGAGATCGTCTTCTCCCTCGCGGGGGATGTGGCCGCGGGGATGGAGTTATACTCGGTGTTCGGGGGCACGCCTGCATACATCGGTCGGATACAGTGGAATCGAACGGCTCTGTGGAATGCGGAACGGCTCATTCTGAGAAAGGGCGCTCCTCTCTATTCAGAGCCGGAATACCTCATAAGGTCGGAAACGAGGGATCCCTCCACATATCTTGCAGTCCTCAGGTATATCTCCGCCGGAAAGCAGGCCGTGGGAGAGATAGGGGATATGCTAGCTATGGAGAGGAACAAGGTGTCCTTCTATCTCTCCGTGCTGGAAAAGGAGATGGACCTTATAAAAAAGGAAACACCCGTGACCGAGGACAGCAAAAAGTCCAGAAGGGGGAGGTACAGGATCGTGGACCCCTATTTCAGGTTCTGGTTCAGGTATGTCTTCCCCTACCGAAGCGAGCTGGAGGTGGAGAGGGTAGAGGATGTTCTGCAGATCGTAAAGAGGGACATGGAGTCCAATGCCGGCAGGGTGGCCGAGGAGGTCGTGAGAAGATATGCAGGCATGGGCTACCAGAAAGTTGGCTCATGGTGGAACCGGAAAGGGGAAGAGATAGATATCGTGGCCCTGAACGAGAAGAGAAAGGAGATACTCTTCGGAGAGGTGAAGTGGAGGAATCGGCCGGTCGGCTGGGATGTGGTTGAAGAGCTGATGGAGAAGAAGGAACTGGTCAACTGGCACAACGGGGAGAGGAAGGAGAGGTTCCTCGTCGTTTCCAAATCGGGCTTCACGAAGAAGTGCATTGAAAGGATGGATGAGCAGGGAGTGATGCACTGGGATGCTGGAGAGGTAGAGAGGAGGATAATCGGGGGATTATCGTAAAGCGTTGAACGAATGCAAACGGATCGGGGCCGTTAAGAACATAATCTTATTTTCGGTTTTTGAAAAGAAAAAAGCATTAAATAGAGGGAGGGGATATGGGGTGGTAGAGG
>CAZKII010000115.1:0-3863 GCA_964552865.1 uncultured Thermoplasmata archaeon | reverse complement strand
CCTACTCCTTCAGCTCCCTCATCGTGGTCACCCTCTCTGCGAAGGCGTTGTGCTTGTGTATCGATTCCTCGCTCTCGCTTCTGGCGGTGATTATCACATCGTCCGGCAGGTGGGAGTAGTTTTCCAGGACCTTATGGAGAATGTCCCTGACCACATCCTCCACGAACTTCGGGTTCTGATGTGCCTCCACCACCACCTTGCCCTCGTCCACTCTCTTCAGGATCTCGAATGTGGGGCTGCTCAGCGATGCCTCCACCAGCTCGATGAGGTCGTTGGCCTCTATGTCGTACCCCTCCGGAACCTCTATGAGAAGGGTGCTTCTGTTCCTCTGGTTATGGGTGATCACCGGCAGGTTCTCTATGCAGTCCGCATACTTGGGATACTGCTCCGCCAGCATCTGCCTCACCGTCTCCATGGCGCACGGACATGCGGTCATGCCGACGACCTCCACGCCCACCAGTTTTCTGAATGTGTTCCGCACCTTGTCCGCTCTGGCCTCGGCGATGAGGAGGTAGTGCTCCATCCCCTTCCTCGCGGGGTCGCTCACATACCGCTCCAGAAAGTAGTCGGCCCGTATCCTCACCTCTGAGAATGTGGCGTATTCATGCTTTTCCAGCAGGAGTTTTGCAATCTTCTCGCTCATCTCCTCGAGGCTGTGCGCCGTCCCCCTGACCCCTTCCTCTATAATCCCGTTTATGACCTCCACATTCCTGGACATGTGGGAGCCCTTCTGGTCGGCCGGAAGGTCCACGAAGACATCGAGGGTTGCCGAGAGGTATATCTCCCTCTCCTCGCGCTTTATGATTATGGGCTTCTTAACGCCGGTAACCCCCACTCTGGTCAGTTTGAAGTGGTTCTTCGGGGGCTCGGTCTGCACATCTCTCGGGACCATGGGATCACTCCTCTTCGTCGCGAATCTCGTAATCGTGGCTCAGTTCCGCCGCCTTACCAAGCATGTAACTGACGGAGCAGTACTTCTCCTGCGAGAGGTTTATCGCCTTTTCCACCTTGTCCAGAGGAAGGTCCTTCCCGTAGATGATGTAGTGTATGTGTATCTTCGTGTAGTACTTCGGGTGTTCCTCCGCCCTCTCCGTGCTTATTTCCACCTTCAACCGGCGGTAGGGGACGCGCATCTTGTCCATGAGCGATATGACATCCATTCCGGTGCATCCTCCGAGGGAGATGAGCAGGAGCTCCATCGGTCTGGTGCCCCCGTCGTGCCCTCTGAATTTTTCGGGGCCGTCCATGACGACCCAGTGATTGCTCTCGCCCCGGCCTATCATAGTCATGCCGTGGGTCTGGACTATTTCCACCGTTGGCTTCCTGTCTTCGGACATAGTTTCGGAAATATGCAGGGGTACTTAAAGGCATTGGCATGAGGGTGTCGGCCTCACAAAGCTTTAATATCTTCCCCCCCTCCTCCATGCCGGTGAAATCATGTCTGACATTCCATCTGATCTGAAGTATGCGGAGAGCCACGAGTGGTGCAGGGCCGAGGGAAACATCGCCACAGTGGGTATATCGGACTATGCCCAGAGCGAACTGGGGGATGTGGTGTATGCGGAACTCGTGGAGCCGGGAACCGAGCTCAAGAAAGGGGATGCCATAGGCTCTCTGGAATCTGTGAAGAGCGTCTCCGACATATACGCACCTGTCAGCGGCAAGGTAGTTGAGGTGAACCCAGCTCTCGAGGATACTCCCGAGCTCATAAACAGCGACCCCTACGGAGATGGGTGGATAATGAAAATAGAGATGACCGACCCTTCCGAGCTGGAATCCCTCATGGACTCCGGGAAGTACAGGGAGAGCATAGGGGAGTAATCAGAGCCCCTTCAGCAGCTTTCCGCCGAACCTCATGAACCTCGGCTCCGCTTTCAGAAGCGGCATCACCAGTCTGGACGGATAGTCAATGTCGCCGTTTTTCTCGATCACTCCCAGCACCTTATCGCTGTCCAGAAGTTCGAATATTCTGTTGAGGTCCTCATCAGAGAGGCTGGCGTATATCCTGTGTATGCGGTAGGCCCTTTCCAGCTCCTTCCCGATGTCGCTTCTCCACCCGTCCTCGTATCTCTTCAGGGGAGCTCCGCGTTCCAGGGCATCCCTGACCGCCGTGACCGCATGGGTGGCGGCCCTGAGGCCCATGTATATCCCCCCTCCGCTGGTGGCCTTCACATGCCCGGCGGCGTCCCCCACAATAATGGCCCGGTTCGAGTACGAGCGGGCCGCGGGAGGGCCTATGGGTATTCCACCTGCGATGTAATGATACGCTCCGCTTCGGCGGAAGTATTTCCCCCACTCATCGTGGCCTTCCAGCTCCCTGAAGTGTCGATAGGCGTTCCCCGGAGCGGCAAGGCCCACTCTCCCTCCTCCGTCCCCCGTGGGAACGATCCATGCGAAGAACTGAGGCGCCACTGAGCTGCCGGTGAATATGTCCACGCGGTTCTCAGGGGTGGATACCTCATGTGTTTCTATTTCGAAGGCAGAGAATATCCTTCTGCTCGTCTCCATGCCGAAGTTTCTAGCGGTAACGGACTGTATGCCGTCCGCACCCACGACCATCCTGCTCCTTATCTCCGTTGCTTCCGCAGCCTTTCTGGCGCGAACGGTTATGGCATCCCCTCCATCGCTGAAATCCCGCACGGCCGTGCCGAGAAGGAGGTCCGCCCCCTTCCGTATGGCATCCTCGGCCAGCGTTCGGTCGAAGAGGGAGCGGTCTATCGCCACCGCCATCTCCCTTCCGCCGTCCAGCTCTATCGTTCTGCCGTCAGGCGCGTGAACCCTCGCCCCGCTTATGCTGTTGAGAACCGCAATGCGCCTTCCGGTGATGTCGAAGACCCTGGGGGTTATTAATCCCGCGCACTGGACCGGCTTCCCCACCTCCTCGTGCTCCTCCAGAAGCGCCACACGGAACCCAAAGGATGCAAGTTCCCCGGCGATATACGAACCGACAGGGCCAGCACCGATCACAGCTATATCGTACACGGCATCACCTACATCACCACATCCTGCGGAATCAACCCCTCGTCTTTCAGGAATTTAAGCGTACTGCTGGAGCCGGAGTCCCTGAGGTGCTTCATTGCCGCGAGCAGGTAGGTCTCCTTTCCGGTCAGGGCATGAAGCCTTGAATAAGCCTCGGCCAGCATGTAGAGGTAGTAGGGGTCCTTCTTCAGTCCCTCTATCGCATCGCGGATGTATCTCTCCGCCTCCTCGGTGTTGCCTCTGGCCATCTCCACCCTGCCGAGATAGAGGTTCGCCATTCCGAGGTCCACATCCTTCTCCCGCACCCTTTCTGGCCGCTCTATCTCCAGCAGCGCCTCCCTTGCGGTCTTTTCCTCCATATCGTACATCTTCATCCGGTGATAGAGGTCCGCGAGGTTCAGCAGCACCGCGGTTTCCACGCTGTCGCTCCCCTTCTCGTATATCTTCGAAAGGGCCTTCGCCTCCATGAAACTATCCAGCGCGAGTCTGAAGTCACCGAGGTTCATCTGGCAGAGCCCCATGTGCATGCGCACCACCGCCCTGTTCCTGTCGTCCCCCAGCATCCTGTAGAGTTCCTCCGCCCTTACGAAGTAGTCCATGGCGGTGTCGTACTCCTCCTCGGTGAGGTATGTGTCGCCGATCCCCTTCACCTCCATGGCTATCCCCTCCATGAGGCCGATGTTCTCGAAGATGCTCAGGGCCATGCGGTAGTACTCTCTGGCCCTATCGCCGTCCCTCATCTGCCAGTAGGCGTTTGCGATGCCGTGGTACATGTTCCCCTCCACCTCGGGGGTTCCCGCCTGCTTCGCAAGCTCCGCGGCTTCCTTCCATATCTCGATGGCCCTCAGGTTATCGCTGTCCCGCCAGCGCAGGGAGTAGGCGAG
>CAZKII010000114.1:0-3944 GCA_964552865.1 uncultured Thermoplasmata archaeon | reverse complement strand
CGTACTGGGGGCGGCGGAGAAGATTACCGCGGGAGTCGAGGAGACCGTTGCCGTTGATGAGTCCCTTTCCGTTCACGAGGCCCACGCCGTTGACGAGGCCGTTCGTTCTTCCGTTTCCGTTGATCAGGCCGTTGACGCGCCCCATTATCCCGTTGGTCCTGCCTCTGCCGTTCACCATGCCGTTCGTTCTGCCCTTGCCATTCGTGAAGCCGTTTGTCCTCCCCCTCCCGTTCACCATTCCGTTTCCGTTGATGATTCCGTTGGTTCTGCCCCTTGCTCCGTTGGTATGTCCGTTTCCGTTCACGAGGCCGTTTGTCCTGCTCGCTCTTGCGTCCGTTTTTGATGCCGAGGAGGGGGGTATGTTCTTTCTGCTGCTTTCCTCGCCTATCTTCTGCGACGAGAGCTCGATGGCTCTGTCGAAGGCTTTGAGAGCCTGTTCCGACCTGCCGAGTTTTTCAAGGAGTTCGCCGGTGATCTGCCAGAGTTTCGCGTTCTCAGGCTCTATCTCCAGAAGCTGGATGAACCTTTCCAGCGCTGTTTCAATGGATTCCGTCTCCGTCTCCTCCTCTATTTTCAGAGAGCCGTTTCCGTTGTTCCTGCTCAGTATTTCGAGGATTGTTTTCTTGTAGGCGTCCTCCATCTCCGGCCTCAGCTCCGCCGCTCTCTCGAAGGCCTCTATGGCTTCGGGATAGTAGCCCGCCTTTGCCAGAAGTTCCCCTTTCGCCTCCCACGCCGCGGCCAGTTCCGGGTTCTTGCTGAGAATGTCGTCATAATAGCGGATGGACTCGCGCAGGTCCGCAGCGGCCACATCCCTTTCCTCCAGCTCGCTGTCCTTTTTCAGGGCCTCGAGGATCGGCTCTTCATCCCTGCTCTCGGAGACTCTGGACCATCTTTTCATTATGTCTCTGGTTATGCTCTTACCTTCGCCGCCTTTTCCCAGGGCATCCCTGATCTCACTCACTGGTTCGGGAATCGGCTCGCTTTCCTCCTCGGCGGCTGTCGCATCGCCGCTCTCTTCCATATCGTCATATAACTCATTTCCCCGGCTGGCCGGAGATTCCGGTTCGTAGTCCTCTATATCCACTCCCTCGCCTTCGAAGACGGCCCCGCAGTTATGGCAGGAATCCGCATCGTTGGAGACGAAGGCTCCGCAGACAGGACAGATGGAAAAGCCCTCCGGACTTTCCAGCACATCCCTTTCCTCCACGCTAAGTGACGAGGCGGGCACGAGTCCGGCGCCGCACACGGGGCATTCTCCCCCGGAAACGGATATGTTCCCGCATTCGGGGCAGACATAGAGTTCCTCTATTTCAGGTTCCGCTTCAGGTGTCGCCTCGGCCTCCACCTCTTCTTCACCTTCGAAGACCACTCCGCAGTTGGGGCAGTTGTCGGCTCCGGCGTCCACGAACGCTCCGCAGTTGGGGCAGATAAACAGGTGCTCCCTTTCGTCCGGGATCTCCGGGGCGGGCACAGGTTCCAGTTCCTTCTCCCCTTCGAATACAGCGCCGCATGAGGGGCATGAGTCCGCGTCCTCGTTCACGAACGAGCCGCACAGGGGGCAGACGAAGAGAGAGGGGCGGTCTCTGTACCAGTAATCGATCGCTTCCCCCGTGCCTTCTGGCACCTCTTCTTCCCCTTTCTCGAACACGGCCCCGCAGTTCGCACAGGATTCCGCATCTTCGTCCACGAACGAACCGCAAACCGGGCAGATGAGGAGGCCGTTCTTCCTCTCTTTATACCAATAACCGTCGTGCTCTCCTTCCCTTTTCTCCCCCTCTTCGCCCATGATGGAATCGGATATGAGCTCGTCCAGCTCGTTCTCGAAGTCCTCGTCTATTTCAAGGGCGTCTATCTTCACGCCGCAGGTGGGACATACTCCCTCTCCCGCGGGAATCATGGAGCCGCAGACCGGGCAAACACCTACCTCCGCATGGTCTCCGGTGTACCAGTGGCCGTCCGTCTGTTCAAGATAGTCCCTGATTTTTTCAACGGTCCTTTCGCCTATTCCCGGAATGTCCATGAGGTCCTGAGGGTCGGCTTTCTTCAGGTCTTCAAGGGATCCATAGCCAGAGCTGAGGAGCAGTTCGGCACGATGTCTGTTTATGCCGGGGATCTTGAGAAACTCTTCGATGGCCTCCTCTTTCTCTGACACGATTCTTCGAGCCGCCTTATCAGTATATATGCTTTGTAGCAGAGACTGGAGACGGTATGGAAAAAACTAGTACGGGATTATGACAAACTTTTCAGAACAGTCCTCCACGGGTTCAGACCCACGGTAAGACTCCCTGCGGCCCCCCTGTATTTCACCGATATTATGGCGATGGGGGTCTCTTTCTTCACCGTTTCCGGTTCCAGACCCTCGGCTGCCATCTTTTCCAGAAGCCATTTCAAAAACGCTTCCTCCCGCGCGTCGCTCCGCTCTATGAGCCCCTGAATCCGGTCCGAGGGGAAAAACCTTCGGAACCTTCCGTCCTCCACCGAGGTTATCAGGTTGTCCGCCTTCAGGTCGCTTATGGCCGTCACCGCCGAACTCACCGAAATATCGCAGGTGGATGCGCAGTCCTTCATGCTCATTCCCGGGTGATACATGATGCACGAGAAGATCAGGCGGTGGTTCTCTCTGTTCAGGAGATGAAGCGGGTGTATATCCTCGCTCTCCACCAGATTGACAGGGAAATAGATGCGGTAGCCCCCGATCCTGTCCTCACGGACATATCCGCCTTCCTGCAGCTTTTTCAGGTGCCATTCGAGGGTGTGTATGGAGGTGAGCATATCCTTCGAGATGAGGCTGAGATATGCGCAGGGGTGCAGGGTCAGGTACTCGTAGATCTGCTGTCTGGTGGGGTTGGAGAGTATGCTGCGTGCCCTTTTTCCCGGCCTCCTCTCCTCCTTCTTCTGCAGTGCGCTCTCGAACGCCTTACCCAGTCCTCTTTTTCTGGTCATCCGCATACTCCTTTACTATCTCCGTTACGAGCTCCGCAGGGCTGATGGCCTGAAAGTCCTCGTCGCTCATCTCCTCCGTGGCCTTCAGTATCCTCTGGTAGGCGTGAACCGGTATCCTGCTCCTGTTCTCCTTCAGAAGCGCGCGGAACGCTCTTGTGGCCTTCTTTCCCGTTCTCATCCCTTCGTCGCTGTTCTCTATGACCATGCCGAGGCCCTTTATTATGCTGTACGGGTGCTCCCTCTGGCTGTGTCTGGTACTTCTGGCCTTAATCACCTTTATGAATCTCCGGGATTCCTCGTTCATGACGCTGTACCTGAGATGAAGCACGGTATCGGCCAGATACATGGGGATTATGGTTTCCGGGCCGGACAGGTCGCCGGCGGTTCCGTGCTCCTCCAGAGTGCATAGAACGGTGCCCACCTTTCTGGTCTGCTTGAACATGAACCCGATGAGTTCCCTCTGCTCGTAGGCGTCCTTCGTGGACCACATTACCGGTGTCAGAGGGTCGATGACAATCCTGCTGTTCGCTCCCTTCCATTCCTTCACGAAGGCGGGAAGTTCGCTCTTTATGAAGTTGGAGAACTCGCGGCCAGATGCATCTATGAAGACGAGTTTCTCATCTTCCAGATAGTTCAGGATCTCGCCCCAGCCCATCTCCACCGCTTCCTTGATGATCTGCTCCTTGTTCTCGTCAAGGCTGATGAATATGGCCTCCTGCCCGTTCTCCAGACCTCTTCGTATGAACTGGGTGGCCATTGTCGTTTTCCCCGCGCCGGAGCCGCCGATGACCACGGTGGTGGAGTTCCTGTTCAGGCCGCCGTCGAGGATGCCGTTGAGCCCGTATATGCCGCTTTTTATCTTCTGCACGATTACCAGCCTCAAATGATAAACGGCGAGGGGTTATAAATAGGTGTTGATTGGAGAAGTCGGGAAAGTTATATTAAGGGGTAGACCTGCCAAATACCTGCTCCTTTCAGCATTGTTCCTTGAAGCCTCACGC
>CAZKII010000113.1:0-3946 GCA_964552865.1 uncultured Thermoplasmata archaeon | reverse complement strand
TTCAGAAAAACCGGAGCAAAGATTAATATAGGAGTCACCGATGGCGTAGCACGAACTCTGAAAAAGTAACAAGGAGGTAACAAGATGCACATACCCGACGGATTCATACCGCTCTGGCAATGTATTATCTACTTTGCCATTGCCGCTCCGTTTGTCTATCAGAGCATACGGTGGGCAAACAGAGAGATGGACGAGAAGAAAATACCGCTTATGGGTGTACTGGCCGCTGGAATCTTTGCGATTCAGGCGATGAATGTTCCGATAATGTGGGGAACATCCGGCCACATGGTCGGTGCGGCCATGGCTGCCATCATTCTGGGAAGCCCATTCGCAGGCGTGTTCCTGATAACCGTTGTCCTGATAATACAGGCCGTTATGTTCGGGGACGGCGGAGTGACCACGCTGGGAGCCAACATACTCAATATGGGCATAATCTCTTCGTTTATCGGCTATTATGCCTATGTAGGGCTCAGAAGGATAGGGACCGACGAGAAAGCCGTTGCGGCTCGTGTCTTCATAGGGGCATGGCTGGGAATATTCATAGCGGCACTGGTGTGCGCGGTTGAGATGTGGCTTGCGGGAACCTTTCCTCTTGCTCAGGGCCTCTTCTTCATGGGACTCTACCATGCGGTAATCGGCATAGTGGCGGAGGGGACCATCAGCGCTGTGGTGGTGGTAACCCTGCAGAAATATCGGTCGGATATCTTCAATCCACGCCCGGAGGTGATTCCATCATGAATTTCGACAGGACGATGAAGGTCGGTATCGCCATTGCGCTGGCCATTGCGATTCTCGCCCCCGTTCTCGCATCCAGCAACCCGGATGGGCTCGAGAGCACCGCCTCTTCATTCCCGTCGGCCGAGGATAAAGAGCAGCCCGCCCTCGAGTCACCGATGCCGGACTATGTGGTTCCGGCTCTGGGAGACGGCCCTCTGTCCGGAGCGCTGGCCATCGCGCTGGGAACCGTTCTGGTGCTGCTCCTCACCATAGGAACAGGCCGCTTTATTTCGGCGAAGAGGCAGAAGGATGAGGGCCATTGAAGTCAGAGGGTTGAGCTACACCTATCACGACGGCACTCCCGGCCTGAGAGAGGTCACCTTCTCCGTCGAAAAAGGGGATGCGGTTGCCGTGATGGGGCCCAACGGAGCGGGGAAGACCACGCTCCTCAAACACCTTAACGCCCTCCTCCTTCCGACATCCGGCACAGTGATCGCAGCAGGAATCGAGGTCAGCAGGAAGGCTGCCGCGGAGATAAGAAAAAAGGTGGGATTTCTCTTCCAGAACCCGGAGGATCAGGTGTTTTCGCCCACGGTTCTGGAGGATGTTATGTTCGGGCCGATTAACATGGGGTATTCGAGGACTGAGGCGGAGTCCCTCGCCTGCGCCTCGTTGAAGTCCCTTGGCATAGAATCCCTTGCCGACAGGCACCCCGCTCATCTCAGTTACGGGCAGAAGAAAAAAGTGGCTCTTGCCGGTGTTCTCGTGATGGAGCCCGAGATACTCGTGATGGACGAACCGCTCGCCGGCCTTGATTATGCGGGAATGAAGGACCTCATGGGGATAATCAGAAAGCTCAACAGGGAGAATGGCATGACCGTCATCTTCTCCACCCATCTTACCGAGAGAGCGGCCGCGCTGTCGAACCGGACGATAATCCTCAACTCCGGCCGATGTGTCGCGGAGGGGAAGACTGAGGTTCTTCTAACCGATACGGAGCTTTTGAGGCGCGCGGGACTCGAACCCACCGTGGTAACCTCTCTTCTGCTGCCCTTCTGTCCGGAGGCCCCTCCCGTGACGGAGGAAGAGGGGGTCAAAGCGATCGCTCGTCTTCTGGGAAAGGCCCGTAAGCCGCTGCAGGAAGATGATGGACATGAAGGGTAAAAGCGCCGCTGTGGACCCCCGGGCCAAACTGATCTTCTCGCTTGCCGTGATCGTGGTGGCAGTGCTGCTGAATTCGGTCCTTGTTCTCGCCGTGCTTCTGTTCCTCCTCGTGCTGCTCGCTCTTCTGTGCGGCGTCAGGCCCGCCGAGCTGGGGCTCCGGCTTTCCGTTGTCCTCCCGTTCGCCGGGATTATGGCCCTGTGGCAGCCGTTTATCCGGGGCGATACCGTCATCTTCTCCTTCCATGGGATTACCGGCACCCTTGAAGGGAGCATTTTCGCTCTGGTCCTGCTGCTTCGGGTCTTTGTGGCGGTTGCCGCTCTGACCATATTCACCGCCACCACCACCGAAACGGAGATTGGGACCGCACTGCGGTATATCCGGGTGCCCGGTGTGCTCGTGGCCACTCTGCTCATGACTCTGCGCTATCTCTCCGTTCTCAACGGCAGGAGGGAAAGGATAAGAGAGGCACAGGCATCCCGACTCTTCGTGAAGCGGAGAAATCCTGCTGGTGCGGGCTGGGTTCTGAGAAATCTCGCCTACGGCGTGGCGCTCCTTTTCATCTCCTCTTACGAGGAAGGGGAGAGGGTGTACGAAAGCATGGTCTCCAGAGGTTATCGACACGACAGGATACCCGATCCTGCATCCGACGGTTATTCAGGCATAAAAAACGCCCTCTTCTGCGTTCTTGCCGTCTGTGTGCTCTCCATAGTACCGATCATGCTACTTCTCGGCTTCTCCGTTCTGTGAGTTAGAACCAGCTGTCAAGGCTTCTCTGTTTCGTGGCCTGAAAGTGTTTGTCCAGTCTTTTTATTGCGGATTCTACCCTTTTTTCGGAGAAGTCGTGTTCTCTGCACAGAAGCTCTTTGATCCCCTCCCCATCCGCCTTGTTCCAGTTTATTTCGTAGCTGTCGGTAACGGTCGGACTGAGGAATATCTCCCTGAGGCGCCGATAGTTCGGTATCTCCAGCCCCTTCTCCTCCATCACTCCTTCCAGACTCCCGTGTTTTTTGATCAGTTTCAGCCCCTTCTTAGGCCCTATTCCCTTTATACCTCTGTTGAAATCGGTACCCACCAGAATCGCTATGTCGATCAGCTGCTCTCTGGTTATTCCGTTGGCGGATAGGGCGGCCTCCAGCTCTATTATCTCCGGTGTGACGGTGATGTAGATGTCCCGTCTGGCCACCTTTCTGCGCCCGCTCACCGTGAGGTTTCTTATGAGGATAGGGGTGCCGAACAGCAGGGAATCGAAATCCTGGGAAACGGCGGCTCTGACATCCCCCCTCTCTGCCATGTACGCCGCCTGGGCCTCCCCCTCGGAGGGTGCCTGCACCACAGGGACGCCCATGAGCCTCAGGAGTTCCTTCGATTCATCTATGATCTCTGCGGTGAGCTTCGAGGACTGTCTGGCCTTTCTCGCGGCTTTCTCGATGTCCCCCTCGTCGATGGCCTCCTGCCATTCCTTGGCTGCAACCTCCCGTATGTGCTTCCTGCTCTCGATGGTCCCCTCTTTCTCCTCCGGAGCCTCTCCGTCGAATATGAAGACCGGTTTTATGCCTGACTCGATAAGACTGGTCGTGCGGTAGAGGAGACCGCTGAGATGCGATGTTATCCTCCCTCTGTCGTCCATGAGAGGTGTCCCGTCCGGCTGGCGTATGGTGGACAGGAACTGATAAAGAGTGTTAAAGGTGTCCACGGCAACGACCCACCCGCTGAAATCCGAGATATCCGCAGGCTTTCGCGGAACTATGTCTCCCAGTTTGACTCCCATGGAGGAAGGATGAAAAGAGCCCTAATAAATGTTTTGTTCAGCTGTCCTCGGCGTAGTAGAGATAGAACATCGAGGTGCCGGTCCCCATCCATGTGAAGAGAAGGATGGTCCACAGTATGTTATTGCTCGTCTTGAGGTTTCCGATGAGCAGCAGGAGCGGTATCACAAGGCTTATGACTATCCAGAAGAGCCTGTTGTCGCTGTCGTACATGGTGAGGAGATATGGGTGCGATTAATAAAGGTTTCTGCGCCTACTCCTTCAGCTCCCTGTATGTAGTATCTGAGCGCAACGCTAG
>CAZKII010000112.1:0-3984 GCA_964552865.1 uncultured Thermoplasmata archaeon | reverse complement strand
TAACAAAAACTCTTTTATCCCCCATTATCTTTCCCGCCGGTATGAGCGAGTACGACATCAAGGAGCAGGAAGCACGCTGGCAGCAGAAGTGGAAGGAGTGGGAGCTCTATAAGTTCGACTTCGACTCCGACAGGCCGGTTTACAGCATAGACAACCCCCCGCGGTATGCCTCCGGGGCCCTCCATCTCGGCCACGCCACCGGCTACACGCTCATAGACTTTGCGGCCAGATACCACAGGATGAGGGGGTACAATGTCTTTTTCCCGCTCTGTTTCGATGTCAACGGCACACCCATAGAGGTCAAGGTCGAGAAGGAGAAGGGCATCACCAAGCTGGATGTTGAAAGGCACGAGTTCATAGAGATGTGCCGGGAGTTCGCAAACCGCCAGATCGGCGACATGATACATCAGTTCGAGATTCTGGGAGAGAGCATGGATCCGTCCATCTACTACCAGACCGATGCCGAATATTACCGGCGAATCACCCAGATAACATTCCTTAAAATGCTGGAGAAAGGGCTCGTTTACAAGGGCGAGTTCCCCATAAACTGGTGTCCCCGCTGCATGACCGCGCTGGCCGATGCGGAGGTGGAGTACGCCCACAACATGACGAAGCTGAACTATGTGCGGTTTCTCATAGAAGGAGAGGAGGAGTTCGCCACCATAGCCACCACGAGGCCGGAGCTGCTCCCTGCCTGCCAGATCGTTGCGGTACACCCTGAGGACGAGAAGAACAAACACCTCATCGGAAAGACGCTCATAACCCCCATCTTCGAGAAGAGGGTGAAGGTCATAGCGGACGAGGGGGTCGACCCGGAGTACGGCACCGGAATCGTCATGATATGCACCATCGGGGACAAGGACGACCTGGAATGGGTGCACAAGTACAACCTCCCCATCGAGATGGTCATAGATCAGGAAGGGAAGATGCTGGAGAACGCGGGAAAGTACGCGGGCATGAGCATAACTGAGGCCAGAGCGGCGATAATCGAGGATCTGGAAAAAGAGGGGCTCCTGATAAAGCAGGAGGACAACGAGCAGAATGTCGGCCTCTGCTGGCGCTGCAAGACCCCCATCGAGTTCCTGCAGGTCCCCCAGTGGTTCCTGAAGACCACGGAGTTCAAGGAGGACATAAAGAGGATAGGGGAGGAGATCAACTGGTTCCCGGAATTCATGAGGGTCAGGCTCAACGAGTGGACAGATTCCCTGGGCTGGGACTGGGTCATATCGAGGCAGAGGTACTTCGCCACCCCCATACCTGTCTGGCACTGTAAGGAGTGCGGCCACATCGTCCCCGCCAGAGAGGAGGACTGCTATGTGGACCCCACGCTGGACAAGCCTCCCGTGGAGAAATGCCCGGAGTGCGGAGGGGAACTGGAAGGTTGTGCGGATGTCTTCGACACATGGATGGATTCGTCCATTTCGCCGCTGTACAACACCTTCTACCTCCGGGACGAGGAGAGGTTCAAAAAACTGTACCCCATGACCCTGAGGCCTCAGGGGCACGATATCATAAGGACATGGGCGTTCTACACCATCCTCAGAGAGTATCTTCTCACGGGAGAGAAACCGTGGGAGAACATCATGATTCACGGCTTCATAATGGCGCCCGACGGCACGCCGATGCACGCCTCCGCCAACAATGTCATCGACCCCATCCCGATTCTGGACGAGTACGGCGGGGACGCCATGAGATACTACGCGTCCACCTGCTCCCTCGGTACGGACCACGCCTTCAGACTGGAAGAGGTGAAGCACGCCACCCGATTCATGCAGAAGTTCTGGAACATGCAGAACCTCATGAGCAGCGGCATAAAGGAGAGACGGGAGATGCCGGAGAACCTTCGACCCGCCGACCGCTGGATACTCTCGCTCTTCAACAGGCTCGTGAAGAAGATGACCGAATCCATGGACAACTACCAGTTCGACAGGGCCATGAAGGACCTGGAGTTCTTCGCGTGGCACAGGGTTGCCGACCACTATCTGGAGATGGCGAAGCACAGGATATACGCAGGGGACGACCCGGCACTGGAATACACCCTCTACACCATCGGTCTCGGGATGACGAAACTTCTGGCACCCTTCATGCCCCACCTCGCGGAAGCGGTCTATCAGGAGCATTACGCAGAGATGGAGGGGGTTAAGAGCGTCCATGTATCCAAGTGGCCGGAGGCGGGAGAACCGGACCCGGACGCAGAACAGGTGGGCGAGCTGGTGAAGGATGTCATATCGGAGATTCGCTCGTGGAAGGCCTCGCAGAAGATGGCGCTGGGTGCGCAACTCAAGACCGTGGAGATAATCGGCGAGAAGACCGAGTACCTTCTGGGGAGCGAAAGGGACATTGCGGCCACGGTAAAGGCCGCCAGAATAATCCTCGAAAAGCGCGCGGACATTGAGGAGAAGGTGAGCGGCGCGAAGCCGGTGCACTCGAAGATAGGGCCGGAGTTCAGGCAGCACGCCAGAGATGTTGTGAAGTTCATAGAGGAGAGCGACCCGCAGGAATTGTGGGATGCCCTGAATGAAGGAAGCATAACGATCAGGTTCGCTGACGGAGAGAGCGGGGAGATAACCGAGGAGCATGTGGAGTTCCGAAAGACCCTTGTCTCCCACGGCATGGATGTGGACAGCATAAGCATGGACGGAATGGTAATTCTAATAGAGAAGTAAAAGAGGCGATAAAATGGCAGATATCAGGCTATCGAACATAATAGAGGAGCAGATAAAGAAGCCCTCCCCCATAAGGCAGATAATGAAGATGGCGGAGAGGAAGAACATAATAGAGATGGGGCTGAACCCGGACGATGTCATATCTTTCGGCGGAGGCTGGGTGAACCACGAGGCCCCGGAGCTCATGAGGGAGAAGTACATTGAGATCGCAAAGGACCCTGTCAGATTCCACGCCAGCGGCGCGTACAGCCCCACACCCGGCGACCTCGGGCTCAGGGAGCAGATAGCCCTGTTCGAGGAGAAGATATTCGGGGTGAAGGAGATCGGCCCGGAGAACATAATCATCGGCCAGAGCTCCACGCAGCTGACCCATGACCTCTTTGTCTCCCTCGCTAACCCCGGCGAGGATGTGGTGCTTCTGGACCCCACCTACGCGAACTACGGCGGGCAGATAGACTTCGCGCTGACGGACAGCAAGATAGTTCACAACCCTGCGGGCGTGGACCCGGTGGTTCCCGCTGCGGAGATCGTGCATCTCAATGTGTTCGACCCGGTGGAGTGGAAGTACCTGCCGGACGAGGATAAGGTGCTTGCGGACCTGGAAAAGATAATAAAACTGTACGACCCGAAGATCATAATCATTCCGTCGCCGGACAACCCGACGAGCCAGATAATGCCGCACCGCCTCGTGAAGAACATAATGGAGCTGTGCGAGAAGAAAGGGGTCTTCGTGATGCTGGACTTCGCATATAAAACCCAGTACTTCTCCGAGAAGCCGCCGGAATACTTCTCGTGGTCCCCCAACGAGTATCCGCACATGATAGCGATGCACTCCAATTCCAAGTGGGCCAGAGGGCTCGGCCGGAGGCTGGGCTGGATAGAGGCGCACCCAAGGGTCATAGAGGCCATGGAGAGGGTGCAGCAGTGCTCCATACTCTGCCCTGATACGCTCCACCAGATGGCGATAAAGGAGTACCTGCAGGAGGCCATCCCCTCCGGAGAGCTGAAGAAGTATCTGGACGATGTGAGATACAGGTATAAGGCCACCGCGGATGTGACCCTAAAGGCCATAGACGAGCACCTCGGAATGAGAAGACTGGTCCCGCAGGGCGGCCTCTACACCGTAATGGACGCAGGCATGGATGCGGACAGGTTCATGCTGGATGTACTGAAGAACACCGGCGTCCTCTTCATACCGGGCGGCGGCTTCGGCCAGAGCATAAAGAACGGAGTCAGGATTTCCTACGGCCCGCTCATAAACGACCACGATAAGATTAAAGAGGGAATGGAGAGAGTGGGAGAGTTCGTGAAAGGGATG
>CAZKII010000111.1:0-4033 GCA_964552865.1 uncultured Thermoplasmata archaeon | reverse complement strand
CGGTGACAGAATGAAAGTACTTTCCATAGGCGGAGGAGCAAGAGAGCATGCGGTCGTGAAGGCCTTTGACAGGGCAGGAGCAGAGATATATGCGGTGATGAAGAACAGAAATCCCGGAATAGCCGGGATCGCCAGAGAGGTCTGTCTCTGCAATGAAAACGACATAAAGACGGTGCTCGAATTCGCAGAGAGGGTGACCCCGGATATCGCATTCATAGGACCGGAGGCGCCGCTGGCAGCAGGTCTCAGCGATGCGCTGGAGGAGGCTGGGATCCCGGTGTCCTCGCCGTCCCGGTCCGCGGCGAGGATAGAGACCAGCAAGGAGTTCGCAAGGGAACTGATGAAAAAACACGGCATCCCCGGACTGGTGGATTTCAGAGTCTTTCACGAGCGTGAAGGGATAAAGGACTATCTGGAATCCCTGAAAAGCGAGTATGTCATAAAACCGATAGGGCTGACAGGAGGGAAGGGAGTAAAGGTCATGGGGGACCACTTCAACACCACGGAAGAGGCGATGGAGTACATAAACGAGATCTTCGACTCGGGTATAGGGGGTGGTGCCGGGGTCATCATTGAGGAGAAGGCGGTGGGTGAGGAGTTCACGGTTCAGGCCTTTACGGACGGGAGTCATGTAATGCCGATGCCCGCGGTGCAGGACAACAAGCGCGCCTACGAAGGGGACAGAGGGCCGAACACCGGCGGGATGGGGTCATACTCCAGAGCGGATGGCCTCCTTCCATTCCTGAAAAAAGAGGACTATGATGCCGCAGTGGAGATAATAAGAAGAACGATAACGGCGCTTAAGGACGAAGGGGCTCCCTACAAAGGGGTTATTTACGGCCAGTTCATCCTCACCAGGGACGGGGTGAAGGTCATAGAGTTCAACGCGCGGTTCGGAGACCCGGAGGCGATGAATGTCCTCTCGGTACTTAAAACCAGCATGGCTGAGATAGCTAACGGTATCGTCAGCGGAAACCTGAAGGAGGAGGGGGAGTTCGAGAGAGTGGCCACCGTCTGCAAATACGTTGTGCCAGAGGGTTACGGGGTAAAATCGGCGGCAGGAGAGCCTCTCCTCATCAACGAGAAAGGGATTAAGGAGGCAGGAGCGGAGATTTTCTACGCCTCCGTCAATGTGGACATAACCGATGCTGGCTCAGATAGGAGAAAGGTATATACCACCACCTCCAGATCCATGGGAATCCTTGCGAAGAGCGAAGAGCCCGGAAACGAGGGAATATATGCGGCGGAAATCGCCGTTGAGAGAGCACTTAAGCACATAGAAGGGAGGTTCTTTGCAAGGCACGACATCGGAACCAGAGAATACATCCGGAAGAAGATAGAACGGATGAAAGAGATAACTAACGATCCGCGGGTCTGACCGCATCCGCCCTGCCCATCAATTTGTCCGCCTGCGCTTCCATACCGAGTTTGAGCATCTCCTCCACCGCTTCGGCCACCAGCTTCTCTCCGCGCTCATCGCGGAGCTCCAGCATGCATATCCCATACTCCCCTTTTACAACCGCCTCTATCTGGGGCATGTTGAGGTCGGAGAGCAGAGAGAGGGATTTCTCAAAGGCGGCGACGGCTTCTCTCTTCTTCCCCTGAAGGGCGTACATCTTCCCGCGATACTTCCACACCGATGACAGCCCCCTCCTGTCCCCGATAAACGAGAGGGTTTCCTCGGCCTGATCCAGAAGGAGCGCGGCTCCCGCCACCATGCCCTGCTCTATGTATATCTCCGAGATGTTGAAGATCGCCCATGCGGACTCCCGTACGGCTCCCATTTTTTGCCATATCTCAAACGCGCGCTGAAAATACTCCTCGGCCATCTGAGGGCGGCCTGAATCATGACAAACGGCAGCAATGTTATGATAAGAGCGGGCCATCATATACGAGTTCTGGAGCTCCGTGGCTATGTTGAGAGCAAGCCGGAAAAACTCCTCGGCCCGGGCATACTCGCCCCTTTCCGAGTGAACCGTGGCTATGTACTGAAAAGCCTCCATCATGCTGCCCATATCTCCCTCGCTCACGAAGCCTCTGAGGCAGCGGTTGAAATACCTGAGCGCATCTTCATACATCCCGGAACGGAGGAAAACCTTTCCGAAAAGGAGTTCGAAGCGAGACAGCGTGGCTGTATCGCCTCTGGAGATATACTCAAGTCCCTTGTTCAATTGCCTGAGGGACGCGTCGGTATCGCCCTGAAGGTAGAGGATGTCTGCCATATGGTAGAACGCCATGGCCGGGGGGGTCCGCTCCGATATTTCTATCTCGCGGGAATAAAGAGCGAGAGCCTTTTCATACTGGCCCTTGAGAGCATAGATCCTCGCCTTCATATCCACGAAGCGTCTTTCTATGTGAGGGGGGATGACGGTTTCATCGGATGGGACTTTCTCCATGAACTCGAGGAGCTGGTCGGAGAAGCCGTCGTTTATAAGGCGAGGGCCGAATCTGGTAATGGTATGCGCAGCGTGATAGTAATCGCCCGCCTCCAGCTGATGATATATCGCTTCCACCACATTTGCGGAATCGGGAACGGACTGCGAGAGAAAGAAAGATGCCGCCACGGAGTGAATACGCCGTTTCATGTCCCCACCCATCTTTGCCATGATAAATGTTCTCACCAGCTGATGTGTTCTGTACCGACCGTCCACCACGGTGATGAGCCCTCTTGCCATGAGCTTGTCGATCTGCTCCAGCTGTTTCATATCGAGGTGAAGTGCCGCGGGTTTCGCCCCGTTTCTGAATATGGCGATTCGAAAGAGCATCTCCTTCTCCCCCGCATCGAGATTGGACATAAGCTCATTCCGTATGAAATCCTCGGCGTCGCTCCCGTCCAGAGTCCCCGGATATGCGTTCAGCAGCTCCAGCGCCAGAGGATGGCCCCCGCTCTTTTCGATTATCTCCGGCCACAACTTCTTCTGAACCTTTCGCTCCCTGAGGATCGCGCCCGCCGCAACAGGGTCGAGACCGCCCAGTTTCATCATTCTCATCCTCTGCCCCTCGCTGAGGGAGGCGATGTACTCGGCCGTCGGATTTCTGGATAGAAGGATTATCCTGAGATCATCCACCTCGGTCACCAGAAGAGACACGGCACGGATGAGGTTTTGAACCTCGGTGCTGGCATTCTGAACATCGTCGAACACCATGATGGTCGGGGCGGTCTTTTTGAGAGAATCACGGACGATCAGGGAGGCCTCCGTAAGAGACGGCGTCTTCTCCCGTTTGAGATAACTGGACAGCATGGAAGCCCCGCCCTCCGAGAAGAACTGAGCGAGAAGGAGCAGGATCGCATTGGTGTTGTCCCATTCGTTTATTTCATGCCAGAAAATATTATTACTCTCCCTGAAATCCCTTACCGCGACTGAGACGAGGCTGCTCTTGCCGATGCCGGCGATGCCGTGAATGAACATAACCCCGGCCCCTTCCCGAAGAAAGCCATTCAACTCATGCAGCTCGGACTCGCGCCCGAAAAAATGCCTTGGCACAGGCGCGTGGTCGGAAAAATCAACGAAGCCGCCCGCCTCGAGAAGGAGTTTCCCGTTCTTTACATTCTTGATGATGGTCAGGAGAGGCATGTCGGTCCCCAGAACGGAAGGGATATCCGAGATTCTGAGCTTTCTCTCCTCGCCGTCAATGCTCACTATGACCTCCTCGTCCATCAGCGATGTGAAAATGGCTCTGGCGGCAACAGCACCCTTCTGCGTCAGGGTGTATGTCTTTCTGCGCCGGGAAGAGCCCTGCACATAGCGGGTGGTCACGGAGATATAGCCCTTCTCCTCCAGCCTGCTGGCAATCCTCGGAATATGGCTCCTCTGAAGGCCCGTAGCCTCCGAAATCCCCTGCTGTGTTATGGCAAAGGGTACCCTGTCATCACCCATTATGTCCACATATTTCAGGAGATGAAGCAGTACCTTCTCGTCCGAAGTCAGAAGTTCCCTGGCCTTCCCTGAGCTCATACTAACACAATGGCCTCGGGATATTTAATAGTTATCCAATAGATAGGCGGCGGGAGCGCTCAAGGGGCGAAGGCCAT
>CAZKII010000110.1:2612-4086 GCA_964552865.1 uncultured Thermoplasmata archaeon | reverse complement strand
AGCCTCCCTATCCCTTCCTCTATCATATCGTTGTCCGCATTGGTGAAGTTGAGCCGAAGCGTGTTCTTTCCCGTTCCGTCAGGGAAGAAAGCATCACCCACCACATAGGCCACCTTCTCGGTTATGGCCTTCTCGAGTATGGAGCGGGCGTTCATCCCCTCGGGCAGTGTCACCCATATGAACATTCCCCCTTCGGGGTGCGTCCATGTAACTCCATCTGGCATCTTCTCCTCCAGGGCCTTCAGCATCAGGTCCCTCTTAACACGGTACATCGCCCTTATCTTCTCGATATGCGGGTCTATATAGCCCTCCCCTATGTACTTCGCCGCTATGTGCTGGCCGAGGGTGTTGGTACAGAGGTCGGTGGGCTGCTTCGCAAGGATCATCTTGTTTATGATGTCCACCTCTCCCACCACCCATGCAATCCTCAGACCGGGCGCGAGGACCTTCGATATCGTTCCCATGTAAACGACCCTCCCCTCGGTATCCATGCTCTTGATGGATGGCAGAGGCTCTCCTTCGTATCTGAGCTCACCATACGGGTCGTCCTCTAGGATAAGGAGGTCGTGCTCCTGTGCGATCTCCAGAAGCCTCTTCCTCCCCTCCACCGACATGCTCACCCCCATGGGGTTCTGAAATGTCGGAATCACATAGATGAACTTTATGGACTTGCTGTGCCTCTCCATCTGCCGTATCTTCTCTTCGAGATAATCCATCTCCATGCCGTCGTTTCCTATGGGCACAGATTCCACATTGGCCCGGAAGAGGCGGAAAGCGTTGGTGGCCGCCAGATATGTCGGTGCGCCCACAATGACATTGTCCCCGGGGTCGAGGAATATCTTTCCGATGAGGTCGAGGGACTGCTGAGAGCCTGCGGTTATTATGATGTTCTCCATTGACGCTTCAAACCCCTGAGTCTCCTTCAGACGGGCCAGAAGCGCTTTTCTGAGGGCGGTGACACCCTCCGTGGTCCCGTACTGCAGGACATATCCACCTTTCTCGGCCATGAGCTCCGAAACTATCTTCTCCACCGTGTCAGTGGGAAAAGCGGCCGGACTCGGCAGACCCCCTGCAAAGGAGATTATGTCCGGCATTTCCGTGAGCTTAAGCAGTTCTCTGATCTCCGAAGCCTTCATTCCCTTTGCTCTCTCCGAGAAGAGATGCGACGGACTTATCTTCATGGTGGCCGCAATTGTGAGGTAGGATTTAATCGTTTCCCCTGACTCCCCTGAGGCAGTCCCTTCCCCTTCTCATAAGCTCGCGGTATTCCTCCTCCGAAAAGGCCAGCCCGGAAGGGAGTTCATCGAAGAGTTCGGCCTTCTCGATGGCAGGGTCCTCTATTTTCTCCGTCTTCTCCCCCACGGTTCCGTAGAATACATGCCCCCCTTCGAACAGCTCGTAGCACAGGATTTTCAGCTCTCTTCCAGTCTCCTCCCTGAACTCCCTTATTGCGGCCTCCTCCGGCGTCTCCCCA
>CAZKII010000110.1:0-2512 GCA_964552865.1 uncultured Thermoplasmata archaeon | reverse complement strand
TCGCTCTGATCCCTCTGGGCCACATCCTGATAGAGAAGATCCACCGAGGATAGGAGGGGAGCATAGCGTTCGGGGTGCCGCGCATCTCCCATTACCGGGATGATGTTCCTCCTCCTGGCGGAAAGGGCCCTCAGAGATGTGAAGGGCTCCGGCGCGAACTCCACCGCAAAGATCATGCCGTCCGTGGCGATATCGGAGAGATGGCTCACCGTGGTGCCGGACGCGGCACCGAGATAGAGAATCCTCGAATCCCGCCTTATCAGAGGCTCCCGGAAGCCACGCAGGATAAGCGCGGCCATCTTGCTCCGCTTCGGGTCCCACTCCCTGTACTCTATCCCGCCCTCTTCCAGCGTCCTCTCTCCGTAAACGGAAAAACCCGGGTCGGCGCTGACCGTGTACAGTTTTCCATCCTTCTCGTAGATCCCTGACATCAATTCGTCCATGAGAGGAGAAAGGAAAGGGGATTAAAAAGGATGCGCAAAGGTTTTTAGGCGGGAGCGTATCTCCAATCATGCGGTGCGTGATAGAGCTCAACTACGAAAGCGAGGAGGAGGCGGAAAGGGTTTTTCGCTCCACAAACCCGGACGACGACCGGTTCGTCACCACGGAGATTGACGGGAAAAAGGTCATCGCCATATTCGAAGCTGAAACGATAGAAACCATGCGCAGGGCGGTGGACGACTTCCTTGCATGCGTCAGCGTGGCGGAGAAGAGCGGGATATGATCACATTCCCCAGAACCTGTCCTCCTTCCGTTTTATAGCCTTCAGCTCCTCGAGAACCTGAATCTCATCGCCATTGAGGTAATTCCCCTCCGACAGCTTCTTCGCGTCCCCTCCCGGAATGTCCACATAGAGCTCGTCCCCCTCGGACATCTGGCGACCCACTGTGGCTCCCTCTATGGCAACGGCCACCTCGCTCCCCTGCACGGCCTCCTTCACACTCTCATCACCGGAGCGGATGCTCTTTATATGGCCCACTGTCCTGCCGTCCTTCCGTATGAGGCGCTGCCCGGTCCGTATCCTCCCTGCCAGAACCCGCATCCCCACGATGGCGGGCTTGCTCACCCTGAAGGTATGGTCCGGCATGAAGAGAACCTTGCCCGGGAAGACCATCTCCGAGCGAACATCCTTTTCCACGGCGTTCTTCTTCTCCTCGGCCCAGTCCAGATAATCCTCGATGAGCTTGTAGATGATATTGCCGCTTATGATCTTCACATCGTGGTCCCTGAGCATCTCCTTTGCATCGGGAAGGAGGGAGACATTGAAGGCGAGAATGGCCCTGTAAATCGGATTCTGCTGGGAGGAGGCCTCAATTATGTCCCTCTTGTTTATGTCCCTCACCGCCGCGTGCCTTATGGGAATGTCCATCTCCTTCGCCTCGAAGGCTATGCCCTCTATGGAACCGATGGCATCGGCCCTGACGAGAATCCCCTCCTCGGAGGTCTCTATGTTCATCTCCTGCGCCGCCTTTGCCATTTCAATCAGTTCTTCCCGGGTTTCTGGGGTCACCACGAAGAGAGGGGAGCCGGCTATGACACCGTCCAGATTGGGTGCGGAGATCTTTATCCCCGCGGCTGCGGTTGCGGACCTGACGGATTCGAACCTCTCGCGCGGGTCCCGGATCTCGTCCAGCGGCTTCGGTTTGAGAAGGGCCCTCACCTTGGTGGTCCTGACCCCGTCCGGAGCCACGACGGCAATGGTATCGCCCCTCTCTATCTTCCCGCGGTAGATTATGGCATCTATGGTGGCACCCATCCCCTTTTCGTCCTTCACCTCCAGAACCGTTCCTTCCGCAGGGGCATCGTCGTTAGATTCCAGCCTCTCCTCCAGAAACCTCTGGGCAAGGCCCACCAGTATGAGCATGAGGTCGGGTATCCCCTCGCCGGTCTTGGCACTCACGGGAACGATCGCCAGGTTCTTCCTGAAGTCGGACACCCTGTCGTACCTGTCCGCCGAGAAACCCCTTTCGTAGAAGAGGCCGGTAAGCCTGTAGATAAGTTCATCCAGCTTCTCCTGGACCTGAGCGCTCTGCTTCTTTACGGTGGATAGGAACGGCTCGCCCTCGTAGGGAACCCAGCCGTCTATGCGGTCTATCTTATTGGCCGCTATGATGAAGGGGGTCTTATGCCTTTTGAGAACATTTATGGACTCGATTGTCTGGGGCTTGAACCCCTCGGTTATGTCTATGACAAGAACCGCGAGGTCAGCCAGAGCGCCTCCGCGGGAGCGCAGGCTGGCAAAGGAGTGGTGGCCCGGCGTGTCTATGAAAAGAAGGCCGGGGACGGTGAAGTTCCTCTCCCTGACGAGAGGACCGCATATCTCATAAATCGCATCCAGCGGTACCTCGGTGGCGCCGATGTGCTGGGTTATGGCACCGGCCTCCCTCGAAACGACGGAGGTCCCCCTGATCCTGTCGAGAATCGAGGTCTTTCCGTGGTCCACATGGCCGAGGACACTTACAATGGGCTGGCGCATGGGTTGATGATTGGCAGGGGGTATTTGTAGGTTTCT
>CAZKII010000109.1:0-4086 GCA_964552865.1 uncultured Thermoplasmata archaeon | reverse complement strand
GTGGTGTCTCCGCACCATGCGGCCTCTCCGCCGATCGGGTTGGAATACGAGGTGGAAAGAGAGGTATCGTCGTATGCCACACTGGTGGTGACATTCTGGTATGTGCCACCGTTGATGCTTATTTTCAGATTCAGGCCATCATAGTTGTCTTCCATATCGGAGAACAGCCAGAAGGAGAGGCTGGCACTACTGGCTCCCGCTGGTATTGATATCTGCGGACTCTCCAGATAGGCCCCTTCGTTCGTGGAATAGTCGCCGGTCATCGCCACTGCGGCGCAGTAAGACCCGGAATGCGGGGTGGGCGCTCCCGTTCCGCTGGGGGTTCCGACCGCCCATTCATCCAGCGTATCCGCCGGGCTGTTCGTGTAATCCCAAGCGGCATGGCTCCATCCGGATGGCAGCACGCCTCCCTCGAAGTCCTCGGAGAGAAGGGTTAGCGTGGTTGTTCCCGAGGTCTCGGTGAGCTGTTCATAAACATTATCCGATGCCTGTGTATCTGTGTATGTTCCTGTCTGTGTTCCGAGGACGCTGGTTTCTCCGTTGGCGTAATCGGAGATATAGTTGGAAGCACTGCCGCTGGTAGCATCCAGCCAGATTTCGGTGTATATTCTGTCCCCTGCCGTAACCGTTGCGGATGGGGCGTTGTATGTCCAGCTGAACAGATGGGAGGAGGAGATTGTCCCGAAGTCCTCGTCATCGTCGCTGGTCTGGAACAGGAGCACCGGGGAACCGCCGTTATAGCGGTACACCTTGGCATAGAGATAGCCGCTGGAACCCGTACCGGTAACATACCCGTATACATTGAAGGTCCAGTCGCCCGCGACATCCACATCGGAGGACATGGGCTCGCTCATCCACGCAATACTGCCAACCTGGAACTGACCTGCAGCGGAGATGTCACCGCTGGTTTCCGTCGCACCGCTGTCGAGCGGATCTATCGTCAGGTCGGTGAGGTTCTGATAACCCGAGACGGCGGATGCTTCGATTTGCAGATGCCATTGAATCAGGGGTGTTTCGTTCAATTCCACTGTGTTACTGTCCTCGTAACCGTTAGCGTCCTCCGCTCTGACGACATAATAATATGTGGTCCCTGTGGTGAGGCCGGTATCGACATAGTAAGTGTTGGTTGTGCTTCCTACAGGGGTCGCGAAGTCCTCTCCGCCGGGCGTGGTGCCTCTGTAAACATTGTAGGTTATCGGCGTTGAGGCATCGGTTGCCGGATCCCACCAGAGGCGGAGGGAATCACCGGTCCCCGTGTTCAGTATCCCGGTCAGGCCTCCGAATGCCGGCGGCTGCGTGTCCGTCGGCGTTCCGCTCCTTTCAACAGTGTTCGTCTCCTCGTTTCCGAGGGAGTCCTGTGCCCGCACCACATAGTAGTAGGTGGTTCCTGTGGTGAGTCCGGTATCGGTCCATGTGATCGTATCTCCAGGGTTCACTCCCGAAGGCGTATATGTCGCGGTGGGTGCGCCGTAGTTCTCGCCCCCGGATGTGGTGGCCCTGTAAATGTTGTATGTGATGGGGTAGGACCCCTCGTTGTCCGTTGCGGCGGTCCAGCTCAGGTCGAGGGAACTGCCGGTGCCGGTATCGGTCACGCTGTCCAGTCCGGAGAAGACCGGAGGAACAGAATCCTCTGCGGCATTATACATGATAAGGGCGTAGTCCTGACTGTTCGAACCACTGTTCAGAGCATCAGCTACGATATTATTACCAATTACTCTCACGGTGTATGTTCCTGCTTCAAGGCTGCCTGAGGGGATGTAGACGCATTCCACATTGTTCCTGTCGTCATATCCATCTCCGTCGGTATCCCATGTGCTGCTGGGGTTTGTATTGGCAGTGGACCATCCTCCGCTGAACGCGTTACCGTGATAAACATCACCGCTGGGAGTCACAACCTCGAGGTTTACCTGGTTTTTCAGGGTGACCGAGTCGCCGGATATCGCATTTTTATCCGTGTACACAAGGGTTATCTTCATCGGTTCGCTGGATTTCACATAGGAAACATCGAAACTGTCCGTGTCTCCAGTTGTGAGGACGCTCTGCTGGTCCTTCAGGACAAAGGGGGCGGGCTGATCAATGATGGTGGGCAAGAACATCCTGCCCCATCCTTCGTTCTGGTTGGGTATGTCCGCTGTTCCCATATCAATGGCTGTGTTTATTAGAAGGCCCTTCACCAGCGCAGGACTGGGGGCAACTCCTTTGGTGTCTTTATACCATCCATAGACAACTGCTGCACCTCCTGTGACTGTGGGAGTTGCCTGAGATGTTCCGGAGCACCACTCGTATCTATTGTCCCCCGAGTAAAGCCCGTACAGATTCGAACCAGATATGATGGGGGAGTGAGTGGAAAGGGTATCTACGCCCGGTGCACACACATCCGGCTTAATCCTTCCGTCGTCGGTCCAGCCCCGTGAACTGAACGATGCAACCGCGTCTGGATTACTGACCCCATTGTCATAGGTGTTTCCGTAGTTGTCTGAGTCGGGCATGTAGTTCTCAACTGCACCTACAGTGATTATATTCTTCGCATTTCCCGGGCTCCCTATGGTATTCGTGCTCGATCCGCTGTTTCCTGCAGCCACCACGAGAACCATCTGCTGATTCCCAGCGGTCCCGTCATCCGCATCCCGTGCGGCGGTGTCGTATGCTTCGTCATGAGCATCGTAAGCACCTCCATTGGAGGTCCCCCACGAATTGGAGTGCACCCTTGCACCACCGAGGTATCCTTCCTTGGGGATTTGGTAGTAGTCAGATGGCCCTATCCAGCTCCCACCAGAATCGAATATCCTTTCTGCATATATCTGGGCGTTGTTGGCAAGCCCCATGCCGACATAGTATGGACCGAAACCGCCGTAGGTGGTACCGGTTCCGTGGTATCCGTCGGCTGCCATCAGACCGGCGCAGTGAGTTCCGTGACCGTGGCCATCGGACCAGTCATTGTTTCCGCCGAAGTCATATCCTCCTATGATTCGTCCGGTAAAATCAGGATGTCCTGCATTGGGTGTCGTTCCGTCGCCAAGGCCAGTATCTGCAATTCCAACAGTGACTCCGCTTGCATTCCACCCCAGCTGGTTCACATAGGCACCATAGTCCCCATTGGCACGATACGGGGTGTTTATGTTCCCGTCATCGTCCATGGCCCACGCACCGCCTCCGACAATCTGCATGCCCATCTCGTCCATGAGTTGTGGTTCGCGGTACTGGCTGATGTATTGAACATCTCCGAGTTTGGCCACTTCCTGGATTGCTGCAAGGCTGCTGGCATCCGCAATAATCCGGTAGCCTCCATTGTGCAGTTTGGCCGATGTTTCTGGGATCACCTGCTTTGAAATGTCCGTGATAGTGGTGGGATCTGCACCGGGTACGAGCTCTATGTCAATCCTTCCAGAAAGAACATCCGGGGAGATCCGATAGACAGGGTAGTAATCACCGACCCAGTCCACGAACGAGAACGACTCAACGGAGGCCTTCTGCTCCGGTGTCATCCTAACCTCGTACGCGTAGTTCGGAACATAGTTCAGAATCTCGGCACCCGTCCCTTTTATGGAATCAACCCAGTCGTTGGAGATTGGACCGATGAGGTGGACGAGATATATGTGATTATCCGATTTGTATGTGCTTGTAGAGAGGGATGAGGGTATTTCTGGCAGGCCCGTAGTAAAATCGAAATCGTAACCGTTGATATGAATCACAGTCCTGTCCTTTATCTCGCGCATGTTGAACCCGTCTGCCTTCAGAACTTCAGCTGTTTTACTGTCCATTTTAATCAGTGACATGGAGTTGTAGTCATGAACCACTGTCATCCCGGAAGGAACGCTCTGCATGGTATTGAGTTCTTCATGGGGAAGCATGACATATATCTCTCCAGATGTGTCTGAACCGCTGGATAGGATAGATGCCGACGGCAGTAGCATCAGGATTGCGAGGAAAACAGCGATGGCTGTTACAAAATATCCTTTATGAATCACTCTAGCACCTCCTCTTTAAGTGAGATTATGCATTCAAAAGCCCGGCTCACGGCATTGTCTGGGCTAACTGCCCACGTATTCGGTTTTTCTTCTCGCACAGAATCTACCTCCTCGTATG
>CAZKII010000108.1:0-4120 GCA_964552865.1 uncultured Thermoplasmata archaeon | reverse complement strand
TTCATCTGGTACACATTCCTGTCGTTCTCGGCCGGGAAGATGAGCGAGTACCCGAGGGTTTCAAGGTACATAATGCTGGTCAGCGGCGCGATAATGGCCGTGTTCGGGGCATGGTTCGTGGTGTCGTCGGCGGGATTGCTCTATTGATTGAAGAATTCTGGAGTCAGGTGAAGGACATAAGCCCCCTTCTGTTACGGCGTGTCGGTCGCCCTTCACGCCACAGATATAGGAAATCTTAAATAGGGAATGGCCATTACGGTAACCATGGTTACCACAATTTCGGTTCCCAGAAAGGAGGTCGATCTCGCCCGAAGGATAGACAGAAATCTGCTGATTTACGGAAGAAGGAAGGTAGGGAAGACCTATCTCATTAAGAACTATCTCGATTACAATGTGTATATGACGGTGAAAAGGGGAGGGGGCATCCACATAGAGGGCATGCCTTTGAAGGAAATAGACGATTACAATCAGTTCAAAGATATTCTTATCGGCCTCATCCGAGACGGGAAGGCCGTTGTTATCGACGAGTTCCAGAGATTGCCGGACGAGTTTCTCGATTTCCTTTCGATAATGACGGATGAAGGGGGAAGAGTTATACTGAGCGGCTCCTCATTTCATCTTGTAAAGAGGGTCTTTACGCCTAAATCCCCTGTTCTGGGGATGTTCTCCGAGATGAAGCTCTCTCTCATATCTCCGAGCGATATCTATCTCGCTCTCTCCACACATACAGACCCCCTGAAGGCCTATGAACTCTCACCGTATCTCAGGGACCCTTGGAGTATAAGGTATTTCAAAGGAAAAGAGACGAAGGTGGAGGATATCGTATATTTCTCAAGGAATGCTATCCGTGCTCTTGTTGGAGAGGCCTTTCTTGAGGAGGATAGAACCCTTTCAGCGGTCTATGAAGCGATAATAAGGCAACTTTCCAGAGGGAAATGGAAAATGAAGGAGATTGCCGATGTTTTGCACGGAAGAGGCATGATTCCCAGAAGCGATGCTTCCCTTATAAGGCCATACATCAGGAATATGGAGGAGATGGATATAATAGGGCGGCAGAGAATTCATGGAAAGAACGAGTTCAGATACATCCTCCGCTCCCCCATAATGGGACTATCTTTTTATCTTGATGAGAAGATAGACTTCTTCGATGGCGACACCGACATAAAGCAGGTGGAAAAGACCATACGAGAGAGGATTCCGAGGCACATAGAGGCATTTACCGGTGATCTTATGGCCGAACTTTACGGAGGGAGGTTTGAATACTTCTACACAAGCGATTTTGACATAGATTTCATAATAACCCGAGGCACTGGTGTGGTGGCCTGTGGAGAGGTAAAGTGGAAAGACGATGTCGAAAAATCGGATATCGAGATGTTTAAGGAAAGAACCAAGCACTTAGGAGGCAGGAAGATAATTTTTTCAAAGAATGAGATAGATGCTCCGGGAGTGGTCTCAATCACGCCGGAGAATCTAATAGAAATCCTTGGTCACAGACGGGATTCTGGGATAGTGGGGGCCTTTGGAAATATGGGGAATTCTGGAGTCAGGTGAAGGACATAAGCCCCCTTCTGTTACGGCGTGTCGGTCGCCCTTCACGCCCTAGCGGCATTCGACTTAGCGCCCTACCTGCTTACGCTGTTTGGGCTTGCTCCAGCATGAATGGACAGCGCAAGAGACCTAAATCTGGAACGGCCCGTATCCCTCTCAGGGAAATCTCCGCTGGTTGATGGGGAATCTGAAAGAGAGCCCCTGCCGAGGTTCACAATATTATGTCCACAGCCATAGACAAAAACATCATTTTTTGTCAACGGCCATCGAAGGTCTTAAATAGTCCCTCGACTTTTGCATCCCATGCTCTCCGATGCTATTCGGCGATGGAACCCATGGTGGGCCGAAGGAAGCCTGTCTGATGATATGGTGGGTGTAGAAAGAGAAATGGTCAGAGAGGTTGAAATATCTCTGGATACGCCCCTGATTAAGGGTATAATCGGCCCGCGGCGCTCTGGCAAGACCACTCTTCTTTATCAGGTTATCGACCATTTGATCCGCCAAGGCATACCTGCCAGGAATATCCTTATGCTGAACTTTGACGACAACAGCATATACGCGGCTGAGCTGGAGGACCTCTTACAGGAATGCAGAAAGATAAATCCAGGCATAACCCACATCTTTCTCGATGAGGTACAGGAAAAGCCGGGGTGGGAGCGATGGGTGAGGATGCTGTACGACACAAGGCAGTTCTCCCAGATCTTCGTAACAGGCTCTTCATCATCCCTGCTGAAAGAAGATGTTGCCAGAGTGCTTACCGGAAGACACCTCACATTTCATATGATGCCGTTTTCCTTCAGGGAATACATGGTCTTCTCGGGATGGAGCAACCTCACCACCGAGAGGATGGAATCCAGAAAAGGAGAGATGCTGCACTACCTTCACGAATACATGAGAATCGGAGGCTATCCCGAAGTCCTGAAGATGGGCGAGATTAACAGGAACAGGTACCTGAATGAAATGTTCGACGATGTCATCGCAAGGGACATAGCGGCACGATACGGAGCCGATTATGTCATTGCGAGAAGGATAGCCTACTATGTCATCAGCAATTCCTCTGTCGTGATGACAAGAAGAAGTATAGCTAGAGGATGCGGGGTGGCCGTGGACACTGTGTCAAAGTATCTTGGATATTTAGAAGAGGCCGGCCTCATCTATGCCCTTCATCCATTTTCATTCAAACTCAAGGAACAGATGAGGGAGATCAACAAATATTACCCTGTGGATACGGGTCTCGCTGCCGCTGTGAGTTTCAGGTTTACAGAAAACAGCGGGAGAAAGATAGAAAACATCGTCTATCTGGAGCTTCTGAGACGGTCGCAAGGTGTGCGGGACACGGAAATCTACTACTGGAAAGATAGTGCAGGCAAAGAGATAAACTTTCTCATCAAAAAGGGCATGAATGTAGCGGAACTGATTCAGGTGTGCTGGAACCTGCAGGAAAAAAAGACCAAGAAAAGGGAGATCGCAGCACTGATGGCTGGAATGGACGAGTTCTCTCTCACCGAAGGAAGGATAATAACAGAAAACCACGAGGGGATGGAGGTCATAGAGGGGAAAAAAATAGTTTACACCCCGCTCTGGAAGTGGCTTTTTGAAAGCTCTGGAGTCAGGTGAAGGACATAAGCCCCCTTCTGTTACGGCGTGTCGGTCGCCCTTCACGCCCTAGCGGCATTCGACTTAGCGCCCTACCTGCTTACGCTGTTTGGGCTTGCTCCAGCGGGGTGTCGCCGTTTCATCAGATCCTGCCTTTGTCCGGGCCAGACCCTTCATCCTCACCCTTACGGGACGGCAGGCTGTGTCGTTTCTGCGCCCTTGCCAGGACTCTCGCCCTCCCACTTCTGTGGGCCGCTTCAAATATTGGAGGGGGGACTTTCCTCAGCATCCGTGCGGATACCGTCGGCCGCCCGCCTTCTCCTGACTCCGTCATTAATTAGTCGGGGTTGTTAATAAGGCTTTTTATCCCGCAGTTTCTCGATTCTCCCCTTCATCCATCCGTTTCTCTCCTCCTCGAAGCCGTTCAATTCTCTGGAATACGGCTTGATGTCCAGAACCGGGCTGCCGTCCACCATATCGATATCCTCTATGTTCAGCCCCCAATCTTCCACGGAAACAAGCCGGACCACGGAGAGGCCTATGGGGTTTGGACGGTGGGGGGAACGTGTCGAGAACAGTCCTCTTTCTGTCTCCTCCATGTATGGCTTCACAAGCAGTCTCCAGCCCTTTGAGAGATGCAGGTGGAACAGGACGATGATATGGGAGAATCCCTCGAGATCCCGCAGGCATTCCCTGTATTCTGGGTATATCTCGATCTTTCCCTTAATCCCTCTCCCCTGCAGCGGTTGAACCGGCATGTTCTTTGGGGAAAGGAAGGGTGAACGGACGGTGCCTATGGGCCTGTATGTAATCTCTTGCATGGGTCCGTACCGGAAGATAGGCATATAATTCTTTTGCCGCACCATCACCGCTTTGCTGCAACTACTATCACAGCCGTAAAAATTACACAGGTGCGGGCCTTGCTGAGACTCGTTAGAGGCGAAGCAAAACCGCTTTGGGATATAAGTCGCATAGG
>CAZKII010000107.1:0-4124 GCA_964552865.1 uncultured Thermoplasmata archaeon | reverse complement strand
GGCCTTACTAACGGTAATGGTCTTACCAATGGCAACGGCCTTACTAACGGTGGTATAAAAACCCCCGCCGGAGCGAGAAGGAAGAGAAAGGGAACCGCCATGTCCCTCATTGTTCTTTTCATCATGCTGCTCATGTCCGTTTCGGTCATGTTCGCGCCTTCGGGCAATGTCGCCGCGGGTCCTGCCATTGACGGCAATTTCGAGGACTGGCTCGATATACCCAAGTACACCGACACCCTGTCCGTTCCGAACAATGTGGTAGATCTGAAGGAGTATGCGGTCAATGTGGTGGACGACTCCCTCTTCGCCTATCTCAAGGTGGGGGATGCCATAAGCTCGACCTCCGGCGTGTTCGCCTACTATGGCTTCGTGGATGCGGATAACAATCCGTCTACGGGCTACGATGTGGCTGGCCTCGGGGCGGACTACCTCATAGAGATATACGGCTGGCCCGACAGCCTCAATCACGCAACTCTTCTCACATACGGTTCGTCTGACGACGCCCACAACTGGAGCGCATGGAGCAGCATCGGCACGCCTGCCATGGCCATAGGGAGTGGGGCGCACGGGAATGAAATAGAGATAAAGGTCCCGTCGTATAACTTCAATCCGAAGCTCTCCGATAACTTCCAGATGTACTGGATCTCTCGTGGTGATGATGGGAGCAACAACCCCGCCAGCGTACCCATAAGTATGGAGAAAGGCGCGCTTCAGGTCACATGCGAGGATCTCGCGAACGGAGGCATAGTCGAGAGGGGTGCGGATGTGCACTTTATAAAGGTGACTCTGAAGGCTCAGCAGGGCCCCATAACGGTGAATCTCTCCCCGCAACTGATCGGTTCCGGTAGTCTCTCGGATATCCCGGCCATCGCCCTTGCCGAGGGGGAGAGCAGGACGATAAACATAACTGCGGATACTAACTCCGCCGCAGACGGCGACCTGATTTCCGTTTCCCTCTCCTCGAGCGATGTTTCCACCGATGTTGGAACGGTTTCTCTCTTCAGCTGTACCGCTGCAGGATATGTCAGCGCGCCGCCTGTGGGAATACACATCGACGGAGCGTTCGCAGACTGGAATTCCGTGCAGTCAACGGCGGACGCTCAGGGGGATGTGTCCCCTGTCGCGGATCATAATATAGATATAACGGAGTATGCGGGAACGAGCGACACCGAAATGGCCTATTTCTACATGAAGGTCATGCCTGACGGAACCGTGCTCGGCGGAGATCTGATACCCTTCGTTCAGACGGCCAGCAGTGGCAGTGCCGGAACCTCTTCCGGAACCGTGGTGAAGGAGCGGGTCAGCGGCGAGGACATGACGGAGATATACATAGACTCCGTGGACGGAGGCACATCCGTGTACGGTATACAGGCGGATTATGTGGTGGTCATAAAGGGCATAAACGGTGTCGTGACCGGCGCCACACTGTACAACTACCCTTCCATGACTCGCGTAAGAGACATCAGTGCTGGTGCGGGGCACAACGAGCTGGAAGCCGGCGTCTCCCTCTCTGACATAGGCGTCACCGGTCAGCGCAATATAACGACGAGGATAGTCACCACCGACTGGCAGCATAACACGGATTACACAGATACCGTCATGACCATAGGCGCAGGAGGGGCCAACGGAACCACAAGGTCGTCCCCTGTCCCGACACCGTTGCCGGAGTTCTCGGACATGATTCTGCCCCTGTTCGTCCTTACGATGCTGGTTATCGTGAGAAGAAGGCGGCAGGCCTGAAAATCCTTTCCCATGTCTTTCGTTTTCCATTATTTTTAAAGCACACATCATTAAACCCTCCGAAACCTATTTATATCCTCTCTATCTTTCTGCATTTAGTTGTTAAGGAGCTGTTAATATGCGGATAGCAAAGGCCACAGAGGATGGGCTGTGTTGCCCTGAGAGCGCAGTATATGCCGGTCCGGCAGTCAGGCGGACTCGGGCACGCATATTTTCGGCTCTTTTCCGTGACACCATGGTGGGGGAGCGAAGCGTCGGTCCAGATCGGGCCGACCAGGTGTCCTGTTGAGATAATCCAGTGAGAGGTGATAATACGTCGAGAAAAATCCTGGACAGAACGAACTCCCACCTGCGGACAAGGCTCCAATCCGTCTATGGCAGGAAGACGAGCCTCCCGGCTCCACGGAAGGAAAAGGGGATGGCCGACGGCAACGGACTTATTAACGGCGGAATAACTGCGAGGGCCGGGCTTTCCAACGGGATGGTCAACGGTAACGGCTTTGTCAACGGCCTCTCTTCCAGGAAGAAGGTCAATAACAGGCGGCCCGGCGTTTTGAAGGCTCTGAGGTCATGCGGACTCAGGGGGCTTGTCCCCATCGTGTTCGGGGCGCTATCCGGCGCCGCCGCTGCCGTGCGGCACAATCTTTCCAAGCGCACCACCGTTTCCGTGTTCCTCGCGCTCCTTCTCATCCTGCCAGTGGGTTATCTCTCTCTCCCGTCGGGCTCTCGCTCCTCGGGCATAGTTCTGGACGGTTTCATCTCGGACTGGGACGGCGTGCCGAGGCAGAGCCTTTTCGGGACCCACGGCAGTTTGCTGGAAAGTGCGATGAAGGAGATTGACGGCAATCTCTACTTCTATCTCAGAGTCACACCCTCCGATGACGACACCACGGTCCTTTACGGGCTGATCGACTCGGACGGCGACCCGGGCACAGGCTATGCCTACGGTGGGATCGGTGCGGATTATCTCATCTCCATCAGCGTTTCCTCGCGCGGCGTGTCGGCTCGTACGGCGAGCATATACGGCGGCGGGGCCGGAGTGCAGAACTGGAGTTACTGGAGCGGAATAGGGAATGTGGCTGCGGTAGCTCATACAGGTGACGGGGCGTCCGTTCTCGAGGTGAAAATACCGTCCTATCTGATTGGGAACGAGCTCTCCGAGAATTTCAGGGTAATATGGCAGGACCGGGCCGTTCTCTTCCTTGCTGATGAGTAAGTAAGGGTCGTAAGGCGAAGAATTCTTAGCGGATTATGGTCTCTTCCCTCTTGGGGCCTACCGAGATCATGGAGACCCTGACGCCCAGGAAGTTTTCTATGAATTCGATGTATCTCTTTGCCTCTTTCGGTAGGCCTTCGTATCCTTCCTCCACCACGCGGTCTGTGTCCAGCTCGCTCCACCCTTCCATTGACTCGTAGATCGGTGTAATCGGGCCCGCTGCCTCTGCCGGGAAGTTCTGTGTGACTCCTTTGTCGGTGCCGTATGCAGTGCAGACCTTTATCTCCTTCAGGCCGGTGAGCACATCCACCTTCGTAAGCGCTATGTCGGTTATCCCGTTCAGCTCCACCGCGTGTTTGACCACCACGAGGTCGAGCCAGCCACACCGCCTGCTTCTTCCGGTGGTGGTTCCGAACTCCTTCCCCGCCTCGCCCAGGTGGTAGCCGATTTCGTCGTCCAGCTCTGTGGGGAACGGCCCCTCGCCCACTCTGGTGGTGTATGCCTTCACTATACCGGTTACTCTCTCTATGGCCGATGCCGGGAGCCCGCTCCCGCTTACCGCGCCGCCGATGGTGGTGTTGGACGATGTGGTGAACGGATAGGTTCCGTGGTCTATGTCCAGCATGCTTCCCTGAGCACCTTCGAGAAGTATGCTCTTTCCCTCCTGTCGCAGTTCTCTGAGTAGGACGGATGTGTCGGTTATCAGGTGCCCTATCTTTTCCGAAACAGCGGTCAGGTCCCTGTATATGGGCTCTACCACCAGATTCTCCTCTATCCCGTAAGCATCGAGTATCCTCTGCTTCAGAGGGATCAGGAACTCCAGCTTCTCCCTCAGCTTCTCCGGTTCCAGCAGGTCCCCCATCCTTACGCCCAGTCTTGCGATCTTGTCGGAGTAGCAGGGCCCTATGCCCCGTTTCGTGGTCCCTATGCGCTGCCCCATCCTGAAGGCCTCCTCCGCCCCGTCCAGCAGCTTGTGGTAGGGCATTATTATGTGGGCCCGGTCGCTTATTCTCAGGTTCTCCGCCGGGATGCCCTGACCTCTCAACTCCTTGATCTCCGTCAGCAGAACCTCCGGGTCTATGACAACTCCGTTCCCTATTACGGATAGCTTGTCCTCCCTTATGATGCCGGAGGGGAGCAGGTGGAGCTTGAATGTCGTGCCGTTGGC
>CAZKII010000106.1:0-4141 GCA_964552865.1 uncultured Thermoplasmata archaeon | reverse complement strand
CTGTACTTCAGGTTCGGGTCGGACAACTCCTCGACTATTCTGTTAGCTATCAACTTCTCGGGGTGATGAAGCGACGGAACCCTCTCCTCAAGGTCTTTGAAGCTCTCGAACTTCCTCTTCTCCCGCTCCTCGATTATGGCCCACATGGTCTTCTTTCCCAGACCTGAGAGGATTTCAAGGGCGTGATAGCGGCTGGTTATGGCCTGTGCGGTGTTGTAGAACTCCACGAACTCCTTCTCTCTCGCCTTCACGATGTCCTCCACCACATAGGGGAGTTCGCTCTGGGCCGTGCTCGTGAGGTCCTCGTACCCGATCCTCTTCTTCACATGGAGGATATGCTCCCTCTTCTCCACATCCTTCCCGAGGTAAACCCTGTCCCCGATCATGAGGTTGGCACCCGGTTTCGGTATCAGCTCGAAGAGCTTGAACTCGTGGTCGCCGATGGCGTAGGCCACAGGCTCCTTCTTGAACCTCTTGTCGTCGGGATGGCCCCGTGCAAGAAAATCCAGAATGTACGCATAATCCTCCATCTACCCCACACTCCATAGTCATTCAGAGATACTTCTTCACAATGGAAAGTATTTTCTCCGCTTCCGCCGTCTCGAGGTTTATCCTTTCCTTGGCGAATACCGCCCGCAGCTCGTCTATGGTCTGAGGGAGGAGGTCCGCGATCTTCACTGCGAGAAAATCGCCGATGTAATCGATCTCCGCCAGTTCTTTGGCAAGCTTCCTGGACTTCTTGGCATCGAGGACCGCGAACTGCTCCGCATGCTCCTGAGCTATCTTCTGCTCTATGGTCTTCTCCTCCACCTTCGACAGGAGTTCCTTCACCTCGGCAAGCGTCACATACTTCTCGTCGGCCATGCTATCACTGAACCTTCTTCAGATGATCCGGATACGCTATCACCGTCTTGTGCTTGTTCCCCACCTTCAGGTCGATAAGATAGGCCACTCCTCTCTTCCCGACGATTCTGCCGGTGAGGCCGTGGAACCTTCTGTGTGGCATCCCTCTGTGAACGCTGGGGTCTATCACCACAGCGGCAAGGTCGCCTACCTCGAATGTCTGAAAGTGATGTGTTATCGGAGAGAGTCCCCTCTGTCTCGGGCTCTTCCTGAGTATTTTCCGTGTCCTGTTTCGTATTCCTCTCGTGGTTCTTACCATTCATTGCACCTCCGCATCGTGGATGTGGATGACATCGAGACTCTCAACGGTTACCGGAACTCCGAGCAGCTCCGCAAGGCTCGGTACGGTGCGCCCGCCGTCTCCGTGCATCAGCTCCTTTATGTATGTGCCGGATTGGGCCTTCACCTCTATCTCCGCGGATGTTATCGCTCCGCTTTCCGACGGGTCAAGGACCTCTATTTCCATCACCTTCCGCCTTCTTACCCTGTCGGCTCTCCGGTGCAGCACCCTTTTCGGTGTTTGCTGAGATATCTCGGCTCCACGCAATACTGCTATCCCCTTTTTAAGCCTTTCGATGTCCACCGGTTCCGCGAAGCTGACGGAAACCCGGTATGTCTTCGGGGGCGCAAGCTGTTTTATACGGGCGACCTCCCCCTTTTCCGCGTATCTGAGACCGCTCACCTCCACCTTCCCTGACGCCGCCGAGTTTATTCTCTCCTCAAGGGCGGAGAGGTCCACATGCCTTACCTTCGGCTCCAGCACCTCCAGCACGAAGGGGCGGCCGGTTCCGAGCATCACCGCATCTATGTCCTCTCGCCCCATGCCGTGGAAGTGCTCACCGCTCGCTTTCATCTCCTCCATAACCGGGGCGGCCACAATCTCCTCCACGCTGGTCTGGTACATCTTCCCGGTCCAGTTGCAGTGCTCGCACCCCTTACCGTGACAGTGGCGGCATGGCCAGTGGGTCTGCGGGATACCCCTCACGAGCTTCCTGTACCTGCCGTAGATGAAGAGGGAGTTTATCTCCACCTCCACATTCCCGTACTCCGGCTCCGCCAGCACGACTATGTCCGGCCTGCCGAACTCCACCTGCTTCCCCCATCTGGCCGAGAGAATCTTTCCAAGCTCCCTGTTGAACTCGGATTTGAGAAGTTCGCCGTGGGTTATGCCCGCTTCGGCCCAGAGCTCCTCCTCCCGATTGGTGGTGTAGGGAGTGAGCCTTGTACCCACCAGAAATGTGTCGAATTCAATGCCTGCGGTCTTCTCCGTGACCGCATCCGCAAGCTCCTCCAGAGAGTCGAATATGCCCTCGCAGAGCCAGCAGGTGTCAGCCCCCTTTTCCCGGGCGAGGTGCTCTCGCACAGCCCTTCCCCGCTCCTCGTTGGTGAGGCCGTGCCCCAGCTTTCCGAAGAGGCGGCCGAGGCACCTGTCGCAGAGCTCGTGTTCCTCGAGAGCCCGCCGGGCCTGTTCCAGAACCTCGTCCGATACGACGAAGTCATCAGAATCGCCGGACATCAGTGCTCACCGTCTTTTATCTCCCTGTAATGAGAGTCCACGAAGTTCCACAGGCGGGTGAAGTCGTCGGTGCTGAGGCTCTCGTACCACGCGAGGACCCCATCCTTCAGGTTGGCCCACATCTCGTTGAGGTCAGCGTCCTTCAGCGGCGCGTCGTAGACGAGCCACCTGCGAGTGGTGAGGGAGTTCGCGGTTCTGGCCGATTCCAGAACGAAATAGACCCGGAGGTGAGTGTGCTTCTTCCACACATAAAAATCGGCGCGAAGTGCCTGATACCTCTCCCTGTCGTACTCCAGTATGACCTCGCCCACATCGTTGAAACTGAAATCCTCCTTCATTATGAACCTCTTCTGGCCCCTGTACGAGCTGACATCCCACTGCCACGGCGTCAGGCGCATATCCTCCTTTCCGAGGTCCACGGCGAAGCGTATCCATATCTTGAGAAAGGTCTCGGCAAGCTGTCTGGCAACATCGCCTCTGGGCTCCCTGTGAATCTTCTTGCGGTACATCTCCGTAAGCCGCTCCAGCTCGGCCTCCATCTCTTCCAGCCATTGGTCCATGAGAACGGGAAGGGGGAGGGATATTAAAGGTTAATTGCACAGGTCCCCCGCGGAACAAATTTTTAAATACTGATAGGCTTTATGCCCGCTTACATCCGTTATTTAAGGTTTAAGAGATGATTAAGGAGGTCTTGAATGGCTAAGAAGCAGAATCGAGCCGCAGCCCGTAAGGTCAAAGACAGATGGAAGTCGAAAGAATGGTACAATGTACTTGCGCCCCAGATGTTCAATCTGGCAAGGATAGGGGAAACCCTGAGCAGTGATCCGGATTCGGTCATCGGCCGTGTGGCCACCGTAACCCTGCAGGACCTGACAGGCGATTTCTCCAAGGCGCACCTGAAATTGAAGTTCAAGGTCAGAGATATAAGGGGATATGACGCCTATACCGAGTTCATCGCCCACGACATGGCGAACGACTATGTCAGGAGGCTCAGCAGAAGGCACAGATCCAAGGTGGACACGGTGGTGGACATAAAGACAGCAGACAACTACATCCTGAGGATCAAGACGCTGGCCGTGATAGACAGGAGATTGCAGGCGAGCCAGAGGACCGGTATAAGGAACACCACCACGGAACTCCTGAAGGATTACACCAGAAACAAGACGCTGGCCGAGGTGGTGAAGGCCATGGTCACCGGTGAGCTCTCCAGAATGATAGCGGCCAAGTGCAAGCCCATAGTCCCCATCAGAAGGATGGAGATAAGGAAGAGCGAGGTCCTGAAGCCCGGCGATGTGAAGTCCATAGACGAGATCATCGAGGAAGAGAAGAAGCGTCAGGAGGAAGAGGAGGCCAGAAAGGCGGAGGAAGCCGCACGGAAGGCCGCCGAGGCAAAGGCCAAGGAAGAGGCCGAAGCAGCAGAGGCTGCCGAATCGGAAGAGAGCAAGGAAGAGGAAAACGAGGAGAAGGCCGAGGCCCCTGCCGAAGAACCTGAGAAAGAGGAAGAAAAGAAGGAAGAGGCCGCTTCCGAAGAAGAAAAGGAATAAAACCCTTATTTTTCAATTCATATGTCGGGATGGCTCAGCCTGGTGGAGCGCCGGACTCATAGGGTAAAAGGAGTATGCTCCCATACCGGATTTCCTGGGATATCCGGAGGTCACGGGTTCAAACCCCGTTCCCGACACACATTTATGGTTTTAATCTAGCTAATATCTATGAAAACAA
>CAZKII010000105.1:0-4161 GCA_964552865.1 uncultured Thermoplasmata archaeon | reverse complement strand
GCCGCAACCACCAGAACGACAACAAAATACTTCTGAAGATGCCGCAGGTCTATCCTCTTCGATAGCGTCGCCCCGATTATGGCCCCGAGGAAAGCGGCGGAAGCGAGAGGAATAGCAAGGGAGAAATCCATCCCGATGGATGCGCTCTTGCCGATTATGGCCGTGGCCGATGTGAGGAGAACGAGGACCGAGTTCGTCGAGAATGCCGTTCTCAGGGGGACTCTGGAGAGAATAATGAGTATGGGAACGATGAGGCCACCGCCGGATATGCCCACCATTCCCGCGAGAAAACCCACAATGCCGACGAGAGGGAGGACGGCCAGAAGGTTCACGCAGTAATCGCCTTCCCCGCCGGAACGAAACCAGAGATACGGCTGTGAGCAGTTCCCTGCCGACAGCGGGCCAGTGTTCAAAAAGTCCTCCTTCTTCATGTACATCAACGCGGCGGCCACCAGAAGAACGGTCGCGAAGGTAAGCTTCAGATAGACCACCGGAACTCCACCGGAGAAGTAGCCACCGAGAAAAGAGGCGCTCCCCGCCGTGGAAAAGAGAGCGATGGCGAGAGGCCAATCTATGTTCTTTGTCCTCGTGTGGTAAACGATTATCATGGCGGTTCCGGAAAAGATGAGGCAGAGCAGGGAAGCACCCGCGGCGGACTGGAACGGCAGGCCCAGGGTGAGAAGAAGCGGAACATAGAACTCCCCGCCCCCCTTGCCGAAGATGGAGAGGACTACGGCAACGGAGAAGATGACCAGAATACCGGAGACAACCAGCGTCATATCCATTTCATTACCTCTGTCGATAGTTCAACATTGTTTGAAATGCTCACTCTCCCCCGTTATTTAAAGGTTCTGCCGAAACAGGCCCGGAAGGTGTTGGGTCGCGGAATATTGTGCCGCAGCGTATGTGCTTTGCGGTCTGGAAAAATGTAACAACCCACATGAGAACAAGGAGCCAATATAAGGCAAAACCGATATGGTCCAGTAATGACATATTAAAGATTCCAGAAAGCACATGGCTAGATGCCACATATGCACCAAGAGGGAATGTGAAGGCCCACCACGAAAGAGCATAGGGCAAATCGATTTTTTTCAGATAATGCACGGTCATCACTACAGCCATAATAAACCACCATATTCCAAATCCCCAGAAAATGAGAGCGAATACAAAAAACGGCTCTTTTATGTGTATGAAAGATGAAGCTGAAACGATGTTTACAAGAGCAAGGCTTCCTGCACCTATAGGGCCCAGATTTATCCAGATTGTAGGTGCCAATATCGACGGAAGCGGACGATGAAGTATGAACCTGTACATACACACCGCTAGTAACGAAAGATAGAGAAAGAATCCGGAACCCCATCCGAAATAATTAAAAAAGATTATGGCTTCTTTTGTTATTCCACCAAAATTTCCCACAAGAAGGCTGCCACTCATGGGGATCACTATCAGGCCAACAGGCGGGATAAACCATGCGGGATTTATGTGATCTATCTTCACATCTTCTCCGGTGAATACTATGTATGGAGTCAGGATTGCAAAGAATACAGTCAGAGGAACGCCCACAAACCAGAATATCTCGGCAAATAAGGGCGCCTTCCCTATTGCCATAAAATCCGAGGAAAGCACGAGCATTGCTATAGCTATCGTGGCATAGAAGTTAGAGAGAACTGGATCCTTCAGATCCCTCATAGCCCTTTCTCTGAAGAGTACCCACCTGAGAACCCATGGAATCAGGAGGAAAAAGAAAAGAATTATGTTGAGATAGTAGAGAAAGAAAGCTACATATTTTAAAAAGGAGATATACTCAGAGTAGAACATACTTGTGATTGCAAAAACACCTGTCCCCATCACCATGGCGAACCATGACGGCGCGAAGTTCCGTACTATCTGACTGTTGTTTTCAAGGTCTCTCATACTATCACACTCTCCCAGAGGGTATTTCAATGGTTTTTGAAACGCCCAACAGCGATGTTTATTTAAGACTTGCGCCGTAACCGCGAAGCATCCTGTGGCCGAACATAGCATCCCCTGTTCCTATCTGTTCGTGAAACCATACTTCTCCGCCGCTTCCAGAATATCTTTCTCCGTTATTGCTTCATATGTCCGTTTTTCCAGTAACTCCCTGAACTGCTCCCTGTCGGGGAAGGAAGCAATCCCGATAAGAACCCCATCCACATACAGGAGAGGAAACGCCGACTCCCGAAAATATTTTATGGCCATAGCATCTATCCCATCCGGAACCCACATCTCTTTTGTTTTGTCTATGACCTCCACATCGCACAGGTCGCCCACCCACTCCTCGGCCAGTTTTCTGATGAGTACTGTGGGATATCTGGAGCAACAGGTCCTTATACCGTCGTTCAACACTATTTTGACCTTCACTTCAATCCCCCTTCCCAGCATAAGCGCTCAGCAGTTTTTTGGTTTTCCCAACGCTCAGAACCCGGCCTCTGCTCTCCACATTCCCGTCTATCACCAGTGTTGGCGTGGACAGAATCCCTCTGCTTATCAGCTCCTGAATATCGGTAACCGCAACGATTTCCGCACGGATGTTTAGCTCGTCCGCGGCCACAGTTACGATTTTCTTCATTTTTTCACATTTTGCGCATCCTGTACCAAGTATTTCTATTTTCATACCACCACCTCAAAGTATCCAGTTGAACACATATCCCGTAATAACAATCCCTACCGCAGCAATTCCTGCGAAGATTGCAATAAGCCTCGTTTTCAGCACTTTCTTGAGGATTATCATCTCCGGGAAAGAGAGTGCCGTAACCGACATGAGGAACGCAAGAGCCGTTCCGACGGGAAGGCCCTTATCAATAAGAGATTCGGCAATAGGTATCAGCCCCATTACATTGGAATAGAGAGGAACACCTATACCCACCGCAATCGGCACCGCAAATATGTTGTCCTTTCCCGCATAAGAGGCCATGATGCCTTCCGGCGCATAGCCGTGAAAGAGAGCGCCGGCCGCAACGCCCACAACAATGTAGGGAGCTACGCGTCTGATTATGTCCTTTGTTTCCTCGCCCGCAAAATCAAATCTCTTTTTTCTGGAGAGTTCTGCCTGTTCGGAAAGGAGGGCGGCCTGCGGTTCGAAGACAAACTCCTCCACCAGATGCTCCAGTTTGAGTTTCCCGATGATATAACCGCCCACTGTACCCACGATAACACCGCTTATCACATAAATCAGCGTGGCTTGCCATCCGAGAAGGCCGAGAAGGACGGCAATTGCGGCTTCGTTCACCATGGGGGAGGTTATGAGAAAAGAGAATGTAACGCCGAGAGGCACACCAGCACCGACGAAGCCGATAAATATCGGAACAGAGGAGCAGGAGCAGAACGGAGTCACGATGCCGAGAAGGGAAGCAATAAGATGATACTGAATGCCCGTGCGTTTTCCAAGATAAAGCCTCGCCTTTTCCGGAGTGATGTAGGTCCTTATGTAGGAAACGACAAAAATCATCACTGCCAGCAGAAGAAAGATTTTAATGACATCGTAAACAAAGAAATTGAGGGCGTCGGCCAACGCGCTCCCGCTCTTCATGCCAAAGGCGGAATAGACCAGCCAGCCTGCAAAGTCTTTTATCGGCTCCATCATTTCATTCTCCTGATTTTTTTTGCTTTCGAGGCGCTTCAAGAAAAGTTGAATTGTTGCCCATATTTAAAGATTTTGTACCGAAAGTGTCCGTTTTTGGACAATACCAAGAATTGCCCGTAATTTCCATCAATCAAAACGGGAGGAATTGCTCCGTGGCCTCAGCACTTCCGGAATGCGTACTGCATCAAATAAAAAAGATGGAAGAAGAAAACGACAAGTGCCTGAAAGAATGGATCATAAGGAGTGGACCGTGCTCACCGCTGTTATGATTTCGCTTTCACCTCAATCACTCCTGTACCGCAGAGACTCCTTTTCAGAAGAGAAGTATCCCTCCAGCCTCACTGACAGATTGAGATACACGAGCATAAAGATTATCTGAAAGAGCGGGAGAGTGGCGGCAGGTAGGGCCACCAGCGGGGTAAAGGCCATCATGGCTATGGCAATGGCCGTACCGTTGTTCTTCCCCGTGCTCAGGTAAATAATGCCCATGTGGTCTCTGTAGGAAAGAGAAGCCTTCTTATCCAGCCATGTGAAGAGAGGCATCGCAATAATCAGGT
>CAZKII010000104.1:0-4211 GCA_964552865.1 uncultured Thermoplasmata archaeon | reverse complement strand
TTCCCTCTACCAATCCCTTCAAAACCTCTGCGATACGCTCTTCCGGAACCCTCACCTGCTCCGCGCTGTCCCTCTCCCTTATGGTCACACCCTTTCCTTCGAGACTCTCGTAATCCACGGTTATGCAGTACGGTGTTCCTATCTCGTCCATTCTGGCGTACCTCTTCCCTATGCTTCCGCCGGCATCGTGATATGAGTTGATTCCGCTGGCCACCAGGACCCTGTGTATCTCCCTTGATCTCTCGTCGAGGCCGTCCCTTGCCATGAGCGGAAAGACTCCCACCTTTATCGGGGCCACGGTGGGCGGCACGGTGAGTCTGGTGTAGCCCTCCTCTTCCTTCAGGTTCTGCTCCAGAAGCGCGTATGTTATCCTGTCTATTCCGAACGAGGGTTCTATCACATGGGGTACGAACTTCTCCCCTGAGAGTTTCACCCGCTCCTGTGAGACTTCAAAGCAGTCGGCCGGCACCTTGAGGGAATTCCCATCGATATCTACCTTCAGCGAATCCCCATCCTTCCAGCCCTCCGGAACCTCCATCTCCTCAAGCGCCTTCTTTATCCTGCCTGCGTCCTTCTTGAAGAGCGGGCCGAGCTTTGCTGCGATCGGCTTTATTCTCACGACCTCGGCTTCCCTTGGCTCCGGGAATTTTCTGAATGCGCGGAGGTCTGCGCCCGAGGCCTTTATGTGCGCGTCAAGGTCGTATGTTCCCCTGTCTGCCACGCCCACAACCTCAGTCCAGCCGTAGCTTATGAGGACCTCGGCGTCCCAGCAGTCGGAGGCGTAGTGGGCCATCTCGTCCTGAAGGTGCTGCCGGAACCTCAGTTTTTCCCTCTTTATCCCGATGTCCAGCAGGAATTTCTGCGTGAGATAGACGAAGTAAGCGAGGGCCTCGTTTGCAATGACCCCGTTCTTCACGGCATCTCCCACCGTCATCTCTATTATTTCCTCGTCGTCTCCGGTGTTCGGGACAAGCATCAGCTTCTCTCCTGCTATTTCATCGAAGCCGGGCCAGGTCTTGTTCTCCGGGTCGAAGAATATCTCTATCTCCGCCATGTTGAACTCCCTCATGCGGATAAAGCCCTGCCTCGGAGAGATCTCGTTCCTGAATCCTTTGCCCACCTGGGCCACTCCGAAGGGCAGTTTCTCGCGATGATAGCGGTAAAGGAGGTTGAATGTGGTGAACATACCCTGTGCCGTCTCCGGCTTGAGATAGCCAGTCCGCCCCCTCTTCCCCGCTCCGATGGTGGTCTTGAACATGAGGTTAAAGGGATAGGGAGTGGATAATTTTCCTCCGCAGACCGGACACTTTATCCCTTCTTTCTCCAAATCCATTGCTTCCAGTCTGCCACTGGCCAGTTTCTCAAGCAGACCAGAAAGAATTGGATATTTGCCGTCTGGGGCTATGCCGTCCTGTATCTTGAATTCTATAAGGTGGTCCGCTCTGAACACCTCCCCGCAGTTTTCGCAGGCGGTCAGGTAGTCGGTGAACTCGGACAGGTGTCCCGAGGCCATGAAGACCTCTTCCGGCGAGATGTTGCTCCCTTCGATCTCCGCGAATCCCTCCCCCTGAACGAAGGTCTTCCTCCATACGGAGATTATGTTCCTCTTGAGAAGGGTGCCGAGGGGTCCGTAGTCGTACAGTCCCGCCACTCCCCCGTATATCTCGAAAGAGGGCCAGAAAAAGCCCCTTCTTTTTGCAAGCGATAAAACCTTCGACGGCTCCATGCGGCCACCTATGCATTCTCACATATAAAGCGTTCTGATGACATCGAGTTCGAAAAGCATCGCCTTCAGCCTGCTCTTGGAGTTGACCATGGGAAGCTGGCCGTAGTCCCCCTCCCTCATCATCTTCGCCGCCTCGAATATGGGGGTCCCTTCGAACACCGTCTTCGGCTCGGGAACCATTATCTCCTTCACCTTCACATCGGGAAACTCTATGTCAGCCAGTTCGTACCACAGGGGGACCACATTCTTCAGCCCCTCCCACGCCCAGGCGTCCTCGTCGTCCCCGATGCCGAGGTTGGATTCCTTTATTATCTTCTTGATGCCGGAGACATTGAAGAGGTCCCTGTCCGATAGGATTCCGCTGAGCCTCCCCTCCTCGTTGAGCACCGGGAGAGCGGTGACCTTCGCGAGGTTGAATGTTATGAGGGCCACGGTCAGGGGTGCACCTTCGAATATGGGGACGCATGTCTTCGTAATGGCATCTCCCACCGGGATCTTTATCTGGAGTTTCTCCACCACTGGGAGAAGGTCGGTTGGGGTTATTATTCCCACGAGTTTCTCCTTCTTGACAACAGGCAGATGGTGTATGTCCTGTTCCACCATGGTTCTGGCGGCCTCCACCGCATCGGCATCCGGTTCCACGGTGGGGTATTCCCTGTTCATCAGAAGGGCCAGCTGTTCCTCGTGCGGTTTGTTGAAGAGGTCCTGCCTTGTTACGAATCCCGCAAGGGTTCCGTCCGTGGCCTTCACAACGGGGACTCCCGTGAGATTCTTCTTTATCAGCAGTTTCAGAAGGTCGGCTCTGCTGTTGCCGGGAACCTCTATTACCACGGGCTTCTTGGTCATCAGTTCTTCTACCTTCATGTCAGGCCTCCATCATACATCCAGTGGGTTATGTGGTCATGGATTATAAGGTTATCGCTGGCACGATTTGGCTTTAATACACTCTTATTCCGCGGTTTTCAGCGGAAAACGGCCCGCCACGGCCCCCCGTATCGCATCGGTATGAGCTGTCCGTCCCACCTCTCCCCTTCAGCGGGTTCCCAGTGTGGAAGTCCAATTACCTCCCGCGTGGCGTCCACCCCGATTGCCAGCGCCTCTCTCTGGGTGAGCGGCTCACCTGCCAGTCCGGTGGCAAGGGTCAGCACGGACATCTCACGGAGTATGGAGGGGGACGAGAGCATCAGGTTGTCCGTTCCGAGGGCCACTTTGATGCCTGCATCGAGCATCCGTCTAACGGGTGGAATCTTTCCGAAGAACATGTTGCTGGAGGGGCAGACCACCACGGGAATATGCGCATCCGCCACCCTTTGCATATCTTCGTCCGTGGCCTCGTTCATATGGATTATGAAGTCGGGCCTCAGTTCCAGAACCCTGTCCATATCCTCGCGGACCCTTTCGCTCACATGAAGGGCGAAGAGTTTTCCGCGTTTATCCGCCTCCCTTCTCAGCTCGCGCAGGTAGTCCATATCGTGGTCGGTTATGCTGCTGATTCCGAGGCCGTCCGCCTCTTCCAGCAGTTCGTCGAGGTCATCGTCCCCGTCCGGCCTCCCCAGTATGATGGCCTTCATCGGTTCGAGCCCGGGTACGGAAAGAAGGTCGTTGAACGAGGCAAGCGCCTCTTTAAGCAGTCTGACCCCCCTTACCCCCTGCTCTCGAAAGTCCGCGAATCCCCTGACACCGGAGGCGTACATCTCCTCCAGTGCTCCCTGCATCCCTTTCAGGATCTCCCTGTCGTCGGCATCTCTGAGGCGGCGGTGCTTCAGCCCGTTCGGAGGGGCCACCAGCTCCATTATGTCTGCGGAAACCTCCTCCTCGATGAAGGCATCACCTATGTGGGTATGTGCATTGACCAGAGGCGGAAGGGCGACATAATTTCCGTCTGTCCTGCGACCTGCATCCCCTGTTTCCAGCCTCTTTATCACGCCGTCTTTGAGTTCCATTTCGAATGGGAGCATATCTCCGTTCAGATAGATGTATCCCCGCACGGGTTCCATGGGCGGTGATTGTGTTCCACGATTTAAGCGTATCCCCAATTCTTTTATACCATCTCGCCATCCCTTTTTCATGCTCTCTTTCAGGACCCTTACGGCGGATGAGTACGACCTTATCATACGGCTCTGGACCGAGGCAGGGCTGTCGCACAGGCCGCACGGGAGGGACAGCAGGGCCCACATAGCCCGGGAGATAAGCGAGGGAACGGCGGTCTTCGTGGCGGCCTACGAGGGGGAGGAACCTGTGGGCATCGTCCTTCTCACGGACGACGGAAGGAAGGGCTGGATAAATCGGCTGGCCGTGCTGCCGGAGCACAGGAGAAAGGGGATAGGCATGGCCCTTATCGGAGAGGCCGAGCGGATTTTCAGGGAGAAAGGCCGCATGATAATCGGAATCCTCATAGAGGACTGGAACAGGCCTTCTTTTGAGCTCTTCAAGAAAGCGGGATATGTGGTGCACGAGGATATAACATACCTGTCGAAGAGGGAGA
>CAZKII010000103.1:0-4230 GCA_964552865.1 uncultured Thermoplasmata archaeon | reverse complement strand
CCGTCCACTATGAGCTCCAGCTCGTACCTGTCGTAATCGATTTCTTTGAACTCCTTCCAATCAGCCTGTATCATGCATATGTCTGCACCGGCGAGCGCTTCCCCGGCAGAGCCCGCATAGCTTACCTCCGGGAATATCTCCCTGAAATTCTCCGTGGCCTGCGGGTCATAAGCGATGACGGCGGCCCCCCTGCTCAGAAGCTCCTTCACAAGGGGGATCGCTCTGGATTCCCTTATGTCGTCGGTATCCGGCTTGAAGGAGAGGCCGAGAACAGCCACCCTTTTTCCGTTCAGGCTTCCGATCCGCTCCTCCGCAAGTTCTATCATCCTGAGAGGCTGCCTGTCGTTGAGCTCTATGACTCCTTCGAGCAGATGAGGCCTGTATCCTTTTTCCAGAGAGGCGGAGATCAGGGCCTTCACATCCTTCGGGAAGCAGGAACCCCCGAAGCCGGCCCCGGCGTTAAGGAAATAAGGGGAGATGCGGTGGTCCATGCCTATTCCTCTCATGACCTCGTCCACATCCACACCGAAGCGGTCGCAGATGTTTGCAATCTCGTTGGAGAAGCTTATTTTTGTGGCCAGAAACGCATTTGCCGTGTACTTGATCATCTCTGCCGTGGTGGGGGATGCCGCCAGTACCGGGGCATCGATCGGAGAATAGAGAGCCCTCAGCACCTCCTCTCCCCGGGCATCTCTGACCCCGATGACAATCCTGTCCGGCTTCATGCTGTCCTCCAGCGCTACCCCTTCCCTCAGAAACTCGGGGTTCATGGCCACACCGAATCCGCTCCCCTCCTTTTTTCCGGAGTGCTGTTCTATAAGCGGTATCAGGCCCTCCGTGGTTCCCGGGATCACGGTGCTTTTTATCACTATCAGGTGCCATTCTTCCTTCTCTTTTATCGCCGCGGAAACTGCCTCTATTGCGGAACGGATATAGGAGAGTTCTATGGAGCCGTCCTCCCGGGACGGGGTTCCGACCGCTACGAATGTAACCGCCGAGGAGAGAACCGCCTTCCGCATATCAGTTGTGGCCCTCAGTTCGCCTCTCTCCACCAGTTCCTTGAGGAGGGTATCCAGCCCCTTTTCGTATATGGGGGACTGACCGCGGTTGACCATGTCCACCTTCTCCTTTATGACATCCACGAGGATGACTCTGTTTCCCAGTTTGGCGAATGTTGCTCCCGTTATCAGGCCCACATAGCCCGTACCTACTATGGAGATGTTCATATAATGCCCAATGGAGCCATGGTATATATAACTTCACGATGGGCCGATATCCTTTATATATTCGAAGCGGATGGGGGAGCGTGAAAGCGGTGATACCTGCTGCGGGTCTGGGTACGCGAATGCTCCCACTTACGAAGGCCCAGCCCAAGGAGATGCTTCCGATACTGGATAAGCCGGCGATACAGTATGTGGTGGAAGAGGCGGTAGCCTCCGGGATCTCCGATATTCTTATCATCACCGGTAAGGGGAAGAGGGCTGTGGAGGACCATTTCAGCAGGAATATAGAGCTTGAGACCTTTCTGAAGGCCCGGGGGAAGGAAGGAGAACTCCAGAAAATCCGCGATACCGACATAGATGCCGATATCTTCTTTGTTCAGCAGAAGGAGCCGAGAGGTCTGGGAGACGCTCTTCTTTTTGCGGAGAAGCATGTTGGAAGCGAACCCTTCGTTCTCATGCTGGGGGACGATATCATATTCGACGAGGTTCCCGCAGCGAAACAGCTTATAAACATCTACTGGAAGTACAATCGGCCTGTTATAGGGATAGAGGATGTGGAGAACAAGGAGATACCGAGGTATGGAATAATAAAGAGCACAGGGGAGCCGGCGGAAGGCCTCTTCGACATAGAGGACATTGTCGAAAAGCCGGCCATAGAGGATGCACCCTCCAATCATGCAATCATCGGAAGGTACCTGCTCACCCCCGAGATATTCACATATCTCAGAAAAACGGAGACGGATGCCGGAGGAGAGCTCCAGCTTACCGACGCGCTCAGGATGTACAACAGGGAGCACAGAATGTTTGGCCTGAGGTTCGGTGGCACAAGGGTGGATACGGGAAACCTAGAAGGCTGGCTGTCGGCAAACATAACGGCTGCCAGGTTCTTCCGCCCGGAGATTTATCGGAGCCTTCTCGAAAAACACGCCTGATCAGATATCGACTCTTTTTCCGGATCTGGCGGATTCCATGGCGGATTCTATAACCTTCACCGCTTCGAGGCCGGAGTGCATGTCCGCCGTGGGCTTCTTTCCCGTTTCGCAGGACCTCACGAAGTCCAGGAGTTCTTCCTTCAGCGGTTCTCTGTACGGGACCGTGATACTCCTCATGCCCTCGTTTTCGAGGATCCAGTCGCCGTTCGAAGGGGTGAGGCTGCTGTCATAGAGCTCTATGACATCGGGTTTCAGGTAGTCCACCCTTGCCGAGAGGCTTTCGCCGGCCACATATATCTCCCGTATCTTGTTTCCGATGGGTGAAAGCCAGCTTTCGAATATGTAGCCGCTGGTTTCACCGTACCTGAGAGTCAGGGAGGCAACATCCTCGATACCTTCCCAGAAATGCTCGGAGGCATCGCACAAAACGCTCTGCGGCTTCTTCCCCAGAATGTATGTGTAGGTATCCACATCGTGGATGGCCAGGGCGAGAAGCACACCCATGTCCTTTCTGGGGACTCTCATTGCGCTCCTTACGGTCTTGACATAGAAGATCTTTCCAAACCTTCTTCCAGCAATCATCTCCTTTACGCGGTTGAGGGCGGGGTGGTATCTGAACAGGTGCCCGGGCATCAGTATCTTTCCGGCACCCGTAGCTATTTTAACGAGCTCTTCACCCTCCTGAGAAGTTGCCGTCATGGGTTTCTCCACGAAGACATGTTTTCCTTCCTCCAGAAACCTTTTCGATAGCGAAAAATGGAGCGGCGTCGGCGCCACGATATCTACCGCGTCTATGTCTGCCGGCAGGTCATCCGCGGAGGTGAGGTATTTCAGGGAAAAATTCTCGGCAAGGGGCCTGACCGCACTTTCCTTAACATCCACCAGTATGATATCGTCTATTATTCCCTCGTCTTTCATCTCCTTCCAGACCCTGGCGTGATTCCTCCCCCAGTATCCGGTGCCGATCTGTGCTATTTTCATCTCTGTCCCTCCTGGAATTCCTTCACCTTTCCAGCTATGAAATATGCGTCTTCATCCGACATGAAGGGGTGCATAGGTAGCGATATGATCTCATCGACCACCTTCTCCGTGATCGGAAGAGGGCGTGGCGTTACAAGCTCTTTTATGGCTGGCTGCAGGTGAACCGGTATGGGGTAATATATGCCGGAGGCGATGTCGTGCTTTTTGAGGTACTCCTGCAGGCCTCCCCTGTCTCTGACGCGGACGGTGTACACATAGAAAGAGTGCCGGACATCCCCGTCGATATCTGGAACCACGCAGGAGCCTTTAAGCTCTTTGGAGTATATGGCAGCGATCTCATTCCTCCGTTTCAGCCATTCATCGAGGTGCTTCAGCTGTATTCTGCCGACGCCCGCCAGGATTTCTGACATCCTGAAGTTAAAGCCCAGGGCGGTGTGCTCGTATTTCGTCGTTCTTCCCTGATCCCTCAGCATGGCGATTTTATCCATCAATTCCCCGTCGTTCCCGGCAACCATCCCCCCGTCTCCGGCCACGGTCATGACCTTGGAGGGGAAGAATGAAAAAGCTGTGGCATCTCCGAAGTTTCCCACTTTCTGGCCGTTGTATTCCGCACCGTGAGCCTGACATGCATCCTCTATCAGATACAGGCCGTGCTCGTCCGCGATCTCTCTGAGCGCCTTCATGTCTGCGGGGTGTCCGTAGAGGTGTACCGCTACTATGGCCTTCGTCTTTTCCGTTATTTTCCTTCTTACATCCTCGGGGTCGATGCAGTATGTCTTTTCGTTTATATCCGCGAATACCGGCTTCACACCGAGATGCATGGCCGGGGACACGGTTGCTATGAATGTGTGTGAGGGAGCGATGATTTCATCACCTGGGCCGAGGCCAAGGGCGTAATATATGAGGTGGAGGGCGGTCGTACCGGAGCTGACCGTCACGGCCCTTTTAACCCCCAGATAATCGGCAAACTCCCTCTCGAAGTCCTTTGCCTCGGGCCCCTTGATGTATCTCTTGGAATCTATGACCTCTATCACTTTTTTCCTTATCTCGTCGTCTACATACATCTCTACAAGGTTGTACTTCATTGTTTCACC
>CAZKII010000102.1:0-4332 GCA_964552865.1 uncultured Thermoplasmata archaeon | reverse complement strand
TTCAGGGAGTCCTACGACATGCCCCTGCTCACCGGGGAATTGAAGGAGGCCGTCTTCCGCATAATGGCCTCCTATCCGTCCTATTCCGACATCGAACTGGAGGAGGACGACTTTCAGCGGCTCCTTCTGAAACTTGTGAGGCCGGAGTCCTCCGTCAGGGGCGCGAAGGAGATTCTGGCCTACCTCAAGGACGGGAGCGTTCCCCTGGACCTCGGAAAGAAGGGCCTGAGATACCTGCCGATCATCGACTACGAGAGGCCGGAGAACAACAGCTTCATCGTGAGCAATCAGGTTCTTTTCAAGGGGCCCAACGGGAGGATGGAGGCCGATATCGTCCTCTTCGTGAACGGCATACCCATCGTGATAATCGAGTGCAAGGACCCGGCTCGCTCCGGCGTTTCCTGGTACGACGCCTTCAGGGATATAAAACTCTACGAGAACCGCGTCCCAGAACTCTTCAAGTATGTGCAGTTCGGCGTGGCCGCCGCCGGCCTGATAAAGGTCTTTCCCATAATGCCGTGGGAGAGCTGGGAGAATGTGAAGGCCACCGTCTGGAGGAACGAGAAGGGAGAGGACGGTCTGGAGGGCGTAACCCACATGCTCCGGCCCGTTACGCTGCTGGATATCCTCCGAAACTTCGTATTCATCACCCAGAAGAGAGGGAAGGATGTGCGCCTCCTCCCCAGATACATGCAGTACGAGGCCGCCAACCGCATATATGGCCGGGTCATTGACCGCATGGAGGGAAGGGACGACAGAAGCCGGGGCCTTATCTGGCACTGGCAGGGGTCCGGCAAGACCTTCACCATGATATTCTCGGCCTACAAGCTCTTCACCGACCGCAGGATGGAGAAGCCCAGTATATTCTTCATCGTGGACCGCAGGGACCTTCAGAGGCAGATGGCCGGAGTTCTCCACTCCATGGACCTCGGCGGAATAACATTCAGGACCGTGTCCAGCATAAAGGAGTTGAAGGAGATAATAGCCCATGACGGAGGGAGCGGGGAGCGCGGCCTCTTCGTTCTTCTCATCCAGAAGTTCAGGCCGGACGCCGAGGAAGAAGAGGCGGAAAAAGAGGGCATAGACGAGGAGGAACTGAAGAAGGAGATGGAGAACCTCCCGATTTCCCGCAGGAAGAACATAGTCCTCTTCATCGACGAGGGGCACAGGACCCAGTACGGCGAACTGGCCGCGGAGATGAGGGACATATTCAGGGAGGCCTTCATGTTCGCCTTCACCGGCACCCCCATAAAAAAGAGCGGAAAGGACACATACATGGAGTTCTCTTACCCCGAGAAAGGGGAGAAATACCTTCACCGCTACTTCATCGACGAGTCCATACGCGACGGCTACACCGTCCCCATCGTTTACACCTTCAAGAAGGAGGAGAGCCTCTTCAGAAAGAAGGAGTTCGAGGAGAAGGTGGAGGAGATATTCAAGGGGGCCGATGCGGAATTCAGGGAAGAGGTTGGGAAGAAGATAAGGGTCGTGAACGAGCTTCTCTCCGGCGAAGACCACATAAAACAAACCGCAAAGGACATTGCGGACTCCTTCTTTTCACGGGAGAACAGGCAATTCAAGGCCATGGTGGTGGCTGCCAGCAGGAAGGCCTGCGTCATATACAAGAAAGCGCTGGACGACTACATCAGGGAGAACTATCCCGACGAGTACGCCGACGACCTCGTGGAGGTGGTCATGACATACGAGGGGAAAGAGAAGGAGAAGATCATAGAGGACTATAAAAGAAGCATACGGGAGAAAAACCGCGGGCTATCCGACAGGAAGATAAACGACAGGATAACGGAGAACTTCAGGGAGGAGGAACGGCCCAAAATCCTCGTGGTAACCGATATGCTCCTTACCGGCTTCGACGCCCCCGTCCTTCAGACCATGTACATCGACAAGGTGCTGAACGGCCACACCCTCCTGCAGGCCATCGCAAGGACCAACCGACCCTACGGAGACGAGAAGGAATACGGCCTCATAATCGACTATGCCGGCATCTGCGACAGATTCCTCAAAGCCTTGAGCGAGTACTACGACACCGACGAAGGGGAAATGCAGGTGGCGGTGGACATTGCGGAACTGGAGAAGGACTTCCTTTCCACGCTGGAAGAGTTGAAAAAACTCCTCGACCCCGCATTCGGCCCGGAAATCTCCTACGAAAAGGACAGGACCGCGCTGGACAAGGCCCTCCGGAGAGTCATGGCTATCGAGGACGGAAAGAAGAACGAGGAGATATTCCTCACGCTTTACAGGAGGCTGACCAAGATATACGAACTCCTCGGCCCCAACCGCAGGATAAAGGCGGACCGCACCGTGGGAAAGCAGATGAGGAACCTCAGAGCCCTCTACTCCGCATATAGGACCCGGTTCGGGAAGAAGGCCGGCCCGGAAGAGATCGAAAGGTACAGGCAGGAGGTGACGAAAGCCCTCTACGAATCCCTCGAAATAAAGGATATGGGCGGAGAGACCGGCGAACTCGTAATAGACGGCGAATTTCTGGAGAAGCTCAGGGCAAAGAGGGGGGATGCCGACATCATCATGGACATGGCCTCCGTCCTCAACCGCTATGTGATGAAGTTCAAGCTCGACCCGCTGGCCGACATCGTTTACAGCGACATAATCGAATCCATAGAGGAGGCGGTGGAGAGGTGGAGAAAGAGGGAATCCGACCCGGAGAGCACGCTGGAGAGATTCACCGCCATAGCCGAAAGCATATCGGAAAGAGAGAGGGAGGAGAGGGAGATCGGCCTGAGCCACGGGGGTTACCTTCTCTATCTCTATCTTAAAAGAGAACTGGGCGACGAAAGGCCCGGGGATTATGTCAATTTCATAAAGGACCTCATAGGCGAACTGCGCGACAGGGACCTCCTCTTCGCCGGCTGGTACGAGAAGGCGGAGACCAGGAGAAGCATAAGCGAGATCATCCGCAAAAGGCTTCTGACCTTCATGCTCAAGGAGAGGAAGATGAAGTACGGCGAGATCAAGGAGAGAATGGAGAGCATGATACCGAATATGCTGGAGAACATGGAGAGCATAGCGGACCGGTGAGCCGATGGACGAGAGCGGGACCTACGATGGTATAAGATACAGGATAGTCCGCAGGGACATAAAGCACGCCAGAATAGACATGAGAAGCGGCGAACTCATCCTCATAATGCCGGAAGGGATGAAGGTGGAAGAACTCTTCCGCACCGCCGGAAGCAGGATGATAAAGAGATTCAGGGAACTGGAGCGGATCAGGGAAGAGGCAAAAAGCGGGATAAAGGAGGGGGAAATAATTCTGGTGGGCAGGCGCTTTTCCCTTGAATACGACTGCGAGGAAAACCCGTCTCTTGACCGCGGAAAAAGGATTCTGACGGTCTGCCCGGCCCGTGAGAGGGACATAAAGGAACTGCTGAGGGAGTACCTGCGGGAGAACATAGAGCGCATTGTGGCGAAGTATTCCGAAAAGACCGGCCTCGAACCGGAGAAGATATACATTCGGGAGCAGATTACAAAGTGGGGAAGCTGTTCGAGCCGCAAAAACCTGAGCTTCAACCTCCGGCTTGTCTTCCTCCCGCGCCCGTTTCTGGAGTACATCGTGGCCCACGAGATCGTCCATCTGAGGCACATGAATCACGGAGAACGGTTCAAAAAAGAACTCAGGGAGGTTTACGGAGGCAGAATACCGGACAGGGAGACGATGATGAGGTACTGGTTCAGGGCCGAGTTCATGATGTCCCTTCTCCGCCCCACGGAAATGAAGGAGAAAATAGGGGACATGAAGGCCGACCCGCTTCTGGCCGATACGGTGAAAGAAAGGCTGCGATCGTTCAAGAATACAGGAAAATCCCCCACCGAAACATGGTTCTCCGAGCTCTGCTTCTGCATACTCACCGCGAACACATCGGCAGACATGGGCATGCGGATTCAAAGAGAGATAACACCGGAGGAGTTCATGACTCTCTCCGAAGAGGAACTCATAGAACGGCTGCACGGCCTCCACGCCCGGTTTTACAGGATGAGGGGGCACTACATACACGAGAGCCAGCGAATCGCACCGATTCTGAAGGAGAAGATTATCGAACTGGCCGGCCCACCCGGAAAGAGCACATACGGGAGCGAGAAGAGCGCGAGGGAATGGCTGGTTGATAATGTCAAGGGCTTCGGGTACAAGGAGGCCTCCCACTTCCTCCGCAATGTGGGTTACGAGAATCTGGCCATTCTGGACAAGCACATACTCCGCATGATGAAGAGGCACGAGCTTATCCATGACATACCCACCATGACACCGAAGAGATACATGGAGATCGAGGAAAGGCTGAGGGCCTTCGGAGAGGAGGTGAA
>CAZKII010000101.1:0-4458 GCA_964552865.1 uncultured Thermoplasmata archaeon | reverse complement strand
TACTTATGAAACTGAGCACCAGAATGTAGGTTATAATCGGAGTGAGAACGAAATTGTAAATGAGGCTTAGAATAATAGGGCGCGGTTCCTTGGCGGCTCTGGGCAGTTCGGAAAGGTTGAGGTTTATCATCATGGGATATATCATGAAAAATACGAAGACCGTGGAGATGTGCTTGAATACTGCGGTATTATCCACTACGACCTGATGAAAGGAAAGGCCCATGAGATAGCCGACGGCTATGGCCATCATTGAATAAACGATAAGATACTTCTTGATGTGAAAAACAATACGCCCGGCTGTACCTTTCTTTGCGATCACGCCCACCTCATCACCTCTTTTCCACGGGAATCACCAGCACGGGAATCTCCGACTTCCTCAGAACCCTCATTGTTGTGGAACCGAGTATTTCGTGGGAGTAACCGAGTTTACCATGGGAGGGGATGACGATCAGGGAGGCCCCCTCCTCCTCAGCCGTCTTTATAATCTGGATCTGGGGCACCCCCACGCTAACAAAAAGGGTCACCTTTTCCGCTTTCATCATCTTTCCGTAGGACTCGCTTATCTTCTCCAGTTTATTCATGGCATCCTTTCTCATGCGCCCTTCTATCTCATCAATCTCCCTGTCCACATCGTCATAGAAGAGGGAGTAGCCGTTGGCCATCGCTTCCAGAATACCGTCATCGATAACATGCAGGAGCAGGAGTTCTCCCACTTTAATGCCGTTTTCTCTCTCGAACCTCATGGCCGCATTCAGCGCGGAATCGCTGAAATCCGTGGGGAAGAGTATTTTTTTGAACATTGCTTTCACCTCATTTCAGGATTTTTTGAAACAATGGATTCGAAGGAAGTATATAAGAATTCTGCCGAAATGCATACCGGCGTGAGAGTCAAAGATTACATAAATCTCTTTTCTAGCACCCTGCGGTGAATCGCAACACCTCCGATAAAGAATAAACAAGTAAAGAGAAGAAGGGCCAGAAAGTCCAGCCATAACGGAAAATAACCACCCACATATGTCGCGTGCCTTAACAAGTCTACAAAGTATGTTAACGGCGATACGAATGATATCGCCCGGAGGGAAGGGGGCAGGTTCTCTATTGGGACAAAGATTCCACTTATGAATAAAAGAGAAAACTTCACAAGAGAGGACAGCATCAAGACATCGGCAGGAATGTCCGTAGGGGGGTATGAGGACATAAGAATAGAGAGGGATGAGAAACAGAGAAGTGCAAGAATCAGGCCGAAAAAGAATACGAAAATATTTAATGAGAGGGCAAGAAATAGTGCGGAAAGGGATATTGCGAGAGAGATGATGAACCCGAAGTAGAAAGATGCCTGCATATCGCCAAACAGAACCGTAGTGATTGACACGGGAGAGGAAATCAAACGCTCAAATGTCTTGCTTCTCGCTTCCCACGGGATTATCGTCGGCCCTACCGCAGTGGAGGTGAAAAAGACCGTCATCGCCATCAGCCCTGTGAATAACTCTTCTCCCGGTAGGTCTTTCCCTATCAGAAATGCGGCAAACAAAAAGAAGGGGAAGAGAAGCCCCATTATCACGACCGGGCCTTTGAGGTAGAAAATACGCATATCTTTTTCCACGACCGATAATGACCTGAAAAATTGGGAGGAAATCTCAACCATTTTTATCACCCACGAGGTACATGAACACATCTTCAAGGGATGGGGGCTGCGTGCTCAGTGTTATGATCTTCAAACGATTCCGTTCAGCATATTTCACGACATCTCTTATCGCAGCATCGGCATCCCTTGTATAGATTTTCACTTTATCTCCCATTATCTCAATCTTTTCCGCACCTCTCACCGATTTTTCATCAAAACGGAACGGCTGAAGACTCACTTCCACCAGTGTATGCGTCCTTCCAATCTTCTTTACTTGCTCCGGAGTGTCTATCGCAATTATCCTTCCTCTTTTAATTATCGCAAGCCTTGTGCACAGTTGATTTGCGTCGCCCATGTTGTGTGTGTTCATGAAAATGGTTTTGCCCTTTTTATTCTCATCCACAATTATCTTCTTTATCATCCTCGCACTCATCACATCCAGACCAGAAGTGGGCTCATCCAGGAACAGAATCTGCGGGTCGGGAAGCATCGCCATGGCAAGGCTCAATCTCTGCTTCATCCCCTTGGAAAATGCTCTTACCTTTTTGTCCTTTCTATCTGACAACTCGAAAAGACTCAGAAGATATTCACTCCTTTCCTTTATAACGCTCTTTTTCATCCCGCAAAGTCCGCCCACGAGTCTGAGATTCTGCATTGCCGTGAGGTCGATGTATGGGTTGGCGGTTTCGGGCACAATCCCCATGTTTTCCCGCGCCTTTATCTTTTTCATATCTCATATCGTAGCCGAGAACCCTTACCTTTCCATCCGTAGGTTCCAGTATTCCGGTGAGCATCCTTATCGTGGTTGTTTTTCCCGCACCATTCGGGCCGAGAAAGCCGAAGATCTCGCCTTTATTCACGGAAAAACTTATGCTGTCCACAGCGAGGAAATCGCCGTAATATTTGGTGAGTTTTTCAATCTCTATCACGGGGACCTTCAATGCATATTGCCTCCTACCGCCCTCCATTACTCCGCATCCCGCATGGCCTGACGATACTCGGCCAGAACCTCTTCGGGAAGTTTTTCCGTCTTCTCCTTTGCGAGGTCCTTTACCTTGGACCATATTCCATATACGGCCACATACTTCTTTGCCTGTTCCTTCGGAGGGAATTCTATGGCACTTGCGGGACACATGTTGGCACAGGTGGTGCAACCAACAAGGCAGTGATTCGGCTGAACAACCACAGGCCTGCCATCAACGGCGGCGTAAACGCCTCTTCCACAGAGGGCGACACATAGCATGCACTTTGCACACTTGCCATAATCTATGGTGGGGTGCCAGTCCAACTTATCTCTCTCGACTCCGAACCAGTAACTGAATTTATCTTCGGACATTGGTATCACCGAGAAAGGAAAAAATCGACAGTATTTAAGGTTTTTCAAAAAAAGTTGAAATGCCTGCCGAGACAACCCGAAGCCAAAGGAAGTAGGATATACGACTCGCCCTCTGTTCGGCGAAAAACTTAAATTAACATATGTTTTTACTACGACTATGAGAAAAATCATAAATTCAATAAACGAGAGGCTTTACCGCGAAACGAAGCGACTTATGATGCACTGGGGCTTTGGAGAAACCTGCTCTTCCATATACGCCCTGCTCTTCATCTCTGAGAAGAGCATAACAGCAGAAGAAATAGCTGACGAACTTGGCTATGCATACTCTTCCATGATCAATGAATTGAACAAACTCCGGCGAGAAGGAGTCATAACCCGGGAACGGAAAGGAAGGAAGTACGCCTATGCTGCGATAAAAAGTGTCGATTCAATTCTTTTGAAGGAAAAACAAAAGACCCTGTCCATTCTGAAAATGATGAGTGAGCAGATGAAAAAACACAGGGATATGCTCGAGGAGAAAGCTTGGGAATCCGTGGAGAGATCAATAGATATAATAAAAGGGGGGTTTGAAAATGAAAGAAAAGAATGAGATGGATAAGAAAAAACTTAATGAAGAGGACATCCTGAAATATCTCCAAACTGTGATGGACAACAAATTTGCCCATTACATCATGAAGGAGATGGCAGAAACAAAGAAGATAGAGAAGTCACTGGCGATATACGCAGGAGTGGAAAAACCCTCGGGCGTGAGGGAATCTCTCCGTGCAAAGACAGTCTCGGTCGCCATTGAAAGGGCAGCAAAAATGTTCAATGCGGAACCGGAGGATATCAAGTCATTTCTGAAGGACCCTTATATGAGAAAGGGATTCAGCGTTATAATAAGGGGAATTGCAGAGTATGGAATATCAAAACCCCAGAGACTTTCCGCCCCTTTCATGGTGGTGTGGAACTTCACAAAGCAGTGCAATCTCAAATGCAAGCACTGCTATGCGAACGCAAAGCCATATCCTGCACCGGACGAGCTGACACTTGAGCAAAAGATGGAGGTCCTCAGGCAACTGGACGAGGCAGGCGTAGCAGCGATATCGTTTTCAGGGGGAGAGCCCCTCATAAATCGCGATTTCTGGCTCGTGGCGAAAAAGGCATCGGAGCTCGGCTTCTATGTGAGCGTCGCAACAAATGGAACGCTTATAACCGAAGAAGTGGCAAAACGCCTAAAACAAATCGGCGTCAGATATGTGGAGATAAGTATTGACGGCCCGACAGCAGAGATACACGACGAATTCCGGGGGGTTAAAGGAGCCTTTGACCGCTCGATAAACGCAATTAAGAACCTTAAGAAAGTTGGAGGAATAGATGTCGGGATTGCAACGGTGGCGACCCATCACAATCTCGATACGATGCCCGATATGATAAGGTTGGGGAGGGGGCTGGATGTTGACAGGATGATATTCTTCAACTTCATACCAACAGGCAGGGGAAAGGATATCGCGAAAGG
>CAZKII010000100.1:0-4662 GCA_964552865.1 uncultured Thermoplasmata archaeon | reverse complement strand
TAAGGCACATAAAGGCCGTGAAAAGGGTGGATTTTGCGTCCAATGCGAGCAATGTTTAGAAAGAAATGAAAGGGGTTTTACATCAGCATCAGCCGTGTTCCGCAGTTGGGGCAGACTCTGCTCTGGCAAGGAACGCCCGGCGGTGTGTTCTCCGTGTATCCGCAGGACGGGCAGCCGCATACTTTGCTAACAGGGGCACCGTAACCAGCGCCTCCGTAGCCGCCACGGCCCATTCCGCGGCCTCTTCCCATGCCGCGCCCCATTCCTCTTCCGCCTCCGCGGCCATATCTGGCTCCATAGCCCGGGCCATACCCTGTGCCGTATCCGTAGCCACCTCCGTATCCCGGGGGCGGTGCGTACTGCCCTCCGTAGGCCGGCTGCTGGGCCCCGCTTTGGGCAGGGCTCTCGCTCAGTTCCCCCTTGAGATACTTCTCCACCGCTTCTTTCACAGGGATGCCCTGCACCGGAACCATCTTTATGCCCGCCTGTGCCAGCACACCGGATGCGTTGGGTCCAAAGCTGCCGGCAAGGGCCGCTTGCACGCCCTCGTTCACCAGAAGCTGAGCCGCCTGTATTCCTGCTCCACCGCCTGCGTTCGCTCCCGGGTTCGGTATCACCCTGCTGTCCTTTATCTCGCTACCGTCCGCCTCCACGATGGTATATGTGGGGCACCTGCCGAAGACCTGAGAAACGGTGTCCTCAAGCCCTCCCGCGTTCGTTGCTATCGCTATTTTCATCGATTCACCACCTGTATCTGCCGTATCCCATGCCGAAGCCTCTTCCTCTGCCTGCACCAAATCCTCTGCCGAACCCGCGGCCATAGCCGTAATAGCCCCGGCCGAAGAATCTGCCGAATGTTCTGGCGAAGAGCCCCGGCCCTCTGTACCCGTAGTATGGGCCGTAGCCGTATGCTGGTGCTGGCTGGGCATAGTAGGTCCCGTATGCAGGGGCGTACCCGCCTGCGCATCTTCCGAGCCCGCGCCCGGTCATGGGGCCGAGCCCGTTAGGTCCTGTTCCGTCTCCGAATGGCATATTTCATCACCTCGTATTTTTCTCATATGTGAGGAAGTATTTAAACTTTCTGCCTGAAGCGTGCGGGAGCGACAAGGCTGAGAGGCACCCCAAAAGCGTTAAATAGTTGGGCAGATTACTCGACACAGAGATAAAAAGAGGGATAGAAATGCAACCCGGACAGATGGCTTATGATAGAGCGATAACGGTCTTTTCCCCGGACGGCCGCCTTTTTCAGGTGGAGTACGCGAGGGAAGCGGTGAAGAGAGGTACCACCACGGTGGGCCTCAAATTTAAAGACGGTGTGGCCCTGATAGTGGACAAGAGGGTGGGCAGCAGGCTCATGGAACCCGAGTCCATCGAGAAGATATTTCAGATAGACGAGCACATAGGTTGTGCCACCTCCGGCCTCGTGGCCGATGCCAGAATACTGGTGGATATGGCAAGGGTCACATGTCAGGTGAATAAGATAACCTACGGCGAGAAGGTCGATGTGGAGATCCTCGTGAAGAAGATATGCGACCACAAGCAGAACTACACCCAGTACGGTGGTGTCAGGCCCTACGGGACCGCTCTTCTGATAGCCGGAGTGGACGATTCCGGCCCCCATCTCTACGAAACCGACCCCAGCGGGGCGATAACCTCCTACAAGGCGGACAGCATAGGGGCCGGCAGGAGCACGGTTATGGAGCTCCTCGAGGAGAAGTTCAAGGACAACATGAAGAAGGACGATGCCATACTCCTCGGTCTGGAGGCGCTCAAAGAGGCCTCGGACAACGGTCTGAACCCGGAAACGGTCGAAGTGGCCCTGGTGGAGAAGGGGAAGGGCTTCCGCCGCCTTCCGAAGAAGGACATAGAGGGTTATCTGAAAAAACTCAGCAAGAAGAGCTGATCAGGTTCGGGAGGTCTGGCCATGGTCAACCTTGAAGATGCCATTATCGCCCGCTACGAACACAGCGGTGAGAATTTCGAGATTCTGATAGATCCGAAGGCAGTGGACATGCTGAAGGAGGGGAAGGAGATCGATCTGATAGATTACATGGTCACCGACGAGATATTCCGCGACGCGAGGAAGGGCGACCGCGCATCGGAGGAGTCGGTGAAGAAGGTGTTCGGAGACATGGACATGATGGAGATCGCCCGTGCCATAATAGAGAAAGGGCATGTTCAGGTCACCACCGAGCAGAGGAAGGAGATGCAGGAGAGCAAGAGAAAGCAGATCGTTCAGACCATAGCGGTGAACGCGATCAACCCTCAAACAGGGGCTCCGCACCCTCCCGCAAGGATAGAGGCGGCCATGGAGGAGGCCCACATACACATAGACCCCTTCAAGCCCGCCGAGGCACAGGTGAAGAGCGTTCTGGATGCCCTTCGCCCCATCATTCCCATCAGGTTCGAGAAGATAAAGATAGCTGTTCATCTGGCGGGGGACGAATACGGCAGGTGCTACGGCGATATAACGGGAATGGGGAAGATAATAAAGGAGGAGTGGCAGAACGACGGCTCGTGGGTGGGCGTCGTGGAACTCCCCGCCGGGCTTCAGAACGATTTCTTCGACATGCTCAATGCGAAAACCAAAGGGCAGGCCGAGACCAAAATCATAAAATAGGAGTCGTTCTTAGGTGTGATAAAGAGTCGAAAACAGAAGAAATAAGATGTGATTGAAATGAGTGAGAGTAATAGTAGAGAGATTGTGGTGCCCGGAGACCTTCTTTCGGATTCCCCGGACCTGAGAGCGGGTACAGGCACCTTCAGAGAGAACGGGCGAATATATGCGGCCCAGATCGGTATAAAGAACATCCGGGGGAATTATGTGAATGTCGTGCCTCTTGCAGGGAAATACCTCCCCAAGGCCGGAGACATGGTCATAGGCGTCATAATAGAGATAGGGCCGTCCAACTGGCTTCTTGACATAAACTGCCCTTATCCCGCCCCGCTTCATGTGAACGATGTTCCGTGGAGGGTGGACTTCGGAGATACCGCGAGGTACCTGAACATCGGCAACAGCGTTCTGGTGAAGGTCCTCAAGGTGGACGAAACCAAGAGGATCCAGCTGACCCTGAAGGAACAGGGGCTCCGAAAACTCACATCGGGCAGGATAATCGAGATACCGCACTCCAAGGTTCCCAGAGTGATAGGGAAGAGCGGTTCCATGATAAGCCTCCTTAAGAACTATACCAATACCCGCATATTCGTCGGGCAGAACGGAAGGATATGGATCGACGGCGAACCAGATGACATTCGGCTGGCGGTTGAGGCCATAAACATGATAGATCGGGAGGCCCATGTCCTCGGATTAACGGACAGAGTTAAGGAATTCCTTGAGTCGAAAAAGAAGATAGAGAGTTGATATTATGGGTGGACACAGCGATATAGTTTTGATAGATGAGAACGGATTGAGACTTGACGGACGAAAGGCCGACGAACTGAGGCCGATAAAGATAGAGGCCGGCGTGCTGAAAAGGGCAGACGGCTCCGCATATGTAGAATGGGGGAACAACATCGTGCTCGCTGCGGTTTACGGCCCCAGAGAAGCACACCCCAGGCATGTGCAGGATTCCAACAAGGCCATCGTTCAGGCGAAGTACAACATGGCCGCCTTCTCTGTCGGGGAGAGGAAGAGACCCGGCCCTGACAGAAGGTCGGTGGAGATTTCCAAGATAATCTCCGAGGCGCTGGAAGCGGTCACCATGACGGAGCTGTTCCCCAGGGCCACGATAGATGTCTATATGGAGGTCCTTCAGGCCAATGCAGGTACGAGGTGCGCCGCGATAACCGCCGCATCCGTGGCCATGGCCGATGCCGGAATCCCCATGAGGGGACTGGTGACAGGCTGCGCCGCGGGAAAGGCCGGCGACAAGGTGATACTCGACCTCGGGCAGGAGGAGGACAACTTCGGACAGGCGGACGTCCCCCTCGCAATCGTTCCGAGGACCGGTGAGGTCGTCCTGCTCCAGATGGACGGACACCTCACCCAGGAGGAGTTCGAGGAGGCGTTCAGGCTCGCCACCGAGGCGGCTCTGAATGTGGTCTATCCCCTGCAGGTCGAGGCGCTGAAGAGAAGGTATGCGGCCAGCACCGAGGAGATTGAGAACGGCATAACGAACGGCCTCGCCAACCCCGTGCCTCACGAGGAGAGCGCCGAGGAGATCGTGGATGAGGTGACCCATGCCGAGGAGGGCGTGGCCCTTGAGGACATGGATGCCAGCGGAGAGGAGGCGGGACAATGAGCAACGATGTACTTTCCGATATCAAGAGAATGCACATCCTGACCCTTCTGGAGAGCGGTAAGCGCATAGACGGCAGAGGGTTCGAGGAGAGGAGGAAGATAGAGCTGATGCCCAACTTCGTGCCGAGAGCGGAGGGCTCCGCAAGATTGAGGCTGGGAAACACCGATGTTCTGGCAGGTATAAAGATGGACATCGGAACGCCATTCCCGGACACGCCCGATACCGGCGTTATGACCACCAATGCGGAGCTGATACCCATGGCCTCTCCGTTCTTCGAGAGCGGCCCCCCGCGCCCCGAGGCCATAGAATTGTCCAGAGTGGTGGATAGGGGGATAAGGGAGAGCCAGACCGTTGACATGGCGAAACTCTGCATAACCCCCGGCGAAGAGGTATGGGTCATGTTCATAGACATACACACGCT
>CAZKII010000099.1:0-4698 GCA_964552865.1 uncultured Thermoplasmata archaeon | reverse complement strand
CACCCGTGGAGAGGTCCACCGCGGCCGTGCGCCCGGCCCATCCGCCGAAAGTCATAGAGGGTAAATCACCGAATAGTATTTAAAAGTCAGCGCGCGAAGGTTTCGGGGAATCACTCTTCACTTTTTGACCCTTACTTGCAGAGAGCCACTCCCCGATCTCCCTGAACCCCAGCCGTCGATATATTCTTCCCGCATCCGGGTTGTCATAGAGCAGATAAACGGTCTTTCCCTCGTGGATGAGCGCACGGCAGAGTGCGGAAACCGATAGCGAAGCATAGCCTCTCTTCCTGTACTTCGTCAGGGTTCCGACCGCAATGAGCATCGCCATTCCTGCTGTCTCTGCGGCAGAGGAGGCCGTTGACACCGGTTTTCCGTCTCTTCTGATAAAGCATGTTCGCCCAGTCCCATCCTTTACGGGCCGCAGGAATGCCTCTTCATTCACCTCCACGATACCGAATTCAGCTATCGCCCGGTGTAGCTCCAGCACCTCCCTGTAGTTCTCCACGGTGAGCCATTCCACATCTCCGGGCCCGACAGGCAGCAGGGAGTCCGGGCTCGCCAACTCCGCGAGGTACTGCGTCCTTATGTCGGTGAGGTCGAGTCTCTCCGTAAGGGGGCGCATCGCCTCCTCTTTCCCCGAAATCATTCTGAAATCCAGCCCCTCCACTATTTTTGCAAATCCGTCGACATCGTAATCCGCTCCTTTCGAGGAGATTATAAGATAGGAGTAGTAGCGGAGCAGGACGGCATTGAGCCCGGCAGGTGTGAACTCGCCCCAGAGTTCCTGAAAGTCCCTGTCGAATCCGTAGTTCTCCACATCTCCGATGATAAAGAGGTTATAGGCCGGCTCTCTTAAAAGGTAGTGCATGAGCTCTTCCCTGTCGCCTTCCTTCAGTTTTCGGATCATCCTGTCTGGATACGGAAGCGGCACTAATAAGCTTTCCTAGGAACGCAACAACTATTTATCTCCGGTGCCATTATCTCCCATGGTCTTTCTTTCCATTATCGGCACGCTGGCTCTCATAAGCATCCTGACGATGCTCGGTGTCCTTCTCGGGGTATTTACGGGCCTCGTTCCCGGCATTCATGTGAATCTCGTGTCCTTCCTCATAGTGTCTTCCTCGGCCTCCATATTCGCCGCTGTTTCCGTATTTACCGGTGATACGGCGACGGCCGCACTTCTGGCCGCATCGCTGATAACCGGCATGATGATATCCCACTCGTTTCTGGACATAATTCCCTCCGTCTTTCTGGGGGCTCCGGACCCCGCCGCATCCCTCTCCGTCCTTCCGGGCCACAGGCTCGTGATGGGAGGGAGGGGCTACAGAGCGGTCCTCTTCTCGGCCTACGGGAGCCTCGGCGCTCTTTTTGTGGGGCTGGCCCTTCTCTTCCCTGTGAGGTTCATAATGGGGGAACCGGGCCTTCTCTATGAAAGGCTCGTGCCATACATGGCCGCCATACTCACCGTTCTTGTCGTCTTTCTCATCGTGCAGGAGGGGAAGAAAGCGGGAGGGAAGGAGAGATACCGCAGGATGGGGTTCGCCCTTCTCTCGTTCTTTCTGGCGGGCTTCATGGGCTTCCTCCTTCTGGACTCCCCGAACATCGCCGTCCTGTTCGTCGCACCCGTAGGAACGGATACCACCACCCGGGTCTTCTTTCCGCTCTTTACCGGGCTGTTCGGCCTCTCCACCCTTATAATCAGCCTCAGGGACAACGCAACCATTCCGGAGCAGGGCACCGACGAGAAGTGGGAGGGATACGGAAAGAGCGGATATGCATCGACGCTAACGGGGACCGTCGCGGGCCTCATAGTGGGCTGGTTCCCCGGCATAACCAGCGCGTCGGCCACAACAGCGATAAAATCGGTGTCCAGCGAGGACAGCGCCGAGGATTTCATAATGTCCGTTTCCGGTGTGAATACCGCAGGGGTCCTCTTCTCCCTTGTGGCACTCTTTACGATAATGAAGGCGAGGAGCGGGGCGGTGCACGCGGTGGAGAACATCCTTCTGGCGGGAGGGGGCGGAATATCGGAGTGGAGCGGATTCCTGCCACCCCTAACCTTCGCCGCCCTGCTCTTCTCGGCAACGCTTGCCTCCGTGCTGGCCTTCTTCCTGACCCTGAAGATCGGGAGATACGCCGCCGGAAAAATGGCCGGCATAAACTACCCGTTCCTCGTCAAAGGCGTCGGGCTGTTTCTCGTGGCCATGACCCTTGTCCTCGCCGGGCCCTTCGGCCTCTTCATCCTCATGCTGGCGACTGTCATAGGCATGATACCAGCATTAGCGGGAATAAGCCGGGTGCATCTCATGGGCGTTCTCCTTCTCCCGATAATCCTCTATTTCAGCGGCCTTGACCTGTGGTTTTTGAGGCTTCTGGGAGTGGTGTGAGCTATAGTCTTAACTCGTCTAGCCACTAAAGACTCTGTTCTGAAGGTATTCAACTCTATCTTTCGATCTTACTTCACAATGGAAAAGCTTATAATACCGCACGGTATTATACTGTGTAGTATTACTTGGTGATGTTATGAAATTCTACGACAGAACGGAAGAACTGGAAAAGATGCGCGCTTTCGCAGTCCCTCAAAAGAAAAGAGGAAGGATTGTGGTGCTTTACGGGAGAAGGAGGATAGGAAAGACCACCCTCATCAAAAAGGCATTTGCGGACCGCAATAACTTTCTGTACTTCTTTGTTGCGAGGAAGGAGGGAAAAATTCTTCTAAGGGACTTTTCGGAAATTCTCTCGAAATTCCTCTCTGAAAAAGGGGTGATATCTGGAGAGTTCACCAGCTGGGAATCCTTTTTCGGAGCCATATTCTCATACGCCAGAAAGCAGGAAATGGTGGTAGTCTTCGACGAGTTCCAGAACTTTCTTCATGTTGACAGGAGCCTGTTCTCCACCATCCAGAACCTGTGGGACCAGAGCGGCAAGGAATCTGGAATCCTCATGCTGTTCACGGGCTCGTATGTCGGCATGATAAAAAAGATCTTCAGAGAGGAGAAGGAGCCGCTTTATGGAAGAACAGACCATTTCCTGAACCTTGGCCCCTTTGATTTCCCCACCGTATGCGGTGTTCTCTCGGACATGGGCATAGGCGATATTGAGGAGCGAATCCGCTTTTACTCCGTAATAGGCGGCGTTCCGAGATATCTGGAACTTCTGGAGGATATGCCACACAGGAACTTCGCTGAATTCATGGAACACTTTGTAAGAGAGGATGAATTTCTGATAGATGAAGGGGAGCGGATACTCTCACAGGAGTTTGGCAGGGAATATCTGAGATACTTTGCGGTTCTGGAGGCCATATCCCTGGGAAAAGCCACACTGACTGAGATATCGGACTGGACAGGTGAGTCCAGAACCAGCGTGAGTAGATATATCCATGATTTGAGCAAGGAGTATGAGATAATAAAACGGGTCGTACCAGTAACGGAGGACCGCAGGCGGTCGAAAAGAGGGCGGTATTTCATAGGAGACAACTTTTACAGGTTCTGGTTCAGGTATGTTTACAGAAATACCTCCTATTTCGAGATTGGAAACCATGACCATGTGGTCAGAGAGATACTGGAGGAAAACAACGCTTTTGTGGGTCCGCTTTATGAGAACATATGGAAAAAGGCCCTTCCTGAGATGAGCGGGGAGGGAAAGTTACCGTTCAGGATCGGGTTGATAGGCCCGTGGTGGGAGAGAAGCTCCGAGATAGACATCGTTGCCCTGAACGAGAAAAGCAGGGATATTCTCTTTGCAGAGGTGAAGTGGAGCAATAGGCCAGTTAAAAAGAGGGTCTTGACAGAACTCGAGAAAAAGGCCGAAAATGTCAGGTGGCACAGGGATAACAGGAAAGAGCACTATGCCATAATATCCAAAAGAGGAATCGACAGGGAACTGAAGAATCTGGAAGAGGCCGGTGAGATTATACATTTCTCTCTGAAGGATCTTGAGGAGTGGGTGGAGAGCAAAGAAAAGAAAGTAAAGTAAGGGGTTTAAACTCGAAGAGTTCAGATAGTTTTTCTCTTTCTCATAACGGCTATCAAAGATACTATACCAATTACCCCAATCGCAGAAATAGCGGAAAAACCGGGGCTACTCGCAGGCTCGACAGAGAGGTCGGCGTAATACTCGTTGGTGTATGAGAAGCCCCATTCATCTATAATTCCTGGACCCGCAGCCTCTATCTCTACTCCCACCTGATGCATATTCTCTGTATCTATTCCTTCTGGAATCTCTACTTCAAAGGTGAATGTATAACTTTCACCTACCGGGAGGACTTGAGGCACCTCTCTGCTACTGTAGAATTGATTTGCGTCAGTCATCCAGTCAAAGCCCAAATAAATACTAGTAATCTTCATTGCCTCACTTCCGGTATTAGTTACAGTAACCTCAAATGTAACGCTGTCTCCCTCTATTACAGAACTGGGTGTCACGCTCACAGAGGCATCCCATGCCCTTACATTCTCAGTTGCAAGGAAAGAACTCCCGAGCAACATCCCTACCAGCAAAACTGCGGTCAGTGCATTTGTCATCTTCATTCTTAATTCCTCCTAATTTTGTAAGAGAATTGCAAAATCCTATATAAAACTTTTCCTCTTTGGGTTAGTTTAACGCAATTGCGCCAACAACATTCAAAAGAATAAAGAGATTTATCCTCTCATGGGCTTCTTAACCGAAAGAGAGAAAACAATCCTTCTTTACCTGTCTCAG
>CAZKII010000098.1:0-4794 GCA_964552865.1 uncultured Thermoplasmata archaeon | reverse complement strand
TGAAAGCCTTATATACAACCTTGCAGTTCGTCTCTCGAATCTGCTCATGTTGTAGAGTGAAGATGCAGGAGGAGTAATAATGAAAGAACAAAGCAGGAGCCTGATAAGCGTATTTTTAGTGCTACTTATGACCACCACGGCGTTTTCGACATTTGTCATGGCGGCGGGGGAAACCGGCACGGCGAGCGTCGTTTCAGATAATGGCGTAAGCCCCATAGAGACCCCCCGCGGGTGGGAAGATATAGTTCAGCCATCGCTCAAAGAGAAGATAAAGAGCAAAGAGATGGCGGACATTCTCGTACTCACCACGGATGTGAGTTCGCTGTATAATCTTGTGAAAGATTATCGATATAAAGGCCTAATCGGCCCGGACGCGAAGAAGGGGGAGATGTCGGTAATCCGACTGGATATCGATGCGGGAATAATCCCTGACATCGCCTCGCTCCCCGGTGTTCTCGGTGTTTACGATACTGCAGAGCCAATTCCGAACAACATCGCCAACGAAATCGGCGGAAGCACAACCTCATCGCAGAACGTTCCGGACAGCCAGAGTTCCACAGTGGAACACATGGCGGACAAGGCGTGGGATCTCGGTTATACGGGAGAGGGAGTGAGGATTGCCACGATGGACAGCGGTGTGGACTTCGCTCACTACGACCTCAACGGCCAGCAGGCGCGAGTTCCTGAAACCGCCCAAAAGGAGGGGGATATCATAATGGAAGCGACGACAGGAACAGAAAACGGAGAATCGTTCCCTCTCGCTTTCTATCCGGTGATCGCCTCCTCGATAGTTGTTGGCACCTACAACCCGGAAACTAGGAGTTACGGAACGATTTCCGCCTCCGATTACACACTGGATGCCGCAAACGGCATAATCACCTTCAACACAGATCTGGATGCGGGACTTCGGGTCTACGCAAACTACACCTACGACTCCCCCTATGCAGATTGGCCCATGGCCTTCGATCCTATATCAATGTCATCCTACCTCTCTTCGGGCGGCTCCGCATCAGGATGGTATGTGGACACCTCCACCACGGACCTCCATATCTACCACCCTGTAACGGTGGACGGAGTCAACGACTTCTGGACGGAAACGGACAGCATAGGAGGAGCATCTTCTGTGTATCCGATTAACGAGACCACTGACCTGCGGGGCAGTGACTCCCTTAATGACATTCAGGACCCTGCCTTCGATCTCGGGAACCTCTACATCTCCACCGATGCGGACAACTTCTATTTCGGATTCGAGAGACAGAGTTCCCTCACCAACATGAGCTACGGAATATACATTGACACTGCCACCGGCGGTGCCACCATTGACGCCGAGGCAAAGAACATTATAGTGGACCTGGTCCATCGGCCCGAATTCGCAATTTATGTGCCGCATATCGGAGTGAGATGGGGCGTTACCGCTGCAGGAAACCTCTGGAGCGAGAACGACACGGTGAGAGAGCCGAAACTCTACAGATGGAGCGGTAGCTCGTGGGCCCCCGCACAGGCAATAACGACCCTGGGGACCATGGTGGTGGACGAACATGTTATAACCGGAGACGCAACCGCCAATGACACATTTGCTCAGCTTGACCATTCCGATGTCTCCCCAAACACCTTCAGACTGTACATCAACCAGACACCATTCCCCTCGGACGGATACAGCGTGGACTGGACCACGGGGAACATAACCTTCGCATCAGACCTGCCTTACCTCGCGAGTGTGACCGCGGACTATGATTACTCCCCGGACCCGACAAACGCCAGTGACTTCGCATCCAGCGCGAATTTCATGGAATTCAGGGTGCCGAAGGCCCTTCTTGGAAATCCGACTGCCATAAGCATGGAAGTCTTCACCGTTGGGAACAACAATACTCACGCACAGGACACCACGCCATCGGATGAGAATGTTCAGTACTCTTCACCCGACTGGTCCACCTCCAATTCAACCACCCTGACCTCCTTCGCATCGAGAAACGCCACTCCTGTATCGTATGTGGTCGGAGACATCCCCAGCAAGAGCGGAGTTTATCACATCGGCTACCATCCAGACCAGAACCTCGCAACCTACTTCTACGGACGGCCGGTGGCCATGCTCCTCACAGACGAACTTCAGGCAGGGGTATATGATACCGTATATGTGGACCTCGATGACGACAAGAATTTCAGCGACGAAAAGCCCGCATCCCTCTTCGGGGCATATAACGAACGGGAAGGAATAGCTCCCGAATTCGGTGCAAAACTTTATGCGAATAATTACACTTTGCGACTGGGAGCTGATTTATATCCTCTTTATAAATTGTACAGGGGAGAGTTCAGCGGCTATCAGGAAGTAATCGTTGGAGACGGTAACACCATCAGCGGCTATTTCAATAACAGCAACTTGATTGCTGGAAGTGAGAGTCTCCACAGCGTCCTTAAAGGGAGTAATCTCACCTTCAATAACGAGAGGGTAGTATACAATTGTACAGGGACGGAGAGCACGGGAGCTGGTAGCACATGGCAGTTCTACTTGCCCAATATGAATATTGTGAATTATACATATATGCTCTATTACTATCCCATCTCTCCATATGAGGGTTACTATAACTTCACCTACGATTATAAAGTGGAGATAAATAATCTCACCGGACTGGTGACGGTAACCGATGTAAACGGGTATGGAACAGTGTCGGGAATGGAAATCCATGCTTGGTACACTTATGACAAGACAGTAAATCTCACATCTCCGGCAAACTACACCATAGACTGGGATAACGGGCAGCTGAGCATGACGAGTCCGCCTGCGTCTGGAGAAGTAATTTACACCACAGGATATGAATACTACTTCCACAACAACACCTTATACGAGCCGTATGACCCTACCGCTTTTATTTATAAGGAGGGAAGGAACATAACCGTTGAGGTCAGGACCGAAACGATATATAAGGACACGGACAACGAAGGGCTGAACGGCGACGGATTGCCCTATCAGGACCTCTCTGGAGGAATGGTTTACTTCATTTCCCGGGCAGAATCCGACACAGAAACCTTCACTGCCTCTGATGGTCAGGACAACTTCACGCTGGCCAATGGAAATATCAACCCCTCTTCCTTCCATCTGTACCTAAACGGAACCATCGTACCATCCAAGGAGTATAAACTCAACAGAGGGGACAGACTAACACCCGGCTTTGTAATCCTAGAAACACCGGCCGGCTCCGGCGACATAGTCCAGGCAGTATACGAATACAACGCCCTCCCGATCCCATATTCAGATGTGATGTCGGAGAGAAGCGGAGTCCCTAACACCATGCCGACCAACGGAAACCTTGTCTGTCTGTTCGGAGAGTTCTCTGCCGACAGCGCAAAGGGCACCGAAGTGGCATCCGAGATGGTTGCAAAAGGACTGGGAGTGGACGGAGAAGGAAACACACTGGTTCAGGGAATGGCTCCGGATGCAAAGATAATAGCGATACGCGGAGGTGATCCGTTCAACGGCTGGTACTTCGGCGTCGAAGGATACGACGGAGTTATTAACAGCGGAGACGAGGCCCAGATAATAGCCAACTCCTTCAGTTATGCCATCCCGCAGAGCGGCTGGGACCTCTACTCGAGATTCGCCGACTACATAACGATTGATTACTCGTCAGGCCACACGGCCATAGTCAGCGGCTCCGGAAGCGTCGGTTCCTACGGATACGGAACCATCGGCGCACCCGGCGCAGCCAGAGGCGTGATAACGGTTGGAATCGGTACGGACTTCCACTACAGGAACTACAATCCGAAGGCCCCCTCAGACCTCATGAGAAGATACGGGGACGGAGGGACGATGGCACACGACGGAGAGATACTCCCATCCTCGGCCAGAGGCCCGACCATGACAGGAAACCCCAAACCGGACATAGTCGCTTCTGGAGCATTCTGCTACGGCGACACACCGCTCAATGTGGATCAGAACATGTTCAGCGGAGGATGGGAATGGATGGGCGGCCAGTGGGCATGGGACCTCTGGAGCGGAGATGCACTGTCCGCCGCAGTGGGGGCAGGCGGCCTGGCACTGGTTTATCAGGCATACTACGAGAGTCACGGCTATTATCCAGACGCAGAAACCGCAAAGAACATACTGAAATCCGGCGCGGACAACCTGAATTACGATGTTTTCTCGCAGGGAGCGGGATCTCTCAATGTCTACAGAGCCTGCCAGATCGCGGCCGGAACGAACGGTCTCTCCATTGACAGGACTGAATGGATCCCCGGAGATTTCCACGGAGAGTCCTATGCCAACTTCGCCACTCTTGCAAAGCCGAACAAAACATACACGCAGTCCTTTAACATAACCAATCAGAACTCCACAAACATGGATCTCAGCATAAGGGGAGAGATATTCCACTCGTTCGGAGAGAAGACAATCACCATGGACATGAAGAAGTTCTACGACGACAAGGATACCCCCGGCGTCATCAATATCAAACCGTACATCCCGGAAAGGACCGAGTTCATGCGGGTCACAGCCTATGTTCCCTACGCGGACGGCTATACCAATATGATGGAGTTCTTCGACTGGACCGACGAGAACGGGAACAGAATACTGGAATTCCCGGGCGAGCAGAACAGGATGGAGTACTGCATAAATTCGAACATGCTCCAGCTCACGGTCAGGGATCCCTTAAGTCAGGTTCACGACGGTCTTGCGATCCAGATCAAGGGATTCGGAGGCACCCCGGTTCAGGAGCCCTGGACCATCAAGATGGAGTTCTTCGAGCGAACAACATGGGACTGGGTCTCTGTGGATACGCCGCACATGGTGCTGGCACCCGG
>CAZKII010000097.1:0-4966 GCA_964552865.1 uncultured Thermoplasmata archaeon | reverse complement strand
TTTTTATACCCCTTCCCCTTCTCACATCCGTGTTCATCGGCATTGACGACACAGACTCCGCCGTTACAGGCATGTGCACCACATACCTAGCAGCGGAGATTATGCTGGCCTTCCCGGAACTGGATGTCATAGGCCACCCCCGGCTCATCAGACTGAACCCCATGGTCCCGTGGAAGACAAGAGGGAACGGGGCCGTGTCTCTGGAGCTCGGAAAAGGCGAGGGTGAGAGATTCCCCGTGGCGATGGTGAACGGCCGCATCATCTACGGCTACGAAAGAAAAGGAGGAGAGGAAAACATCGGCATGGAAGATGCGGAGGAACGCCTATCCTCTCTTGTTGAGAAGTGGGGCCAGATGGACGATGAAAGGACGAACCCCGGATTCGTGATCACGAAGGAGAGGCCGGCCGAAGAACTGTTCTGGCGGGCGGTCAGGGAGGTCATCACGGTAGAGGACGCCCTCAACTATCTGCCCGAAGGCTCCCTTTACAGGGGGTTCAAGAACGGAAGGGGAATCATCGGCTCCTCGGCCTCCATCGCGTGGAATCCAGAGCACGACAGGACCTATGAGATCATCGCATACCGCTCTCCCGAAAGGTGGGGAACGAAAAGGGATATTGAGGAGGCTAGCGTTATCGAGATGGATCGAAAATTCCCGGGTACCTTCAACAACTACGATTACGGGAACAGGCACATCGCCATATCCCCGAACAGCCCCTGCCCGGTCCTATTCGGAATAAGAGGGGACGACCCGGAAGAGCTGATACCTGCAATGGAGACCATAAGAGGGGAAAGGAAGGACAGGTGGACGCTTTTCATCACCAATCAGGGAACGGACCAGCACATAATAGAGGCGGGGATCGGTGAGATGAAGCCTTTCTCTTCCTATCGCACAACCGGAACGGTTTCATCCGTGCCGGAGAGGATAGAGGGGGGGCATATCATCGTTTCCATAACCGACGGGGAGCACGAAGCCTACTGTGCGGCCTACGAGCCGACCAAGGAGTTCCGCAATACCGTTTCCCTTCTTCGGCCCGGCGACGAAATAGAGGTGTGGGGCGGGGTTTCCGACGCACTGCGGAACGGAAAGCTCACGATCAATCTGGAGAAGATAAGGGTAATCAACGCGGTGGACATAAGAGAAAAAACCGCCAACCCGTTATGCCCGGAGTGCGGAAAGAGGATGAAATCCCTCGGAAGCGGAGCAGGGTACAGGTGCGCAATATGCGGGAGAAAGGCCGAAGAAGATGAGGCGGGATTCCGCATCATAAAGGGGAACGATAGACTGGAGACGGGCTACTACGAAGTGCCGATATGTGCAGCCAGACATCTCTCCAAGCCTCTGAAAAGGATGAATATATGATGCCGCTGCTTTTTTATATGGTTACCTCTTGAAGAACAGTATGGTTCGGTTGGCCCCTCTCTCGCCGGCACTGCTCCGTTCATATTCAGATAAATGGCAGAGGGGGTGCCGCCCATGAACAGGGCCAAGTTCGTGAAGGAGGCGCTGCCGGTCCTCACAATGCTCGGAATAATCGAGATATTCGCCGGTACGGTTCTCTCCAAGTCGGACTTCCACGGCATACCCGGACTCATTGCGATAATCCCGGCGCTGATAAGCATAAGGGGGAATGTGGCCGGTTCATTCGCCTCCAGACTGGGGAGCATGGCACACCTCGGAACATTCGACCCGAAACACCCCTTCAGAACGACGAGGGACGGCATCATCGCCGTTATACTGATGAGCGTTCTTCTGTCCGCCCTCGTGGTAAGCGTGGCGTACATCGGCTTCTCCATCGCCGGCGTGCGGATGAACTATGCGGGAGTCCTCACCGTCGTCCTGCTCACCAGCCTCACATCCAGCACATTCCTCTCGTTCCTGTCTGTCTACTCGGTATCCCTCGCGTTCAGGAAAGGGGTGGACCCGGACAATGTGGTAAGCCCGCTCATCGCCACGGTGGGAGACTTCGTCACCGTCTTCCTGCTGGCCGGGTACATCGTACTCTGGGAGGTGGCCCTGTGAGCGAGTGGAAAAGGATTATGAAAACCACCGCTCCGCTAATAAGCCTAATGATGTTCGTGGAGGTGGCCGCAGGGGGATTGCTCAACTCCATGGAGTCGGTCTTTATCATGCTGCCGGCAATACTGGCCATCGTGCCAGGTGTAAACGCGCTTGCGGGAAATGTTGGTTCCATAGTCGGTTCAAGGATCTCATCCGGCCTCCATCTCGGTTCCATAGACCCGAGCCCGTTGCACCCTGAGGTGAGGGAGAACATGGAGATGTCGTTCTTGGTGGGGCTCCTCGAAAGAGCGATCACGGCAACAGCTTTATATTTCATACTGCCATATCTCTCGATAGAGGTAAAGATGTCATTCATACACTGGCTCACGATTGTACTTCTCGCACAGGCGGTGGCCCTCGCCGTGGTAATACCCATGGCGGTGGTGGTCTCCGTTCTGGCATTCAGAAAGGGGCTGAGCCCCAACGACTTCGCCATACCTGTGGTCAGCACGGTGGGTGATTTTATGGGAATCTTATCGCTGGCCATTGCAATAACGGTGGTGGGGATAGCATGAAACTCTGGAAGAAAAAGGAGTTTGAAGAGGTGGAATACGAGCCGAGAAGCGTGAGGGAAATACTCACGGAGATGAAGGACATATCCGAGGTCATAGTGGACCTTGCATACGCTGCGGTGCTTTTCAACAGCAGCGAGATCGCGGAGGAGGTGCGGCTTCTTGAGGTGGAGATGGACCGATTGAAGTACCAGCTGCAGATGACGGTGATGCTGGCAACCCGGACCACAGAGGACGCGGAGCAGCTGGCCGGTGTCCTGCAGGTGGCAAACGCCACGGAGCACATATCCAACGCCGCTGGGGACATAGTATCCCTGCTGAAGACGCACATGAAGGCCCCGATTCTACCGTCGGTCCTGAGGGAGGGAGATGAGATAATATCGTTCATCAGAGTACCGGAATCGGTCAGGGGCATGAGAATAGAGGAGCTGTACGACGAGGTATCGGCGGGCATTCGGGTTCTGGCGGTGAAACGCGGAAAGAGGTGGTTCTACGACCCGGAGGACAACATGAGACTCAGGGAGAACGACCGCCTCGTTGTCAGCGGCATAGACGAGGACCTTGATGAGGTCAGAAAGTATCTGGGGGGAAAGGCATGAAGGAACTCAGGGAAATAGACAGACGGCTTCTGGAATTCAAGGAGAACGCAGAGCTCATGGTGGACCTCGCCTACTCGTCCCTCCTATATGACAACAGGGTTATCGCAAGGGAAGTTGATGTCCTAGAGACCCTGATGGACAGGGAGCAGAACGCACTGGAGAGGCTAGCCGTGGAAGAGGTTAAGAACGGAGAAAGCAGCGTGGACCGAGCCCTCGTCTACATACGCCTGATAAACGCACTGGAGACCATAGGGGATGCGGCCAGAGAGATCGCCGATGTGGAACTCAGGGACATGGATGTGCATCCGGTGTTCCAGATGAGCGTCAGGGACTCGGAGAGGACCATCACCGCCGCCATAATCTCCGGGGAATCCCGGTTCAACGGAAAGACGCTGAAAGAGCTGGACCTGCCGAAGGAGTACGGCATGTGGATAATAGCGATAAAGAGAGGAAACAGATGGATATACGGCCCCGGCGCAGAGGTAAAGATCACCGCAGGAGACTGGATAATAGCCAGCGGTCCGCCGGACATGGAGGACGAGTTCGTGGAAGCGGCGGGAAGAAAGGTGGAATGGGATACGGAGGAGGATTGAGGATCACTCCGTTCCCAGTTTCTTCTTCAGGTGCGGCACCAGTCCGCCGTCGTTTATTATCTCCATGATGAACGAAGGTAGAGGATTGAACCTTATGTCCTCTCCCGTGGTCCTGTTATGGATTATGCCGTTCTCCATGTCCAGTTCTATCTCGTCCCCGTGGTTTATCTTATCCACATCGGGGGTTTCTATCGGCGGAATTCCCATGTTGATCGCATTCCTGTAATAGATTCTGGCGAACGACTTTGCGATGACGGCCTTCACGCCGCAGTACTTCAGGGCCGAAGCGGCCTGCTCCCTGCTGGACCCGCAGCCGAAGTATTTGCCTCCCACAATGACATCCCCCTCTTTCACATTCTTTGCGAATTCCGGGTCAAGGTCTTCGAGAGCATGGGATGCCAGATAGGAGGGTTCGTAGCTGTCCAGATACCTGCCGGGATAGAGGACATCGGTGTTTATATCATCGCCGTACTTCCATGCTCTACCCATTACAACCACCCCCTTGGGTCGGTGATTTCACCTGTGATTGCGGAAACCGCTGCAGTGGCCGGGCTTGCGAGGAAGAGTTCCGAATCCGGGGAGCCCATCCTCCCTTTGAAATTCCTGTTGGTGGTGGAAAGCCCTCTCTCGCCGGAGGCCATGATGCCTTCGTGGGCGCCGAGACACGGCCCGCAGCCTGGATTTATGACCACCGCACCCGCCTTTATCATGGTCTGAATGTAGCCCTTCTCTATCGCTTCCAGATAAACCTCGTAAGATGCGGGGCCGACGATGAGGCGGACATCGGGGTGTATCTTCTTCCCTTCCAGTATTTTCGCCACCACCTCGAAATCGTCGGTTCTTCCGTTGGTGCAGGAGCCTATGAATACCTGGTCCAGATGCTTGCCCGCCACATCTGATACGGGAGAAACATTGTCCACGGTGTGAGGCTTCGCGACCTGCGGCTCGAGGTCGGAAACATCGAAGTGTATCTCCCTCTCGTAGACCGCGTCCGGGTCGGCATAGACGCCCTGCATATCTCCCTCAACTCTCGGCCTCAGCCACTCGAATGTTTTCTCGTCAGGAGGAATGATTGCAGCCTTGGCTCCCATCTCCATGCTCATGTTGGAAACGGTCATCCTGCCGGATATGCTCATATTCTGCATGGTATCGCCGTAGAACTCCACTGCCCGATAATTGGCACCCTCTGCGGTCAGCTCCCC
>CAZKII010000096.1:0-5001 GCA_964552865.1 uncultured Thermoplasmata archaeon | reverse complement strand
GCAGTGGAAACGGAAAGGGTTTTCATGGAACCGGGAACATATCCTTCTGTATGGTAGCTCTCCACCGAAACTTATTATAACTACCGGTGCTATAATCTCCCGCTCAAAAGCGAAGGTGTATAGAGATGGGACTGCTTGACTCACTTGTTGACAGAGAGAAGCGAAACCTTTCCCGGCTCCAGAAGATGGGAGAGAAAATAGCTTCCCTCATACATGACGGACGGATGAACGATGCCGCGGAGACCGCAGGCAAGGCCATAGACTTCATAAACAAGAATACCGTGAAGGTGTCGCCCACCCACCGCAAGGATTTCTCGCTCGCCATAAGCTCCATAGGGGACTATCTGAGGCAGCTCGGCATGGGAAGGGAATCGGAAGAGGTTCTCGCCAGAGCCATTCGGCTGGACCCCGGAAACCCCCATGCAAGGCATCAGCGCGCCATGACCCTTGCGGTCCTCAACCGGGTGGAGGAGGGGCTGGCCGAGGTGGAGAAGGCCATCGAAATAGACCCCGGGAGGAAGGAGTTCTGGAGCACGCGCGGGCGGCTTTACGAGATGATAAAGAACGATAAAGAGGCGGTCCGTTCCTATGAAAAGGTGGTCGAGATCGACCCGGATGATGTGGAGCACTACGACAGGCTTCTCAGATACAGGCCCCACGACAGGGAACTTCTCACGAAGAAAGGGATTGCTCTTTCCAGAACGAGGAGATTCTCCGAGGCGGTTGCCGTCTTCGATTCCGCTCTGGAGAGGTACTCCAACGACAAGGTTCTCTGGGTGAACAAGGCCCTCGCCCACAACGCACTGGGCCAGATGGAGGAGGCGGTCAAGGGGCTGAATGTCGCTCTCAAGATCGACCCGAACGATGTATTCGTTCTTCACAACAAGGCGCTCATACTCAGAAGGATGGGGAACACCACCGGTGCCCTTGACGCCTACAACGAGGTGGTCAAGAAGGACCCGGGTAACCCCGCTCTGTGGGCCGAGAGGGGAGAGATCCTCATGTCGATGAGAAGGTTTGAGGATGCGGCGGTATCCTTCGACAGAGCCCTTGAGCACGACCCGAAGATGCTGAAGGCGCTGGTGATGAAGAAGGACGCGCTGAAGGAGCTTGGCCGGGATGTGGAGATGGTGGAGACATGCGACAGAATACTCGCACTGGACCCGCAGAACCTTCAGGCCCATATCGACAGGGGGATCGGGATGGCCTCCATCGGCCGGCACAGCGAGGCCATATCCTCGTTCAACGCGGCGCTTTCCATACAGCCCGGTAACTCTTCCGTTCTCCTTCTCAAGCTCGCGTCCCTGGTGGAGATGAACAGGTACGAGGACATAGTTCAGGTGAGCGACGAGATTCTGAAGATAGACCATTCCGACGAGGAGGCGCTCACACAGAAAGGGATCGCTCTCTATAACCTCGGCAGGTACGAGGAGGCCACGAGAACCTTCGACAGAGCGCTGAAGGTCAATCATTTCTCCCTCCCTGCACTGATATACAAGAAGGAGAGCTTGAAGCACCTCGGCCGTGATTCTGAGATTATACGCGTCTCCGACAGGATAATGGAGATGGCGGATGACGACGAGCTGCCGGATGTCCCGGCGGAGGACCTCAAACGCGCGGCTCAGGACAGGGGGATCGCCCTTGACCGGCTCGGCAGGGTGGAGGAGGCCATTGCCTCTTACAAGTACGCTCTGGAGATCGACCCTGAGGATGCGGAGCTCCTCTCCGATATCGGCCTTGCCCTTTACAAGATGGACAGGCCGGAAGAGGCGCTCGAGTACTTCGAAAAGGGGATCGCCATAGACCCGGAACACCCCATTCTATGGAAGATGAAGGCGGAGAGCCTGCTCGTTCTCGGAAGATTGAACGATTCTCTGGAGGCGTTTGACAGGGGCGTGCAGATGGACCCGTCTGACGCGGACATGTGGTATCATCGGGGCTCGGTCCTTCACGAGCTTCAGCGGTTCGAAGAGGCGGTCATCAGCTACGACAAGGCCCTGGAGCTGAACCCGAAGGCGGACCGGATATGGTACGACAGGGGTGAGAGCCTTCTCTCCCTTAACCGCTTTCAGGATGCTCTCGAATCCTTCGACCGTGTTATCGAATTGAATCCCGGAGAGCCTCTGGGCTATCTCAAGAAAGGGACCGTTCTCTACGACATGGGGAATCTGGAGGCCGCTCTGGGGATAGTGGATGCGGGTCTGGATATCGCGCCTAAGTCCCTCGACCTTCTGGAACTCAAGAAGGAGGTGCTAAAGGGGAGAAAGGACTATGCTGCCATCGTCCCGGTCTGCGACAGGATAATAAAGATTGCACCGGCCAGCGTCGACGCATGGACGGACAAAGGGGATGCCCTTATGATGCTTGGCCGGCACGACGAGGCGCTGAAATCCTTTGAGCGGGCCCTTGAGTTCAATGAAGGAGACCTCTCTCTTCTGGTGAGGAAGAAGGAGGCTTTGAAACTGATGAACGACTACGAGGGGGTTCTTGATGCCTGCGCCGAGATCCTCAGGGTGGACGATAAGAACAGGGCGGCCATGACCGACATGGGTGCGGCCTTCGAGGCGCAGGGCCGGCTTCACGAGGCGATAAGGAGCTACGAGCGCGCACTGGATGTCGACCCGAGGGATATAATGACGCTGGCCGCACTGGGGAAGGCACATTATCGCAACGGCGATTACAGGAAGGGTATAGAGCAGTTCGACACCATCCTCTCGATAGACCCGAACAACCCGTATGCCTATAACCGCAAGGGTGAAGGGCATCTGAAGCTGGAGGAGGTGAACGCGGCCCTGGATTCTTTCGAAAAGGCCATACAGATACAGCCCGGAACGGTCCAGTTCCTGAACAACAAGGCGAAAGCGCTGGCTGCCATGAGCAACTATACCGAGGCGATGGCCGTTGTGGAAGAGGCACTTTCAAGGGAGCCGAACAACCCCGATTCCCTGGAGCTTGCGGGCCGGCTGCACATGACCATGGGGAACTACGAAAAGGCCCTTGATTTCCTGCATCGCGCAGTAAGGGCCGGGGCTCATGGCTTCGATATCCACAGGTTCATGGGGAAGGCGTACGAGAACCTAGGAAGGAAGAGCGAGGCCCTGGATTCCTACAGGAAGGCTCTGGATGTCATGGGCCCTGTGGATGGCCTGCCTGAGGAAGAGAGGTTGAAGGCGGCGGACATCTGGTACGGCATGGGGATGATCAACACCCAGCTGGAGCAGTTCGGCGATGCGGCCCGCTGTTACGATATGGTGGTTCAGATAGAGCCGGATAACAGGGATGCATGGTACAACCGCGGGGCGATAATGGAGAAGATAGGCGACCTCAACGAGGCCCTTCGCTGTTACGACCGGATTGTGGGCACACATCCCGACGATAAGTTCGCATGGAGCGCAAAAGGGCTTGTGCTTCTGAAAATGAAGGAGTATCAGCAGGCCATAAGGGCATTCGATACCGCTCTCAGGATAGACCCGGAGATGGCAAGTGCTATGGAAGGTCTGGAAGAGGCCAGAAAGGCGGAGAAGGAGGCGGAGATCGAGAAATACGCCCGCTCTCTTCTAGAATTTGAGTACAGGAACAACCGTCCCGTGTCCAGAGAGGAGGCGTTCAGAAGCTGCGGTGTCCCCTATAACTACCTTGAAGAGGTGCTGAGGTACCTGAGGGAAAGGGAGCCCGTGGCCATAAACAACCTCTCTCCCGAGCAGTTCGCCGAGATGGAAGGCCTTTCCCGTGATGTTCTCAAGGCCGCCATGGCCAGCAGTCCCGGCATCGTGAAGTACGGCATAAGGCTGTGCGATATCTCCGTCACCATGCCCGACCTCCCCATTCCGCGGGCAAAGCAGGTGCTGAGCTACATAGAAGCGGTTGATGAGATGCAGATAAATCCGACCATGGTTGAAAAGGAGGTGGAGGACCTTCTGAAGCGGGCCACATATCTCCCACCGGAGAGGCAGACCATTGCAGGCCTCGTTTCAGACCTGAACATAGGGGTCTACAGGGCGAAGCAGGTCACAGCCATGCTCGCATCCCTTCACAGGGACGACGGCACCCAGATGAGGACGGTGGGGACGAAGTCCATAGTGAGCTCGGATTACGAGGCGTATCGCGGCGGAGACAGCGTGCCGAAGGAGAAGTTCGAGGACTACTCCAAACCTCTGGAGTATTCGAGGCCGGTGAACATAGGCGGTACGCCCGCTTCCGGTAATGCCCCCAGTTCCCAGCCGGCCCCTCAGCCATCCGCTCAGATGCCGGTGCATACCGCTCCTCCCGAGCCGCATTCGCATCGGAGGAAGACCCAGTGGGAGAATGTGCGGAGCGCGAGGGAGTACGAGGAAAGGTACGCGCCGGAGCAGCCTGCCATGAAGGAGGCCCCCAAGCCGAAGAAGGCCGAGCCGTACAAGAAGAAGGAGGAAGAAGAGGAGGACCTGACCGGCCGGAGGTGCATATTCCACGGCGAACAGGCCGTGATGAAGTGCCCCAACTGCGGAACCCTGCTGTGCAATGAATGTGTCAGAACGGGAAAGTGCCCGAGGTGCGGAACGCAGGTGGGAGACGGGCCTGTGGGCGGACCGGTGAGCGATGAGGATGATGAGCTACTACTATAATTCTGTAAAGGTGAACGGGTAAAATCCCTGCCAAATTAAAAATCTTTGTAAACCTTCTTACGGTGCCCTATGAAAGTTACTTCTATCCTTTTCTTCTCATCGTCAATATCTGCAACAACTCTATAATCTCCGACCCTTAGTTTATAATCATTTCGACCCGTTAATCTCTCGAAGAAGCGATGAGGATTTTCCTTTGTGTCCATGATTTTATCCCATATCCTCCTGGCCACTGTTTTTTCGGCCTTTTCAAGAAATTCTATCGCTTTAGTGTCAAAGACTACTTCGTACATATATCTTAGTTCCTCGCACTTCCTATATATAACTATCGCTCTCTGTCTTTTGCTGTCCTATCCCGAAATTATTTTACAGTCCGTTCCGGTACGGGTATGACAAAGCT
>CAZKII010000095.1:0-5037 GCA_964552865.1 uncultured Thermoplasmata archaeon | reverse complement strand
AAGCCCCTAAACCCTGCAAAATCTATATATACTCCCTACCGTTCCTCCGAATACAGGTGATATAATGGGCAACATCAGGCCGACCTACATAAAGCGTGTCGCTATCGAACTCGTTGAGAGGTATCCAGACCAGTTTACAGACGATTTTCAGCACAATAAACTGATGGTAGATAAACTCACCGATGTGTCCACCAAGGTCATGCGGAACAGGATTGCAGGCTATGTGACCCGTTACCGCAAGAATGTGGTGGACTGAGATTTTTTGCATATGACCTCCGTAAAGACCGTTCGCCTCTCCCGGACATTCAAGGCAAAGAAGAAGGATGGCGGTGGGATTGTACAGGCCCTTAAGGATGTTAATATTGAGATTCGTGAAGGGGAGATATTCGGTGTTCTAGGACCGAACGGTGCCGGCAAAAGCACGCTGATAAAAATACTCTCCACGCTCCTTCTCCCAACCGATGGGGAGGCATATGTTGCTGGTTATGATGTGAGCAAAGATTACAGAAGAGTTCAGGAGAGGATTAACATGGTCTCCGGGGGCGAGACCTCCGGGTACGGCCTGCTCACGGTAAGGGAAAATCTCTGGATGTTCTCCCAGATGTACAATATTCCCTCATCGGTAGCAAAAAAGAACATCGACCGTCTGCTTAAGGAATTCGACCTCTACGAGAAGAGAAACGAAAGAGTTCGCACACTGTCTACGGGGATGCGGCAGAAGATGAACATGATAAGAGGCTTCATGACCGATCCAGAAATAATATTCCTGGACGAGCCGACCCTCGGGCTGGATGTGGGTGCCAGCAGAACGATACGAAACTTCATAAGAAAATGGATAGAAGAGCACCCAGAACGGACCGTACTGCTCACCACCCATTATATGGCGGAGGCGGAGGAATTATGCGACAGAATAGCCATAATCGACAATGGCCGCGTCATAGCCCTTGAAACACCGGAGAACCTCAAGAAACTGGTGACCAGAGAATTTCCCTTCACCATGGTCGTCTCCGGCATGGAAAGGGCGGACAGGGTCCTGAGGCTGGTTAAAAACGCCACCTGGAAGGCGAACCCGGACGGCACTATGAAATTCAGCATGATACTGGAGGACGAGAGTATTATAGCCGACCTCGTTTCGATGATAGTGGAGGAGAAGGGAAAGATAATTCACATAACGAAAAGAGAGCCGACTCTCGAGGATGTATTTATAAAACTGGTAGGAAGGGGGCTGGACTGAAATGTCCGAGAGCTCCGCACTGACCAGAGGAATAAGGGATGTCTTACTCAGAAACTTTCGCGCCATGAAAGGACGCGCGTACCCGAGAATAATAGGGATGAACAGGGAGCCGAGCTGGCTCTTCTTCGACACCCTTATGCCGATACTCTCGATTGCCGCATTCGTTTATATCTATAAAGCCATGAACGCACCGCCTCAGTACATCGGTTATGTCATTATCGGCGGAGCGATGACAGCGTACTGGATGAATGTACTCTGGAGCATGGCCGCACAGCTCTACTGGGAGAAAGAGATAGGAAATCTGCAGCTGTACATGATCGCTCCTGTGTCCCGGATGTCGATTATGGCCGGAATGGCCGTGGGAGGTGTCTTCTCCACCACGATAAGAGCGGCAGCCACCATACTCGTTGGGCTTCTGATATTCCATGTGGAATTCAGCCTTGCCTCCCCGCTTTTGCTTCTGGGCGTGTTTGCCTTCACCCTCATCGCCCTTTACGGCATGGGCATGATGTTCGCCTCGCTTTATCTTCTGTGGGGAAGGGAGGCATGGCATATATCCGAGGTTCTGACCGAGCCCATATATCTTCTGTCTGGATTCTACTTTCCGGTCAAGTATCTGGGAACGGGTATTGCAACCATTGCGGCTCTTATCCCCCTCACCCTCGGCCTCGACGGAATGAGGCAGTTGCTCTTCCCCTATGCGGGAGATGGCTTCATACCTCCGGTGTACGAACTCGCCGTTCTGATACTCCTGTCCGGGATATTTCTCGTCCTGGCCCACCACTTCCTGAACTACATGGAAAACCTCGCAAAAAAAGAAGGGAGGCTGACGCTGAGATGGCAGTAGAGAACATTAAAAACACACTGGCCAGAAATTTCCTCACATTCAAAACCGCAGCCTGGCTGGGATGGCAGATGGACAGCAATTGGGCCGACCCGTTTCTATTCATAGCCTACACCATCGTCAAGCCCATTTCCGCAACCTTCATCCTCGTGATGATGTATATCGTTGTTAGCGGCGGAAGTACATCCGGCTCCCTCTTCGGCTTCATGTATGTGGGAAACGCATTCTACATGTATATATTCCAGCTATTGTTCGGCGTCACATGGGTCATCCACGACGACAGGGAGCATTTTCAAACCATTCGCTATATCTACATCGCACCGTCGAGTTTCTACGCCTATGTTCTGGGGAGGAGCATGAGCAAACTGCTTCTCACAACTGTATCGGTGGCGATCACGCTGGCCTTCGGCATCCTGTTTCTGGGGGTTCCCATAGGCTTCGGAACTGTGAATCTCCCGATGTTCCTTGCTGTCTTCTTCATAGGCCTTGCGGCCATAGTCTCCTTCGGCCTCGCCCTTGCGGGAATCTCATTTCTCACCGCCGAACACGGAATGGGGATGAACGAGGGGCTGGCAGGCATCTTCTACCTCTTCGCAGGTGTTCTTTATCCGATAGAAACGCTTCCGTCATGGGGGGCCGCTTTTTCAAAGATAATACCGCTCACCTACTGGCTGGAAGGAATCCGGCGCTCTCTCATACCCGGCAGCACGGACCCGGCGATGGCCGCCTATTCCTCGGAGTTCGTGATATATCTCATGATAATATCCACCGTTATCTTCCTGATCCTCTCGATTGGCATATTCAGGGGCGCAGAGCATCTGGCGCGGAAGCAGGGAAAGGTCGATATGCTGACCAGTTACTGAGATTCAACCGTTCAATTTCTCCGCATATGCAAAGAGGTCCCCGGCATGGTAAATATCAAGGGCAACAGAGGGCATCGGCTTCGCATGGAATACACTATCTCCAGCTTTAATCTCTCCTGTACGGAGGTTTATCTCCACGACATCGCCGCTCTTCAGGCCGGAATCGAATATCCCCGGCGCTTCAATGAGAGGCATCCCGGAGTTTATCGCATTCCTCTTGTATATGGCCCCGAATGATTCGCCCACTATGGCCTGAACGCCGAGCGCCCTGAAACAATCCACCGCCTGCTGCCTCGATGAACCGGCTCCGAAATTCCTGCCTACCACCAGAATGTCGCCTTCCTTCGCCTTCTCAGGGAAGTCCTCCCATCCCTCTGTGTTTCCGAAGGCGTATTTTCCCATCTCCTTCACATCGGTGATGTAGAGCCATCGGTTGTGGAATATCATGTCCGTGTCTATGTCGTCCAGCCTCCTTCCCTCGCCATCCGTTATGAGCCAGATTCTCCCCTTCAATACCTCCGGTTTCATCACATCACCTCCTCCTTCGATGCGAGCCTGCCAAGTATCGCACTGGCCGCCGCGGTTTCCGGGCTTGCCAGATATATCTTTCCGGGACCCTGCTTGTTCGGGTAATTCCTGTTGGTGGTGGACACCTCCACTTCACCCTCTCCGACAAGGCCGCACATCCCCTCGGCACAGCCTCCGCAGCCGGCATTTGTGAGGACCACGGCACCACTGTCCATGAGGATGTCCAGAACGCCGCTCTTTATGACTTTAAGCCAGACCCCGCGAGTGGCCGGGGTTATCTTCAGCGTTACACCCTTTTTCACCTTATGCCCTTTGAGAACACGGGCCGCAGCCTCGATATCCTCGAAGCGGCCGTTGGTGCAGGAGCCGATGAAGACCGTATCAATCTCCACTGTTCCCACTTCGGAAACGGGTTTGACACTGGTGGGCGATGGAGGGGTGGCCACAAGCGGTTCCAGACCGGACACATCGATCTCCGTCTCGCTGACATAGTTCGCATCGGAATCGGCCAGAACCGGGTTGACCTCCCTGCCGCTCCTCTCTTTCAGGAATTCAAGGACCCTTTTGTCCGGCGGTATGAAGCCGATGATCCCGCCCATTTCAGTGGTTTGCGAGGCGAGGGTTATCCTCCCTGCAAGGTCGAGGGAATCGATGGCATCGCCGTAGTACTCCATGGCCTTTCCGAGGGCACCCTTGGAGCCGAGCTCCCTCATCACCGCAAAGGTGGTGTCCCTGGCAGTGGCGCTGTGCTCCCCTGTTACGGTTATCTTCATGGTCGCCGGAACCTCGAACCATGTGCGGCCCGCCCTGAAGGCGAACGCGATATCGGTGTCACCCATGCCCTGACCGAAGGCCCCCACCGCTCCGAGAATATTGTAGTGGGAATCGGTCCCCACCGCCGTGCTTCCCGGCAATATAAGGCCCTTCTCCATGAGAACATGCGTCCCTATGCCCTGATCCACATCGAAGACGCCCATGCCGGTTTCCTCGGCAAAGTCCCTGCATATCTGCTGGTTCACGGCGTACTTTATGGTCTTGGCCGGAACGCTCAGGTCAAAGGTGAAGAAGGTCTTTTCCGGATCCGCCAGATAATCCCCAGAATAATGCTTCCTGAGGTGCTTGACCACATTGGGTCCTCCGAAATCCCTTGCCGTCCTTACATCGAGGTCCAGCCAGATTATCTCTCCCGGCTCGACCCTGTCTCTCGAATGCGATTGAAATACCTTCTCGACTATCGTGGGCATATGATATCACCGGAGGGAGATAGGAGACGCATTTAAAAACCCTCTGCCGGGAAAAGGCTTTAACCCGCAGCGTGTTTGCACACCCGATGCCAGAGAGAGTGATGAGGGTCTACAACATCTGGCCCTCCTTCCCGTCGATATCCATATCCAGAACGGCCTGTGCGCTGAACTGCCGCCACTGCAACGGAGTTTATCTGCGATTCATGGAGGGGTACACGGACCCGGAGGCATTTCTAGAGGCGGCCCACTCCCATCTAAGAAAGGGTGCAAAGGGCTTCCTGATAAGCGGAGGGTGCGACAGAGACGGGAGGATGCTGAACCTGC
>CAZKII010000094.1:1324-5120 GCA_964552865.1 uncultured Thermoplasmata archaeon | reverse complement strand
CCCACCCCTTCATTTCCTGTGGAAGTCGGATAAGCCGTCCCGCCCCGAAGCAAAGAACAAATAGTCTCACGCTATCCACCTCACCATGCACTGGAAAAGGGATTCGCAGGGAATATTTGTGAAGCTGGACAGGGGCGAGGACCTATTCGCCTCCCTCAAGAGATTGGCCGAGGCGGAACTACCAAACGGCGGAATGATCGTTATGGCCATAGGGATGCTGAAAAACGCGGTCATCGGCTACTACAACGGCAGCGAGTACGAAAAGAGAACCTTCGAGAAGGGGCATGAACTGCTGGGGCTGCACGGAAGCATAAGAGTGGGGGTGAAGGAGAAGAAAGCGGCCGCGGCCAATGGTACGAAAGACTCCGATATCGGCCTTCATATCCACTGCATGATGGCGAACGACAGACATGAGGTCGTTGGAGGACACCTCTTCTCCGCAACGGTGGACCCTCTGGTGGAAATGCTGATAGTTCCCGCTGAAAAGGCGAGAGTCACAGCGGCTTTCAACGAAGAGACGGGGCTGGAAGAGATGAAACTGGAAGGATAGGGCGAAGCGGGGAATTACTGAATAGGAAGAAAGAAATCAGGGAAAAGAAGGAAAACGCGCATGGCAGAGAAGAAGAGAGTAATCCTGTTTACCATAAAAGAGGACCAGACGGAGATAAAAAGCCTCATAGACACCATGGGGTACGAGCTCGTAAAGGTCTTTTACCAGAGAAGGAGGCATCCCGACCCTAACTACTTCCTCGGCAAGGGGCGCTTTGAAGAGGTAAAGGAGTTCCTCGGAGTGAAGAAGGGGGATGAGGAGGAAGAGGAGCTGAGAAGCGTTACCGAAAAGCTGGAGGGGAAGAGAAGAGAAAGGGAGAGGAGGAAGAGAAGAGAGGAACAGGGGATAGATGCCGTGGTGGTGGACGCGTCCATAAAGCCGGGCCAGCACTACAGGATAGAGATGGGGCTTGAGGTCGAATGTATCGACAGAATAGGGCTTATACTCAGCATATTCAAGGAGCACGCACACACGAAAGAGGCAAAGCTTCAGGTGGAGCTTGCGAGGCTTCAGTACGAGCTTCCCTTCATCAAGGAGTGGATTCACAGGGGGAAGGAGGGAGAGAAACCCGGTTTCATGGGAGGGGGTGCCTACGATGTGGATGTTTATTATCTCATGGCCAAGCGCAGAATAAGCCGCATAAAGGGGATGTTTCAGGAGATTGAGAAGGACAGGGAGGTGAAGAGGGAAATCAGGAGGAGGGGAAATACCACTGTTGTGGCCCTTGCAGGCTATACAAATGCGGGAAAATCCACCCTTCTGAAGACCCTCAGCGGCGATGAGGACATATATATCGATGATAAGCTCTTTGCGACACTCTCCCCACTTACAAGGAGGGCGAAGGATAGAGGGAAACCGGTGCTCTTCACCGACACAGTTGGTTTCATAGACGATCTGCCGACGGAGACTGTGGAGGCCTTCAGATCCACTCTGGAAGAGATATTTCAGGCGGATATCGTGCTTCTGGTGTTCGACATAAGCGATTCCGAGGAGGAGATAAGGAGGAAGATAAAGGCCTCTCTGGACATCCTCATGCCGGATGTCGGAACGGACAGGATAATCTATGTTGCCAACAAAAGCGACCTTCTGTCGGAGAGAGAGAGGGAGAAAAAGGTATCCTTCGTCACGGACACCATAGGGAACGATACTCTGTTCATATCCGCTCTTGAGCAGGACTCAGCCAGAAAGGTCCTGAGGAGGATATACTCAAGGATAAAGGAGGGAAGGAACAGGGTATTGATACTCCTTCCGGCAGACAGGGAGGAAACATACAGGCAGATCCGAACGATCAAGAGGATATCCATAGTTTCATCCATGGACTTCAGGGAGGATACACTGGAGATAACGGCCTATGTTTTGAGGGAGAAAATAGACTATCTGGAGCGGATAGTGGATGAGCTCGGCGGTAAGATTACGGTCTTTCCTGAAAAAGACGATACCATACCGCTGTACGCTTGAGAAATACCTTATAGTTTGATTCTGAACTCGTCCATCTTCTCAAGAACCATATCCTCATATCTCTGGGGCAGGCTCCATCCAAGGTACAGGATATCGTCTATGTTCCTCACGAACTTCGACTTGCTGTTCTCGCTCAGATAGCTCTCCAGTTTCTTGACCTTCTTGAAGTGGTCATAGACCCACCATGCGCCAAGAATAAGCATTGAGGGGCCGATAAGAAGAAGCCACAGATTCCAATTGCCGAGAGTGGAAGCCACACCGGAAAGCCCGGATAAGAAGGAGGGAACACCGTCTTTAAAGAACACACCCACCACTGATACAATAGTTGCTATTGCACCGACTACCGCAAGGACAGCACCGATCTCCATTCTGTACTCCACACTGAACTTCTTTGCCATTCGTTTCACCTCTTTCGGTGGGTTGATGGTGGGCCCATCCGGATTTGAACCGGAGACCTCCGCCATGTCAAGGCGACGTCATAACCAACTAGACCATGGGCCCTTATTCGATTTATATAAGCCCAAGCTCCTGACTTCCGTCAGTCGCCATGAGCCCTTCGTTTCACTCACGGCCCTGCCTCCCAAACATCCTGCGGAGTTTGGTCGTCATGGGCCCTTTTGAATTTCGCTCACATAGATTCTTTTTCATTCTTTATGGGCGAGTATGACGGGCTATAAACTTTTTCTATTTATACCTTATCTCTATCTCGTTTCCTCAGGAAGGAGAAGGCAGGCAATTGAATTGTCTGATATGGAGGTTGCGTTTCAAGAAAACAGAGGACAGATAAGTTTTTTTATCTATGAGGAGATTGGGGTCCATGCGCGCTGAGATAAACGGAGAGATCAGGAACATTCGCTCAGTATGGTTCGATGACGGAAAGGTCATGATGATCGACCAGAGAAAACTTCCCCTTTCACTGGAAATAAAGGGGTTGGGGTCTGTGGATGAGGTGTGTGTTTCGATAAGGGATATGTGGGTCAGAGGGGCACCGGCCATAGGGATAACCGCGGCCTACGGAATGGCCCTCGCTTCGCTCACCGGAGAAGATATGAATTCCGCCGCAGACAGGCTCAGAGCAACCAGACCAACCGCCTTTGACCTGTTCTATGCGGTGGATTATATGCTCGGTAAGATCGAAGAGGGGAAGGACCCGGTGGGAGCAGCTGAGGGCTACGCGGACTCGATAATCGAGAAGTGTCGTTCCATCGGAAACGAAGGGGGGTCCCTCATAAAGGACGGCTTCAGAATCCTAACACATTGCAATGCGGGCGCTCTCGCAACCGGCGATTACGGCACCTCCCTCGCTCCCATACGCGCGGCATGGAACGATGGAAAGGGGATATTCGTCTTCGTGGACGAAACGAGGCCGAGGCTTCAGGGCGCACGGCTGACCGCATGGGAACTCCTGCAGGAGGGAATTCCTCACGCGGTCATAGTGGACAATGCGGCGGGGCATTACATGAGAACGGGGCAGGTGGACATGGTCATCGTGGGGGCCGACAGGATAGCGAGGAACGGGGATTTTGCCAATAAGATCGGTACCTATGAAAAAGCGGTTGTGGCGAGGGAGAACGGCATCCCGTTCTATGTGGCGGCACCGGCCAGCACCTTCGACCTTTCTCTCGACAGCGGGGACGATATTCCGATAGAGGAGAGGGATGAAAGAGAGGTGCTGGAGTTCAGGGGAGAGAGGATTGCTCCCTTTGGCTCTCATGCACGAAATCCCGCGTTCGATGTCACTCCGGCCGGATATGTCACCGGTTTCATAACGGAGTACGGCGTCTTTTC
>CAZKII010000094.1:0-1224 GCA_964552865.1 uncultured Thermoplasmata archaeon | reverse complement strand
GGTTTTCTATTACACGCCCCTGCACCTCCGCGTGGGAAGGGCCATCATAGCGCGGGGAGGCCTCGGGAAACCGCACAGCATATCCGCACTTTCCGTGGAGCTGTCTCACGAGTTCGGGGAGTGGAGCGCCGGAGAGATTGCGGAGGCGATCCTCTATCTCGAAAAGAATGGAATTCTCCGTGTGGAAGAGGGGCAGGTGGTCGTTGCGGATGAAAGCGGCACCAGAATCACGAGCAGCCCCTCGGAAGGTGTGAAGGAAGGTACGGAAGCGGAGGGAGATTAAATGGCGAAATATATCGTTACGAAGTGGTTCGGTGTCTTCCTGTGCGAGGGGAGAAAGGTGTCCAGATTCCTTCTTTTCCCGAAGGATGAGAGGGAAATCGCGGAGAGAATACGGGCCATGCAGTCCGGCTCCGTTCTGGACGAGGAGAGGGAGATGGCCGCCAGAGGTGTCCTGTTTACGGATCCGAGGCTTGCCGGCATGGGAAAGGTGGTGGAGTTCGATTCCTCTTTCATAAAGCCGGAGGACTACGGCTTTTCCGAGGAGCTTCTCAGGGATGCCATGCTTCTGGCCACGCAGATGGATATGTCGTACCCCGTCCCAAGGGACCGGCTCATAATCCAGGCGGTGGAGGCCCTTGACGACCTCACGGGAAAGGCGAACCTCCTTGCGGAGAGAACGAGGGTATGGTATTCTCTTTACTTCCCCGAGTTACCATCCATGGTGAGCGGCGAGGAGGAGATGGTCCGGCTCATAGCGGAGCACGGAACGCGCGAGAAGATACTGGCGGTGTTGGCCGAAAAAGGCGTGCAGACAGAGGAACAGGGTGTTTTCGACAGAGAGGTGCCCGACAAGGACCTCAAAGCTATCCAATCCCTCGCAGCGCTGGCATCCGCCACCTATGACGAAATGTCCGTTATATCAAAATACATAGAGAGCAGCATGCAGGAGGTGGCGCCGAACCTTTCGGCGGTCATCGGCCCGATTCTGGGGGCAAGGCTCATGGCACTGGCAGGGGGCCTCAGGAGGCTGGCGATACTCCCTGCGGGAACCGTTCAACTGCTTGGTGCGGAGGCCGCCATGTTCAGGCACATAAAGGAAGGGAGTGACGGCCCGAAGCACGGCGTCATATTCCAGCATCCCATGTTGCACTCGGCCCCGCCGTGGCAGAGAGGGAGCATCGCGCGGGCCGTGGCCGGAAAGGTGAGCATAGCCGCGCGCGC
>CAZKII010000093.1:0-5132 GCA_964552865.1 uncultured Thermoplasmata archaeon | reverse complement strand
AATTTCATAACCTCGCATCTCTTTCCGCCTCCATCTCTCCGATTTTCTTTAAAAGGTACTTTCCATCCTTTTTCGGCAGCAGGTCCCAATTTATCTCCAGATAGAGATTCGGGGACGAATAGCCGAAAAAGCGAATTAAAGCAAGCGTAGCCTTTATATTGTAGAAAGCAACCATCCTGTAGCCATTATACTCTACCATGCGGTTTTTATCCTTCCAACGATACATGAAAGGGCAATCTCTGGGGTTCTTGAATAAGAAGTAGAATCCGTTATTATTCACAACCACCCTTTGCACCCGTTTTTTCCTCACCACCATGACCCACGGGATTCCCAGAAACACCATTTTATCCCTGCCAACAAACAAAAGCAAGGGGGATATCATTGTTAAAACCATCACGGTGAACACAATGCTGCCATAAACGGGCCATGTGCCAATACCAAGGCCTCTGTCGATAGGAATCATCATGTAGAACATCATCAAAAGAACTATTGGAGTCCCTACGAGAAAAACGACTGCCGATATAACATTAATGAATATTCTCCTCATGCTCTGGCCCCAATCTCACAATAAACGATCTCGCAACCGCAAAGCCCTTTCCTAACGCTTCTCAACTCCATAGGAATACCTCACCCCTGCATCGCTTCAAAATATTTAAAATTATTCCATACTTACCAATGATTGCTTGCGCCCCAAAAACAAACAAAAAAACAGAGAAGAAAGGGGTTTTACAGCGGGGCCACTTCTCTTCCGTAGACCTCGTTGATGACCTGCGCAAGGCCCGCATATATGGCGGAGAACCCGCAGAATATCCCCTCGAACCCTGCGGCCGTGCCTATGGCGCCGATTCCGGTGAAGTGCTCGGCGGCCAGCAGGAAGAACAGGATTGTCAGGGACGAGAAGACCAGCTGCAGGGCCCTGTTCAGTTTCAGCGTGGCGATGAACAGAACTCCGGTGAATATACCCCACATGACGAGGTAGGAGCCCATGGCCGCATCGCTCGGTGCGTCCGCCCATCCCAGTGAGGGGAAGACTATGAGGCCCACGAGGCTGAACCAGAAGAGGCCGTATGATGTGAACGCGGTGGTTCCGAATGTGTTCCCCTTCTTCCACTCCATGTATCCGGCGAACAGCTGAGCGATCCCTCCGTAGAATATGCCCATGGCCAGAATCATGGTTCCGAGGCCGAACAATCCCGCATTGTGCAGGTTCAGAAGGACCGTGGTCATACCGAAGCCCATGAGGCCTAGTGGGGCGGGGTTGGCCGTGGTGTCCTTCAGTTTTGCAACGATGATTTCCTTTGTTTCTTCAGCTTCCATATTATCACTCTCTGTTTTCACTGGTTACCCGTACCGGGTTTTCACCCGAATAAGCAGGGATTATATAAACATTATCGGCCCTCTTCGGATATCTTCCCTTCCTTCTCGATTATCGCGCGGCAGGTCTTCAATATGCCCATGGCCCTCTCGTCGGCGATCCAGTAATAGACCCACTGCCCCTCCCGTTTGGAGGTCAGGATCCCATCCTTCTGAAGCCGGGAAAGGTGATTGGAGATAGTGGGCTGGCTTCGCCCCACATGCTTCACGATGTCGCATACGCACCTTTCGCCGTCCAGCAGATAAAACAGTATCTTAAGCCGTGTTTCGTGACTGAGCGCCCTGAACACGCGGATGCAGTTCTTCATGGTTGGGGGTGTGCCTTTGATATTTAAAATTTCGCCCGGGTTATGCATTCGAAAGACAAAACCGAGCCTGCGGAGAAATCATTATATATGGCCGCCCTCTCCACATGACCATGAACGCTGACGAGATTATTCCAACGATAAAAAGCAGGGTTCTGGTAGACGGTTTTGAGATTGTCCCGGACCTTGAAAAGAGCCATGGTTCCACGCTTGTGGACAAGAGAACGGGGAAAGAGATGCTGGACATGGGGTACAACCAGTTCGGAAGCCTTACCATAGGCTACAACCATCCGGCGACGCAGGACCCCGACTATGTGAAAAGGCTCCTCAACGCCTCCAACATAAGGTGGGCGCTCTCCGACCTATATCCGGAGTACTATGCCGAGTTCGTGGCCGAGTTTTCGAGCGTGCTTCCCGAGGGCTTCAAGCACCTCTTCTTCATAGACGGCGGTGCGCTGGCGGTGGAGAACGCACTCAAGACGGCCTTTGACTGGAAGACACGGAAGAACTACGCCGAAAAGGATGCGATTCCGGGCGATATGATAATGCACCTGAAGAACGCCTTCCACGGCAGGACAGGTTACACCCTGAGCCTCACCAACACAGCGGACCCGAACAAGTACAAGTTCTTCTCCAAGTTCGACTGGCCCAGAGTTCACAACCCCGCCGCAACATTCCAGAGGGACGGCTCGGTGACATACGACAACGAGGAACTGGCAAAGGCGGAGATCGAGGAGGCCATAAAGAAGTACAATTACAGGATTGCGGCCATGATCGTGGAGCCGGTGCAGGGCGAGGGCGGAGACAACTACTTCAGCCCCTCGTTCTTCAGGTTCATAAGGCAGAAGGCGGACGAGCACGGCTTCCTCCTCATATTCGACGAGGTTCAAACAGGCTGGAGCACGGGAGAATGGTGGGCGTCCGACCACCTGACCGGCGGCGTAAGGCCAGATATCTTCTCCTTCGGTAAGAAGACGCAGCAGTGCGGCATTGCGGCCAACACCAGAATCGACGAGATAAAGGATAATGTCTTCAATGTATCCAGCAGGCTCAACTCCACATGGGGCGGAACCCTGTCCGACATGGTTCGCTCCACCCAGTTCATCAGGACCATAAAGAAGGAGGGCCTCATCGAGAACTCCAGGCGCATAGGCGACAAGATAAAGAAGATCCTGCTGAACGAGACCGATGCGGAGTTCGTGAGCAACATAAGGGGCTCCGGCGGCTGGATCGCCTTCACGCTTCCGACTCAGGAAATAAGGGATAAGGTCTGGAAGGAGGCCTACTCCAAGGGGGCCATGACCCTGAAGAGCGGTTTCACCAGCATAAGGATGAGGCCGAACCTTGCGTTCTCCGAGGAGGATGTGGATAAAGGAATGGCCGTCCTGCTCCCCGAAATAGAGGCCGCAAGAAAGGAATGGAAGAACTGAACGAAAAACACAAACCCTTTACTTATTCCTTCTTTTTCCGGCATCCCTGCTCCGCACCTCCTTTTCCGGCTCGAAGTTCTTCTCGCAAAGTTCCTCCACGGGGCACTCTCCACATTGAGGCTTCCTTGCGGTGCAGATCTCCCTTCCGTGGGTTATTAGAATATGGTTGACATAGGGCCACTGCCTTTCCGGGAGGAGTTCCAGCAGCTCCCGCTCGACCTTCGCAGGTGTGTTCCCCGAGGCGAGCCCCATCCTCCTTGAAATGCGGAACACATGGGTGTCCACCGCAATCCCCTCCACCTTTCCGTAACCGGCCGTAAGAACGATGTTGGCCGTTTTTCTGCCGATTCCGGGGAGTTTGACCAGTTCGCTCATTGTGTCCGGCACCCTGCCCCCGTACTCATCCACCAGCCGCTTCGCCATTGCGATGATGTTCTTCGCCTTGGTGTTGTAGAGGCCGATGCTCTTTATTATCTCCTTCACATCCTCGATATCGGCAGCGGCCAGACTCTCCGCATCGGGGTACTTCTCGAAAAGAATCGGTGTTATCTTATTGACGCTCTCGTCGGTGGCCTGTGCGGACAGGATGGTGGCAACGGCCAGCTGATAGACATTCCCGTAGTTCAGGCCGCAGAACCGCCCGTCGTGGCCCTCGATGAGGATATCCATTATCTTTCCCGCTTTTTGCCGTGAAAGAGGCATTCAACTCCCTTTCTGAATCTCTTCGAGAATCTCCTTGGCCCGGTCTATTCTCACCTTTCGCTCGGCAACCATCCTCTTTACCACTTCATCCACCAGTTCCTTCGGGACTCCGGCCATGACCGCCACATTCCTGGCGTGAAGGGACATGTGCCCCCTCTGAATCCCTTCTGTGGCAAGTGCTCTCAGCGCTCCGAAGTTCTGGGCGAGCCCAACGGCGGCCATTATCTCAGCCAGTTCCTTCGCCGTCTTCACGCCGAGGATTTTCACGGCTGCCTTTGCGGTGGGATGAACCGCTGTGGCACCTCCGATAAGCCCTACGGCCAGGGGTATTTCAATGGTCCCTACAAGGTCTCCGTCCGCGTTCTTCTCCCATGAAGTAAGGGATGTGTAATGGTCGGAGATGTAAGAAGCATAGGCGTGTGCCCCTGACTCCACCGCTCTGGTGTCGTTCCCCGTGGCCAGGACAACCGCTGTGATTCCGTTCATTACGCCCTTGTTGTGAGTTGTGGCCCTGAACGGGTCGGCCGCTGCGAAGGAGTAGGCCTCCACTATGCCGTCGACCACTTCCTCCCCGCCGATCTCCTCCTTCTTCCAGACCGCTTTGGCCCTTGCAAGCCTGAAGACCGCGAGGTTGGATATGATTCTGAGATATACGCGGCCGCCGGTTATCTCCTCAAGGAACGGGGCGACCGCCTCGGCCATGGTGTTCACCGCATTGGCCCCCATTGCGTCCAGAGTATTGACAAGAAGATGGGTTATGACCATCGGCCCGCTCTTCGTATCTATTACCCGGACCTCTATATCACGAACTCCGCCGCCGAGTTTTATGAGAATCGGGTCCTTCTCGTTGCACATCTCGATTATCCTCTCCTTATGCCGGAGTATGGTCATCTTCGCCCCGAAGGGGTCTTTCACATTTACCAGTTGAATCTGGCCGATCATTATCGGGTCCGTGCTGCTGGTGGTGAATCCGCCTGCGGCCCTTGCCATCCTCGCTGCGTTTGAGGCGGCGGCGACCACGCTGGGCTCCTCGATGGCCATGGGGATGAGATAATCCCTTCCGTTTATCACGAAGTTGGTGGCCACGCCGAAGGGGACCGGCATGGTGCCTATGACATTCTCGATCATCCTGTCCACCTGCTCCATCTCAAGGGCCCCGGTCTGACGCAGAATCTCCGCCTCTTCATCGGTGAGGCCGGAAAACTCCTTGACCACTGCGAGCCGCTCCTCCGGGCTCATCTTATAAAATCCCGAAATTCTGGATGTCTTCATGCTATCACTGCGGGAGAGAAGGGAGGAAAATATAAATCAGTTGCGGGAG
>CAZKII010000092.1:0-5256 GCA_964552865.1 uncultured Thermoplasmata archaeon | reverse complement strand
TAAAATGTTGCGCCTGAGCCTAGCCCACCTATACAATGGACGCGTGGCCTAGTCAGGATATGGCAATAGCCTCCTAAGCTATCGGTCGGGGGTTCGAATCCCTCCGCGTCCGCTCAAATAACATAAAGGGTGATACGATGACAAAGAGAAAAGTGATAATAATGGGAGCAGCCGGAAGAGATTTTCATAATTTCAACACATTCTTCCGCGACAACGAGAAGTACGAAGTGGTCGCCTTCACGGCCACACAGATACCGGACATTGACGGCAGAAAGTACCCCGCCGTACTGGCCGGAAAACTTTATCCGGACGGAATACCGATTCTCAAGGAAGAGGACCTGCCGGAACTGATAAAGAAGTACGATGTTGACGATGTGGTCTTCGCATACAGCGATGTTGCCCACCTCGATGTCATGCACAAGGCCTCCATTGCTCTGGCCAACGGGGCCGATTTCGTCCTGATGGGGAACAAAGAAACAATGCTAAAATCGAGCAAGCCGGTAATAGCCGTCTGCGCGGTCAGAACAGGCTGCGGAAAGAGCCAGACCACAAGAGCGGTCATAAACATTCTGAAGAACAAGGGGAAGAAGGTCGTGGCCATAAGGCACCCCATGCCCTACGGCGACCTTGCGAAGCAGGCGGTTCAGAGATTCGCCGATTATTCGGACCTCGACAAGCACGAATGCACCATCGAAGAGAGGGAGGAGTACGAGCCTCATATCGATAAGGGCATAGTGGTTTATGCAGGCGTGGACTACGAGGCCATTCTGAGGCAGGCCGAACAGGAAGCGGACATCATCCTCTGGGACGGGGGGAACAACGACACATCCTTCTACAAGCCCGACCTTTACATAGTGGTGGTGGACCCGCTGAGGGCAGGGCACGAAATGCTCTACCATCCGGGCGAGGTGAACTTCAGGATGGCGGATGTCATAGTCATAAACAAGATGGACAGCGCAACCGAGGAAGAACTGAAGGTTATCAGGGATAACATCGCAAAGGTGAACCCCAACGCAAAGATAATCGAGGCCAATTCTCCGCCTGTGGTTGAGAACCCAGATGCGATAAAGGGGAAGAGGGTGCTCGTTATCGAGGACGGCCCCACTGTCACCCACGGAGGCATGAAGTACGGAGCAGGCTATGTTGCGGCCAAGGCGGCAGGTGCCGGAGAAATCATTGACCCGAGGCCCTTCGCCGTTGGCAGTATCGTGGATACTTTCAATAAGTACGGCCATCTGGAAGAGGTCCTTCCGGCCATGGGATACGGAGAGCATCAGGTGAAGGAACTGGAAGAAACAATCAACAACAGCGACTGCGACATAGTGGTCTCCGGTACGCCGATAGACATAACCAGAGTGGTGAATGTGAACAAGCCGATTGTCAGGGTCAGATACGACCTTCAGGTGATCGGAGAGACCACGCTGGAGGATGTCCTGAAGGACTTCTGAACGCATAAACCCATTTCTCTTTCCTTTCTTTTCCCGAGACCAAAAGGCTGATAAAAACCGCCTGCATAACGCCATCGTGCAGAAGCAGAGGCTAGCTTACATCTACGCCGCCGTGTCGGTACTTCTCTGGTCCAGCGTGGCCACCGCCTTCAAGCTGGCCCTGAACGGCCTATCGGTGACGGTGGTGCTCTTCTACTCCTCGGTTGTTTCCACTGCGGTTCTTCTCATAGTCCTGATACTGCAGGGAAAAACCGGCCAGCTGCTAAAACAGGGACGAAAGGAGATCATCTACTCCGCAGGTGTCGGCCTCCTCAACCCCTTCATATACTACCTCGTCCTCTTTCAGGCATACAGCCTCCTTCTGGCGCAGGTCGCCCAGCCGCTGAACTACACATGGGCCATTGTGCTCTCCATCATGTCGGCCATCGTTTTCAGACAGGGTATAAGGGCCAGAGACCTGACCGCACTAGTTCTCGGTCTGGTTGGTGTCCTCATAATATCGACGGGAGGCAATCTCAGCGGGTTCGGAGGGAGCGATCCTCTCGGTGTGGCGCTTGCGCTGTCCAGCTCTCTGATATGGGCCGCAATGTGGATTCTGAACATGCGGGACAAAAGGGATGCGGTGCTCAAGCTCTTCATGGGATTCCTCTTCGGCAGCATATACATAGCGATACTTCTGGCAATAACCACGCCTGTCTCTTCTCTGCTCATCACCCCGCTCCAGCTCTTCTATGTGGCATACATCGGCCTCTTCGAGATGGGGCTGACATTCGTTCTCTGGCTTATGGCTCTAGAACTGTCGGGAAAAAGCTCGTCCGTGGCCATGCTGATATACTTCAGCCCGTTCCTCTCCCTTATATTCATACACTTCATTCTCGGGGAAAACATCATGCTCTCATCGGTGGCCGGCCTCGTTCTGATAGTCACTGGGGTTCTGCTGGAGAAGTGGAGCAAACGGAGGGGCGGAGATGGGTCAGACGAAGCGGTCGATCAGTTCCTCGACGGATAATGTCTCCTGTTCGCCGGTAGCCATATCCCTCAGGGTTATCTTGCCGCCCTCCCACTCCTCCTCCCCCATTATGGCCACATAGGGGTATTTCAGCGATGAGGCGTACTTCATCCCTTTGCTCAGGCTCCTGTCGGACAGCGGGAAATCCACCGGAATACCGGAAAGCCGGAGTCTGGCAGCAAGCCCCACCATGTCTTCATAAGGAACGCTTCCCGCTCGCAGGATATAGAGCCCTTTCCTCCCAATGCCCGGGCGCTTCCCCTCTTTTTCAAGGGCAAGAAGAACCCGGTCGAACCCGATGGCGAATCCGGTCGACGGAATGTCACCGCCACCGAGGAGCTTTATCAATGAGTAGGCGCCACCGCCGCATATCTGCTTCTCCGCGCCAAGGGCGGGAGCCTCTATCTCAAAGACCATGCCAGTGTAGTAATCCAGCCCTCTGACCACGCTCATGTCTATGGTGCAGTACTGCTCAAAGCCGTAATGGGAGAGGTGTTTCAAAACCTCTTTTAGATGGTCTGCAGTCGTGGCATCCTGTTTCTCAAGTTCATCTATGTCTGTGATGGAGATTACATGCTCAAGTACCTTTACCTTTACACTAGCATCGTTCTCGCCACAATATTTCACCAAAATTTCCTCTACCTCTTCATATCGCTCTTTGTCTAAAGCCTGCAGAATCTCGGTGTGTTTTTCTTTTGGCAGTTCTTCAATAACATTCAGAGCGCCCCTAATCGCTCCAATATGGCCGACCTTCACCCTGAAATCCTCGAGCCCGAGGTCCTTTATGTTCTTTATGGCCAGCGCTATTATCTCCGCATCGGCCGCAGGCGTATCCGCCCCCACGACCTCCACGCCGAACTGGAAGAATTCCCTGTATCTGCCGCTCTGCGGCCTGTCGTACCTGAAGCAGTTGCCGAGATAGAAGAGCTTTATCGGTTTTGGGGCACTGCGCATGCTGTTCACCACCATCCTCATGACCGGTGCGGTGAGTTCCGGCCGCAATGCAAGGTCCCTTCCGCCCTTGTCTTTAAAAGCGTATATCTCGTCTATGATGCCCGGGCCGGACTTGAGTGTGAAGAGTTCGAGGCTCTCGAATGTCGGGGTCGAAACCTCTCCGTAGCCGAAGAGCTCTGCGTTCCGTCTCATAATCCCCTCGGCCCATCGCCTGTAGGCCATCTCGTCGGGAGGAAAGTCGCGGGTGCCGCGTGGTGCCTGAATCATGTATGGAGGATTGTGGGGGAGTATAAATCATTTTTCGATGCCGGGACCAAAAGAGGACTTGAACGATAGGCACGCTAAACCACCATCCGAAAGGTTTATGTTGTATAGACACATGTAACTGATGAGTCCCTATGAAATGCGTATCCAGTAATACCATCAAGACACCACACATAGCAGGGAAAAAGAAGAGATTGGCAAAGATAATCGGCATTGCAATGGTAGTATTGTTCATGGCCAGCAACATATACATATCTCTGCCACCGACAGAGGCAATGGATCGCAGCAGTTCCTCGAACAATCCCGGATTCCAAGATGTAGTACTCGGAAAAACAGGAGAACTGGGCGACTCGCTGGCAAACAGCTCATGGCCCATTTTTCATGGAAACGCAAAACACACGGGACTCAGCCCATACAATACCAGCCGTAATTCTGGAATTATGAAGTGGAAATTCAGGACAGGGGAGAACATATGGAGCTCTCCGGTAATTGACGAAAAACAGAACATATACATCCACTCACAGGATGGTTATCTCTACTCTGTGTCCTATAACGGGACCATGAACTGGAAGTTCGAAACATATGACCGTTACATATCTTCACCGGTAATTTCTGAGGATGGAACCATATATGTCGGCTCCTCCAACAGCTACCTTTACGCAATAAACAGCAACGGAACAATGGAATGGAGGTTTAAGACCGAGAATGAGATAAGGGGCACCCCTGCAATCGCAGAAGACGGAACGATATACATAGGCTCATACGACGACTATATGTATGCCCTTCATCCAAACGGGACCGTTAAATGGAGGTTCCGGGCAGAGGACATACTTTTTTCAGCTCCGGCCATAGGCTCAGACAGGATGATATACTTCGGCTCCAGGGACCATCACCTCTATGCCCTTTACCCGAACGGAACGATGAAGTGGAGATTCGAAGCCGATGATTATGTCTGCTCATCGCCGGCCATAGGAGAGGACGGGGTAATATATGTCGGCTCGGATGACGGAAACCTATATGCCATAGGGCTCTCGGAAACATTCGACATACCGGTGCACACCGGCTGGAATCTCATCTCATACCCCCTTCTTACCAGAAATGACAACATAGAAGATGTTCTGAAAGATGATGTGGTCTGGGACTATGCACAGTATTACAATACCACATCGAAGCAGGATCACTGGAAGACCTCAGTAGTTGGAAGAAGCGTGAACGACATGACGAGCATAGATAACACAAAAGGGATATGGCTCCATGTGGTCGATGCTGGAGATGGCTACCTGAGAATCCACGGAACTGCACCCCCTAGAACCAGCATAATCCTGCACTCAGGCTGGAACCTTGTGAGTTATCCTTCTTCCAGAGAATGTGCGATGAACAGAGCAGGCCTGCCGTCCGATGTGATAAAGATAGCAAGCTACGACCCGGACACAACGTACCTCATTTCAGAGGTTCCCGACAGAACAGAGAGCAGCTTTGTTCCGGGAAACGCCTACTGGCTCTACAGTACTGCGGGGACGGTTTGGACAGTTGACTACTGACCAAAACCCTCTCATTTCTACTTCTTTATCACAATGGTCA
>CAZKII010000091.1:0-5265 GCA_964552865.1 uncultured Thermoplasmata archaeon | reverse complement strand
AAGATAATGGCCGAGATGCCGGAGATGAGGAGCAGGTCCGCCGAGGTCATGGATGTGGTGAAATCCGCCGTGTCTGCGGTCAATTCCATGAGCGCGGACGACCAGAGAAAGGAGCTGGAGGCCACGGCCCCTGAGCTTCTGGAGAAAAAGAGGACGGAGAGGAGAGAGGGCCTTCCTCCCCTCGAGGATGTGGGGGGTGACGGAGTTGTTATGCGCTTCGCTCCGAACCCTTCCGGCCCCCTGCACATCGGCCACTCCCGCGTGGTGATCCTGAACGACGAGTATGTGAGGAAGTACGGCGGAAAATTCATAGTCAGAATGGAGGACACGAACCCCGCAAAGGTGTACCCAGAGGCCTACGACATGATAAGGGAGGACATGGACTGGATAGGCGCGAAGGTGCACGAGTATGTGATCCAGAGCGACAGGTTCGACCTCTACTACAAGGTGGCCAGAGAACTGCTGGAGAACGGCAACGCCTACATGTGCGACTGCGATCAGGACGAATGGAGAGAGAAGAAGGCGCATAAGATCGCCTGCCCCCACAGGGAACAGCCTCTGGAGAGGAATCTGGAGATGTGGGACAGGATGTTCTCCGGCGACTACGCGGAAGGAGAGGTGTCCTTCGTCATAAAGACCGACATAAACCACCCCAACCCCGCACTGAGGGATTTCACCGCTCTTCGAATAGTCGAACAGCCGCACCCCCGCACGGGCACGAAATACAGGGTTTACCCGCTGATGAACCTCTCGGTCGCTGTGGACGACCATTATCTCGGCCTGACCCATGTGCTCAGAGGAAAGGACCACCAGAACAACACATTCCGCCAGGAGTACATATTCAGGCACATGGGCTGGAAGATGCCGCATTACATCCACTACGGAAGGGTCAAGATAGAAGGCCCCCAGTTATCCACCAGCACCATGAAGGAAGGCATCCAGAACGGCACATATACGGGATGGGACGATGTGCGCCTCGGAACCCTGAGAGCCCTGAAGAGAAGGGGGATAAGGCCGGAGGCCATCAGAAAGTACTGGGTTGAGGCCGGTGTCAAGGAGGTGGATATCAGGTTTTCATGGGAGAACCTTTTCGCATATAACAGGGAGATAATTGAGCCGGAGGCTGAGAGGTACTTCTTCGTGGCCGACCCGGTGAGGCTCGAGATCACGGGAATCGAGGAAATAAAGGGAGAGGCCCCTCTTCTGCCAGACAGGCCGGAGAAAGGGTACAGGACCTACCGCCTGAAGGCGAAGGAAGGGGGCATAGTCATATACGCTCCGAAGAAGGACATCGAAGGAAAAGAGGGATTATTCCGGCTGAAAGACCTCTGCAACATCGAGATAAAGGACGGGAGGGCGAAATTCGCCGGGAACGACCTCGCCGCTGTTAAGAAGGGTGCGAAGATAATCCACTGGGTGCCCGAGAACTCCCTCCCCGGAAATCTGCTCATGCCGGACGGGACGGACCTTACCGGGCTCGTGGAACCGGACATCCTGAAAGGGGGCGGAGATATGGTGCAGTTCGAGAGGATGGGATTCGTCAGGGTTGAGAAGCGCGATGAAAAGGGAGTAAGGGCGGTGTTCGCCCACAGGTGAGAGATGAAGCCGGATTACGGTAGGATTGCGGATTACTACGACAGGGTGAGGACGAACGACAGGGATTACCTGCGGTTCTGGACCGCACCTCTGGTAAAATTCGGAGAAATAACCGGGAAAAGCCGGGTTCTCGATGTGGGCTGCGGAACAGGGCGCTTCACCGTCACAATGAAGGAGATGACGGGAGCGGATGTGTACGGCCTCGACGCATCGGCGGAGATGCTGGAGAGGGCCAGAGGGAAGAGCAAGGAAATAACATGGATAGAAGGGAGGGCTGAAGAACTCCCGTTTGATGGCAACTTCTTCGACACCGTGACCATAACCATGGCGCTGCACCAGTTCGAGGATAAGAAAAAGGCCATATCCGAGGCCGCGCGGGTTCTCAAAAGAGGCGGGAGGCTCGTTGTGCTCACCACATCCCACGGCAGAATAAAGTCCTCTTACTTCTCACTTTTTCCCGGCATAGCCGCCATAGACCTGAACCGCTTCCCTTCCATCCCGCAGATAAAGGAGTGGATGAGGGAGAGCGGAATGAAAGCGGAATACCACATGGTTCGGAGAAAGCGGGAGATCCCCACGGCCGCGCTGGTGGAAAATATGAAAAATCGATTCATAAGCACACTCGAGCTCATGGACGAGAAGGAGTTCGAGGAAGGGCTCAGGCTCTTCGAGAGGAGAATAAAGGAGAAGTACGGAGAGGTTTACAGGGACATGGAGACCTTCTACTATGTGGTCGGAACGAGATCAGAATAGACTGTCCGCGCGCTCCAGAGACTCCCTTATGTTCCTGTACATGTCCTGAGCACACTGATTCATGTCCTGCTTCACCTTTTCCGCAGGGAAGGCCCTGTAAATGTAGAAATAGCCGCCGCGATCGATGGTCTTCGTCTCTCTGTACACGAGACCGCACGAGATCAACTTCTGAAGGGCCCTGTAAACGGTGCTCTTGTTCCTGCCCACACGCTCGGCGAGTTCCTCTGTTTTGGCACCGTTCATCTCGGTGAGTATCTTATAGACCCTGAGTTCGAACTCGTTCACATTGTAAATGCACTGAATCAGGTTTGCACAGTTGGCTTCGCCGGAGAGGATTTTCTGCAACATAGTACCACATTGGCGAGAAATGGTACCTCATACTTAAACTTTTGGATAATCCGTGAAAAACCGCAGAAGCCGTCGGTGCTGGATGGCGCATCCGAGCGGGAAATGACACAGAACCGCCAAACTATTTATAGAACGAGAGGTTTTGCTCCCCGATGCCAGACGAAAGAACGCTTCAGATACTGGAGGATGTAACATGGATACATGCCTCCGTGGCCGACATAAACGGAAAGCTGAAAACGGTGGTAATCCCGTCTTCCACCTTCAGAAAGGACGATATATGGAAGAACGGAATAGGGCTGGACGGATCGTCAATAGAGGGGTTTCTCAGGGTGGAAAACTCGGACATAACCGCAGTGCCAATCAGGGAGACCCTCAGAAAAATGCCTTGGACCGAAGGCTATGATAAAGCGGCCGTGATACTCCTGCGGACGAGCGACGCAGAGGGAAATCCGTACCCGACGGACCCCAGAAACACGGCAGAGAGGGTAGAAAAGGCCGCTGAAAGCATGGGCTTCGACGGGGTGATGATGAGGATAGAGATGGAATTCTTCGCACTGGAGAACAGGGCTGACATATATATGGAGCCGGAAGGGGGGCCCGATTACATGCTTCCCGCCTCGGAGGACATCACATTCCGCTTCAGGGACGAACTGTCCGCGCATCTGGCAAGTATGGGCTATCCCATCAGATACCACCACCACGAGAACGGCTGGGGGCAGCAGGAGATCGAGTTCGGATTCATAAAAGGGATAGGGGAAACCTCGGACGCGGCGGTTATAGAGAAATTCGTATCCAGATTCATCGCCAGAATCTACGGACTGCAGGTAACATACATGCCAAAACCGTTCGGAACACAGGCAGGAAGCGGGATGCACAATCACATGTACCTGACGAAAGACGGAGAAAACGCATTCTGGGACGCGGATGACACGCATCATCTGAGCCAGACCGGGAGATATTTCCTCGGAGGGATACTGGAGCACATACCGTATCTGAGCGCGATAACCAATCCCAGCGTGAACTCATACAAGAGGCTGCACGGCGGGATGGAAGCACCGAAATTCGTGGCATGGGGCTTCGGAAACAGGAGCGCCCTCGCGAGGATCCCCGGAGGAAAGAAGAAGAGCACGGACATAGAGGTGAGAAACACCGATGCCGCTGCCAATCCATACCTTGCATTTGCCGGAATAGTGCTTGCGGGCCTCGACGGAATAAAGAGAAAGATTGACCCGGGGGAACCGAGCACCGAGGACCTCGGAAGCCTGAGCCCCGAACAGCTCAAAGAGAGAGGGATAAAACAGCTGCCAGAAAATCTGGCGGAGGCCGTGGAGATGGCGGACAGCGACCCGCTGGTGAAGGAACTCCTCGGCGAGGGATACGACGGATACATGGAGAGGAAGAGGAAGGAATGGGAGGAATTCATGCACACCGTCACCGTGTGGGAGAAGGAGAGGTACTTCGATGTGTGAGGGATAGAATGGCGGGAGAAGATTTCACCATAACCCCGTGGGAGGTGAGCGGGGAGATAGACTACGACGAGCTCATCGTGAGATTTGGCACCTCCAGAATAGAGGAAGAACTTCTGGAAAGGATCGCGAAGTACGGGCCCGTCCATCCCATGCTGAAAAGAGGGATATTCTACTCCCACAGGGACTTTAACAGGGTTCTGGACGAGTACGAGAAGGGGAATCCGTTCTACCTTTACACCGGCAGGGGGCCATCCGGGAACATTCATCTGGGCCATCTCATGCCCTGGATATTCACCAAGTACATACAGGACACCTTCGGTGTTCCGCTGTACTTCCAGCTCACGGACGATGAGAAGTTCCTGTTCAAGGAGGGCCTTACCCTCGAAAAAACAAAGGAGTATGCATACGAGAACATGCTGGACATAATCGCCCTCGGCTTCGACCCGGAAAAGACGCACATATTTCTGGACACCGAGGTCATAGAGAAATTATACCCCATCGCCCTGAAGGTGGCCAAGAAGATAACATTCTCCACTGCAAGAGCGGTGTTCGGATTCAACAACAGCAACAACATAGGCACCATATTCTACACGAGCATACAGGCCGTTCCAGCGTTCATGGTGACCGAGTGGGAGAAGAAGAAGGTACCGTGCGTCATCCCGTGCGGTATCGACCAGGACCCTCACTTCAGGGTGGCCAGAGATGTGGCGCCGGGCCTCGGTTACCCCAAGCCGTCCCTTCTGCACTGCAAGCTGTTCCCCAGCCTTTCGGGAGAGGATAAGATGTCCTCCTCCAGTCCAATGAGCACCATCTACACAACCGATACGCCGAAACAGGTGAAGAAGAAGGTGGGGCAGGCTTTCACAGGAGGCCGCGTGTCCGTTGAGGAGCAGAGGAAACTGGGTGGTAACCCCGATATCTGCGCGGTCTATCAGTACAACTACTACCTCTTCGAGGACGACGACGAAAAACTGAAGAGGATGTACGACGAGTGCAGGGCCGGGGAGAGGCTGTGCGGCCAGTGCAAGATGGAACTGACGGAGAAGATAAACAGATTTTTAGAGGGCCATCAGGAGAGAAGGGAGAAGGCGAGGGACAG
>CAZKII010000090.1:0-5349 GCA_964552865.1 uncultured Thermoplasmata archaeon | reverse complement strand
AATAGCTACCTCAGCCATTGCTGGGCGAATCACTACCATCCGTCCTCATAGCCCAAAGACCAATGCATAAATAAAGTTTCCTTCGCCTTCCCCCATCCAAAAGTATAAAAGAATCCCGCCTATCCCTTAACCAATGAAGGTTACCGTAATCCACCGGCCGAGCGGAGAAGAAGAGGAAGTCGAGATACCGGAGGGAAGCACCGTACTTACGGCCCTGAAAGCAGCGGGAATCCCCCCCGATGTGACCGTCTGCATGATGGATGGGAAACCGGTTCCGGTGGACCGGCAACTGAAAGAGGGAGAGAGCTTCGAGGCCATAACCGTGGTATCGGGTGGATGACCGAGGTGGAAAGATGATAAAAGGCAGGGTTTCCGTTATAATTCCGACGATGAACGAGGAGGAGTCCATAGGCGAGGTGATGGACGCCGTAAATAAGGCCCTCAAAGGGATGGACTACGAGGTTCTGGTGGTTGACACCAATTCAAAGGACAGGACAAGGGAGATCGCCACCGAGAAGGGGGCCACCGTGATAGACGAGCCGAGAAGGGGCTACGGAAGGGCGTACAAAACAGGCTTCGACAAGGCCACAGGGGAGTATATCGTAACCCTCGATGCCGACTGCACATATCCGGCCGAAGCGATACCAGACCTCCTTGCCGCACTTGAAAAGGAGAATATGGACTTCATATCCTGCGAGAGGATGACGAAGATGGAAAAGGGGGCCATGACACCGGGCCACAGGTTCGGCAACTGGGTTCTGAAGGTCACGATGAACATCCTGTTCCGGATGAAGTTCAAGGACTCCCAGACAGGGATGTGGGTGTTCCGCAGGAAAATTCTTCCGAGCCTCCACCTGACGAGCGACGGGATGGCCCTGTCCGAGGAGATAAAGATCGAAGCGCATGTCAGAGGCTTTCGTGTGAAGGAGATGCCGATTGTTTACCGGCCAAGAAAGGGAGAGGTGAAGCTGAACAGCTGGGGAGATGGAATCGCGAACCTGAAGTTCCTGCTGTGGAAGAGGTTTAAGGGGATGAAGAAACAGAAATAATTCGCCTGACCTCGCCCGCGCCTGCGAAGCTTATATATATCTGTAAAGGTATGCACCTCTGTCCAAAGGATGGGATCGCAATGAAATCGATAATTGAGAAAGCAATGGAAAGGCATGAGAACGAACAGAAAAAGCCGGAATTGAGTGCAACCGACGAGGAACTCCTGAAACTCGTGGAGAGCCTGAAGGTGAACATAGCGATTTTCGGCTGCGGCGGCGGTGGCTCCAATACTGTGGCCAGACTTGTTGAGTCTGGAATATCCGGAGCGACGCTGGTTGCGGCCAACACCGATGCAAAGCATCTCCTCACCGTTCCCGCGCCCCATAAAATCCTTCTCGGCAAGAGAGCGACCAGAGGGCTCGGAGCAGGTGGCCTCCCGGAGGTGGGCGAGAAATCCGCACAGGAGGCGGACGAGGAGATCGAGAGGTACCTTGACGGTGCCCAGATCGTATTCGTAACCGCAGGCATGGGCGGAGGGACCGGAACGGGAAGCGCGCCGTACATAGCGAGGAAGGCCAAGGAGAAAGGGGCGCTGGTCATGGGCGTCGTCACCACGCCGTTCAAGGCGGAGGGGACCATAAGGATGGAGAACGCACAGAAGGGTCTCAGACGGCTGAGGCAGAATGTGGACACGGCCATAGTGATACCCAACGACAAACTGCTGGAACTGGTCCCGCGCCTCCCCATCGAAGCGGCGTTCAAGGTGGCGGACGAGGTTCTCATGCAGTCGATAAAGGGTATCACGGAGATACTGACGAAGCCCGGTATGGTGAACATAGACTACAACGACCTGATGACAATCATGAAGAATGGCGGCGTGGCCATGATAGGCATCGGCTCCTCGGACGCAGACCACGACAGAGTGGAGAAGGCGGTGGAAGAGGCGATAAACTCCCCCATGCTGGGCGATGTGGACCTGAGCGCGTCGAGAGGTGCCCTCATAAGGGTCGTGGGCGGACCGGACATGACCATACAGGAGGCGGAGAAGGCCGCGTCCCTCATCGGCGAGAGGATCAACCCCATGGCAAGGATAATCTGGGGCTGCGCCGTGGACCCGCAGATGGAGGGGAAGATAAGCATACTCGCGGTCATAACAGGCGTGAAGTCCGACCAGTTCCTCGACAGCAACCCGGGTCCCGCTTCACAGGGCGTAAGCGACATGGACTTCGTGAGCTGAGCGGACGGGCCTGAAAGAATGACCGTGAAAGACAGGATCGGAAGGAAAAGATACATCGCCTTCCGTATAGAAACCCATTCCACCCGTTTTTTTTCCAGAGACGATGTTATAGGAGCGCTGCGCAGAGCGGCCTACAGCGGAAAGGACAGGATCAAGCCGCCTCACCTGACGGTCTTCGATGCCCCCCGTTCGATAGGGGTGGTAAGGGTGAAGCACACCGACAAGGAGAGGGCCATAGAACTGCTGAACTCCATCCGGAGCATTGGCGGCAGGGATGTGAAGGTAGTCACGCTCAGAACCTCCGGCACCATAAAGAGCCTCAGGGAAAGATACCATCTGCCCGCATCCCGGAGGAGAAAGGAGAGGAAATCCGTTAAATAGTCCGCTGCGTTCTACCTGCGATAATATGCTGGACATTCTTAAGAAAGCGATGGGAGAGGCGAAGGCCGACTATGTGGAGCTGAGGTTCCATGAGCGCGAAAGCCTCAGTATATCGGTATCCGGAAAAGAGGTGGACCAGGCGGTTTCCTCATCATCCAGAGGCACGGGCATAAGGGTCCTGTACAGAGGCGCTTGGGGCTTCGGAAGCACGAATTTCATGGGTTACGAGGACATCCTTGAAACACTGAGACGGGCGGAGGTATCGGCAAAGGTGGCCTCGGAGAACAGGAAGGAGCTTGTAAAGGGGATAGCGGAAGGCAGGGCGGCCACCGGCCTCTTCACGGCGAATGTAACGGGCAACCTGAGCAACATCTCCACGGAAACGAAGATAGGCGTGGTACTGGACGCCGCACACAGGGCGGAGGGGGATGGCATAGTCACGACCAGATCGCTCTACCGCGAGATTCTGGACCACAAAATAATAGTGAGCTCCATCGGCGCGGAAGCGGAGATATACGACTCGAAACCGGAATTCATGGTCTCGGCCATTGCAAAGGAAGAAGGAGTCATGGTCTCCGGGCGGGAGAGCGTGGGTGTGACAGGTGGCTGGGGCGAACTCTTCAAAGTTCATTCTCCCGAAGATATGGCGGACTCGGCCAGGGAAAAAGCCATCAGGCTCTCAAAGGCGAAGGTCATCACCGGAGGAAAGAGCACGGTCATCCTCGATCAAGGGCTTGTGGGCCTCATCTCACACGAGGCAATAGGACACACCACCGAGGCGGACTTCGTTCTATCCGGGTCGGCTGCCGCGGGAATGGTGGGAAAAGAGGTGGCCAGCCCCCTCGTAACCCTTGTGGACAGCGGAGTGTCGGCCATCGCAGGTACCGCCGCGGGAAGCATTCCCGTGGATGACGAAGGGACGCTCACACAGGAAGCGGTCATAATCGAAAACGGAGTGATGAAAGGATACATGCACAACCGCGAAACCGCACACATATTCGGGGTGGAACCCACCGGAAACGCCAGGGCCTACGAATACACCGACGAGCCCATAATAAGGATGAGAAACACCTTCATACTCCCCGGCGACATGACACTGGAAGAGATGCTGGAAGGCGTAAAGGAAGGATACCTTCTGAAGGGGGCAGGGAGCGGCCAGGCGGACGCCAACGCCGAGTTCATGTTCGATGTTCAGGAGGCGTACAAGATAACCAATGGGGAAGTTGGGGAACTCTTCAGGGGTGCGTCCATAAGCGGCAACGCCTTTGAGGTTCTGAAAGCGGTGGACGCTGTGGGAAGGGACTTCGCATACGACATGGGGGCGGGGTACTGCGGAAAAGGCCAGCCTGCAAAGGTTGACGGAGGCGGAGGGCCCATAAGAACCATCGTAACCATAGGGGGTGCTCACCAATGGGACTGATGACGGAGCAGGATATTCTGGAGGCCTGCGAATTCGCTGTGGATTACGGGTCGAGGCAGGATGTTGAAATAGAGGCATACGGCGTATTCTCCACCGAGAACACCGTGTCGCTGGAGAGAAACGACATAGCCACGGGAGTGAGCATGGAGTACTCCGGGCTGGGCATAAGGGTGTTCAAAAAAGGGTCCATGGGGTTCTCCTCGGTAAACTCCCTCCACAGAGAGAACATAAAAAGAGCGGTGGACAGGGCGCTTGCCATAGTCTCGTCAACTCCACCGTCGGGGGAATACAACAGGCTGCCGGAAAGGCCGGAAGAGCGCAGGTACAGAGAGGTGAAGGGGCTCTACGACCCACAGATAGAGGAGTTCCGAATGGAAGATGCGCTGGACCACGCCGTAAGAATGCTCAGGGCCGCAAGAGAGGACAGCAGGGTGATGGTGGACAGCGGCTCATTCGAGTCCGGCTGGATGATAAAGGCCATAGCCAACAGTAACGGCCTTTCTCTGGCCGAAAAATCGTCTTCGCTCTCCTATTTCATCATGGGCATGGCGCGGGACGGCGACGATGTATCCAGCTTCAATTACAGGTATAAAGGAACGCACACACTCTCTGAAGTGGACACCGAAAAGACGGGGCGGGAGTTCGCGGAGCTTGTCCTGAAGACGCTCGGCGCCAGAAGGACGGAGAGCTTCAAAGGGGAGGTAATAATGACACCCGACGCCTTTGTGGACCTCCTTGTTTCCCCTGTGATGTACCTGACCAGTGCCGAGAATGTTCAGAAGGGGAGGAGCGCCTTTGCCGGGAGAATCGGAGAAGCGGTTGCGGCGGAAAGACTGACTGTTACGGATGACGGCACCATTGACGGCGGCCTCGGCAGCTCCATGTTTGACCGGGAAGGAAATCCCCATGCCCCACTTTCCATAATCGAAAACGGGGTGTTAAAGTCATATCTGCACAACACGAGAACCGCAATAAGAGAGGGGCTGGGGCCAGCAGGTTCTACCGGCCACGCTTCCGGCGGCTTTTCCGGAGTTCCTGGAGTGGGGAGCACGAACCTTGAGATCGAGGGAGGAGAAATATCTCTGGAAGAGATGATTTCCGGCGTAAAGAGAGGCATACTTTTAACGAGAATCTCTGGCTACCCAGACCCAATAAGCGGCCACTACTCCGGCACGGTCAAAGGGGGGATGCTCATAGAGAACGGAGAGATCGTGAGGCCGATAACCGGAACTATGATCTCCGGCAACATATTCGATAACCTGAAGAGCATAACCGCCCTGTCGAAGGAGAGAGAGGAGCTGTTCTCGGTGCTGGCACCGTA
>CAZKII010000089.1:0-5379 GCA_964552865.1 uncultured Thermoplasmata archaeon | reverse complement strand
GCGGGCCTGCCGGGACTTTCGCCAGAGGTCTGTCGGCCTCTGATTTCGAACCCGGGTCTGGGGCTTTCTTCACCGGAAGACCGGTACCGGAGGCCCCGGTGATATCCAAGCTACACCACAGGCCCATGAGGTGTAAAACAGTGTAAATGGTTTATTTCTTCTTCAGGAACTCGGTGTATCCGCACTTTCCGCAGGAAACCCTGTCCTTGTGCACCGCGAGGAACACGCCGGGCCCGCACTTGGGGCACGACCTTCTGAGCCTCTTGAGCTTGTCGCCGTCCACCTCGTAGTAATCCTTCTTGGCCATCTTCACTCCTCCTTCTTCTTGCTCTCGAAAAGATTGTTTCTCTTCAGTATGTGCTCGTTCTCGATGGCCTGTGCGTCCGCTTTGGTCCTGTAAATCTTGGCGTACCCCTCGCTCTCGCCGGCGCCGAACCTGCTCTTCACATGGTCTATCACCACGCGGTCCTTCTCCGCTTTCATGAGGGATGCCACCTTCTCCTTTATGTTCGCCCTCTTCGGCACGGCTTCGCCGGGGTGCAGAACCTTGAAATGCACCTCTATTCGGTTCAGGAGCGGGTTGTCCTTTCTCTGGGTTATTTCTATGTCCATTCTCATACCTCCATCTTCTTGAGGAGATGGTTGACCTTATCTCGTATTTTCTGCTGGACCCTGACTATCACCGCCCCCTCTCCCGGCTGGCCGTAGACCACATGTGTGCCGTCGGGCGCAAGGGAGATGCACGGGAGCGCTGCAAGGTCTTCCTCCCCTATCACCATGATGTTTATATGCCTATCACCGCCCTCCGCTTCCTCAATGGAAGTGGCAATGGCGGTCCACAGTTCGTCGGTGATACGGGCAGGCGGATTCTCCACCGTGATGGTACGGGTAATATCGCCCAAAACGGCGGGGTTATTTATCTCTTTCCGTCGGGTCCTTCCGTCAATAATCGTAATATCGGGGCGGAATCCCGCATCGAACAGGGTCTCTGCCACCACATCGCCCACGGCGATCAGCAGGGGTGTTTCCCCTGTCCACGAGGGGTATTCCCTGTAAATCTTTCCGAGCGGCCTCTTCAACTCCCCCCTCAGTTCATCGGGGAGGATCCACGGGGACATCATCTCACTCTCAGTGCGAACTTTCCGTTGGTGCGGATACCCATCAGTTTTGCGATCTTGGATTTGTTGTGGTCTATGACCACCAGATACCCCTGCCACTCCCTAGATGTTGGGTTGTTGCAGAGCGGACATGTGTCCTCCTCGGTTATGTAGCCGCACTTCTTGCACGCCTTGAGAACGCTCATTTATCCCCCTCCTTCTCCTTCCTCTTCTCTTCCAGCCACTCCAGCTTGCCGAGGCCGGGCTGTCTCATGGTGAGGCCGATCCTGCTCTCTCTGGGGCTCATCTGGTTCAGGGATATGGATATTATCCTCCCCCTCACCTTATCTCCTTTCTTCAGGTCCCACTTCTTCTCCTTCCCCATCAGCCTCTGGTTGTCCAGGTCTATGTCCACCTTGTCGTCTATTATCTGGCTGATATGCACGAGGCCGTCCAGAGGGCCGAACCTTACGAAGGCTCCGAACTTCATCACCTCCACCACCTCTCCGTCCACGATCTCGTTCTGGACCGGGCGGAACATGAGGGCCTCGTATTTGACCGACTGATATACCCCGCCGTCTCCGGGGACCATCCTCGCATCTCCGTCCAGCTCGAGGTCCGTGATCATGAGGGTGTAGTTCCCCTTACCGTCCATGGTCCTCTCGAACATCTCCCTTGCCAGACTGAGGGCAAGCGGTTCGTACTCCTCTCCGAGCCTTTCGGGGGGAATTCTGACTGTATCCGTCATTGTGGTAACAAAGTACATTTAAACCAATCCTCACGGTTGAATGGGCTCCAATACATCAACCTTTATTTATAACTTCTCTTTCGGAGGGGCATGAAGGTATTCAACCGCATCGTGCTCCGGGCTTTCTGCAGAGCGACGGAGGAGGAGGAAAAAGTGGCGGAGGCCCTGCTCTTCGCCGCCGGTCTGGCCGAGCCGCCCGCCATCGGAATCACCGAGCTTGAAGGCTACGGCGGTGCCCCGTTCGTCTCCATGGAACTGGAGATAGGGAGACAGCAGGACATAAGGTCTTTCTGGAACTCTCTGCCAGCAGAAGTGATCTCGGGCGTTCTGGAGACTCTGGAAGGCAGGCTCGACGAGGAGAACATCCTCCACTTCCGGCTCGACAAGCAGAAGGCCTATCTGGGCCGTTTCTCTCTCGCATCCGGGGGAGATGTCATAGCGGTGGAGGCCCGCGTTCTCTCCTATCCGTCGAGCAGGGAGGCGGCGCTGAAGAACGCCGGGGATTTTCTGGGCCAAATACTGAAAATCAGGAGCTAGCCACCGGGAAGAGCGAATTACCAATTCCGATTATACGACCAAAATGCTTATTTACCCATACTACTTATATTGAATCTACAAAGGTGAAGAGATGGCGGACAAAGAAGATGAGATATGCTCCGAGGACATCTACACATGGATGGAGAAGCAGGAGTTCAGGACCACTGCGGAAATCCCCGTCCCGGAGCGCATGGCGGATCAGGTCATCGGCCAAGACCAGGCGGTACGCGTCATAAAGAAGGCGGCGGAGCAGAGGCGCCATGTGATGCTTATCGGAGAGCCCGGAACCGGAAAGTCCATGCTGGCCAACTCCATGGTGGAGTTCCTGCCGAAAGACGAGCTGGAGGATATTCTGGCCTACCCGAACCCGGACGACCCCAACGAGCCCCGCATCCGAAAGGTTCCCGCAGGCAAGGGGAAGCAGATAGTCAATGCCCAGAAGGCCGAAGCCCTCCAGAGGAAGGAGCAGAAGGCCGCATTCGTGAGCATGTTCATATTCTTCATAATCATCGGGGCGTTCATCCTCTACCTCACCTCTCCCACGAGAGACCCGTCCATTCTGCTGATAGGGATAATCGGTGCAGCGTTCCTTTTCCTGATAATGAGGTCGTCGGGCCAGAAGTCCGAGACGAACAACATCCCCAAGCTTCTCGTGAGCCACACGCCCGGGGAGCTCCCTCCGTTCATCGATGCCACCGGTGCTCATGCCGGTGCCCTTCTGGGTGATGTGAGGCATGACCCGTTCCAGAGCGGAGGGCTGGAAACCCCTGCCCACGAGAGGGTGGAGGCGGGGGCGATTCACAAGGCCCATAAAGGTGTCCTTTTCATAGATGAGATCAACACGCTCAGAATGGAGTCCCAGCAGTCGCTTCTCACGGCCCTTCAGGAGAGAAAATTCTCTATAGTGGGGCAGAGCGAGAGGAGCGCAGGGGCCATGGTGAAGACCGAGCCGGTTCCCACCGATTTCATACTGGTGGCCGCCGGTAATCTGGATGCCATAAACGGGATGCACCCCGCTCTAAGGTCCAGAATAAGGGGCTACGGCTATGAGATCTACATGAACACCACCATGCCCGATACGGATGCCAACCGCAAGAAGCTGATACGGTTCGTGGCACAGGAGGTCATAAAGGACGGGAAGATACCTCACTTCACGAAGAATGCCGTGGCCGAGATAATCCACGAGGCCCAGAGGCGTTCCGGCCGAATGGGGCGCCTGACCCTCCGATTGAGAGAGCTCGGCGGCCTTATCCGCGTTGCAGGTGACATGGCACGGGAGACCAACAGCATCCTCGTGGATGTCCAGCATGTTCTGGACGCTAAGCTCATCGCCCGTTCTCTGGAACAGCAGGTGGCGGACAGATTCGTCAGTGCGAGAAAGGAGTACAAGACCTTCGTTACCGAGGGGACCGCAGTGGGCATGGTCAACGGCCTCGCGGCCCTCAATGCGGAGAGCAGCATGAACGAGTATTCCGGCATCGTCCTCCCGATAGTGGCGGAGGTGACTCCGGCCCAGACCAAGTCCGCTGGCAGGATCATCGCTACGGGCAAGCTGGGAGAGATCGCAAAGGAGGCCGTGCTCAATGTCTCTGCCCTTGTCAAGAAGTACACGGGCGAGGACATCTCCAACCACGATGTGCATGTTCAGTTCATAGGGACATACGAAGGGGTCGAAGGGGATTCCGCGTCCATATCCGTGGCCACGGCGGTAATCTCCGCTCTGGAGAATGTTCCGGTGGATCAGTCGGTTGCGATGACAGGTTCCCTCAGCGTAAGGGGGCAGGTCCTTCCGGTTGGGGGCGTGACCGCAAAACTGGAGGCGGCTGCGGAGATGGGGATAAAAAAGGCCCTCATCCCCCTTGCCAACATGCGCGATGTCCTTATTGAGGACAGGTACAGGAAGAAGCTGGAGATAATACCGGTGGCGAACCTCCGCGATGTGCTGGAGCACGCGCTGGTGGACAGCCCGAAGAAGGAGCGCCTGCTGAAGAAACTCAGCGATATGGTGGATGCGGCCGTGGTGGCCCCCAAGGAGAAGAAGGGCGGGCTTGGCGTGCCGTCGCCGGCACCGTCACCCAACTGATTTAAGGAGAGGTATAATGAAGAGAGCCCTTGTAATCGGGAGATTCCAGCCGTTTCACCTCGGCCACCTGAACATGGTGAAGAAGGTCATAGAGGAGTGTGACAAGCTCATAATCGGCATAGGGAGCGCACAGCTCTCCCATTCCACCTCCAATCCGTTCACCGCAGGTGAGAGGCACCTCATGATCTCCCGTTCTCTGGAGGACGAGGAGATATTCGATTACTATCTGATCCCCATAAACGACCTCAGCATATATTCCGAATGGGTTTCCCATGTGGAGTCCCTTACACCGCCGTTCGACCTTGTTCTGTCCAACAATCCCCTGACCCAGCGGCTGTTTCAGGAGAAGGGGTATGCCGTGAAAGAGGTCCCGTTCTTCAACAGGAAGGAGTATTCCGGCCGGGAGGTTCGCAGGAGGATGATTGCAGGTGAGAACTGGCAGGAGCTCGTACCGCGCGGCGTCGTGGAGGTCATGGAGGAGATTAAGGGAGTTGAACGCATCCGCCAGATCGCACGGGCTGATAGCTATGTGGAGTGATATCGCCTCTCTTATGATTGAAAGTAAGCTCACCCTTGCGGTTGCCGAGTCATTCACAGGCGGCCTTATCTCCGAAAGCATTGTCTCCGTCCCCGGGGTGTCTGCCTTCTATCTTCTGGGCGTCACCGCCTATTCCAACCATTCCAAGGAAAGGGTGCTGGGCGTGAGGCATGAAACCCTGATGAAGTACGGAGCGGTGAGCGCGGAGACGGCGAGGGAGATGGCCGAGGGCGTCAGAAGTCTCTCCGGTGCGGACATAGGGGTGTCCACCACGGGTATCGCGGGCCCCACAGGTGCAACGGAGGAAAAGCCGGTTGGACTGGCATACATCGCTCTGTCGGATGGAAAAGGCACGGAGGTAAGGAGGTTCCTGTTC
>CAZKII010000088.1:0-5389 GCA_964552865.1 uncultured Thermoplasmata archaeon | reverse complement strand
ACATCGTCCCACGGGTGCCTGTACAGTCTGGAGTTGAACCTCTTCTCGTCGATTATGTGGCCTATGAACCCGATGCTGCGGCCGAGGACGAACAGAGCATTGAGGGTCCCGCTGTCTATTATCTTCCCGATCTCCTCCTCGGAGTGGCCGAGGCCCCTCAGCATGTCCACGAAGAGGATTCCGATGCAGCCGTCCACATTCAGAATGAGGTTGTTCTTCTTGGCCGTGGTCACCTTCTCCACCTCAAGGGCGTAGTCCAGAAGGCTCAGGTTCGGGAAGTTCTCCCTTGCGTAGTTCTTCAGGATCTCCACCCTCTTGTCCGGGTTCTGCACGCTCTTTATCCTGTGGCCGATCCCCGAGATGTTCTTTCCCTTCTTCTTCATCTCCTTTACGAACTCCTCGGCGGTGAGGCCCCGGTTCTGTGCGTCTCTGAAATACCTCGCAGCATCGTCTATTGCACCGCCGAATCTCGGGCCGATCGTAAGCAGTCCGCTGGCCAGCGAAGAGACCAGGTCCTTCCCCGCTCTCGATGCGACCCTTGCGTTGTGCGCTCCGGATACGCACGGCCCGTGGTCCGCCACTATTTTTATCACCAGTTCTATGAAGTCGGATGCGTACTTGGGGACCTTCTCTCTGAGCCAGAGCATGGCGATTATGTCGCCTATGGACATCCCCTCGCCGATCACCTGACTTATGGGCACGCCGAGATAACTGTGCTCCTCGCCGAGGTCGCTGCTGATGCTGCATATGAATGTCGTCGGCTTCCTGATGATCCCCTCCTTCAGGGCCTTCGAGTAGTCCATGGGTACCTTCGGGACATCGGTGGGTTCGGGCTTCGGAACTATTTTTCCCTCGGCCACCAGTTTTTCATACACCTCGTGTATCTTCTCTCCGAAATCGTCGAAGGACTCCGGCACAATCGCTCCGGCCTCCTTCAGCGCCCTGTTCTTTGCGTCCGCGGTCTCCTCATCGCTTCCCGCCTTGGCCCCTGCGTGGCCGAACTGGACGCCTGCGGGGAATACCTTTGCGCATGTTCCGGTGACCCACACCACCAGCGGCTTGGTTATCTTCCCCTGCTTCATCGCCTCCACGATCTCGTACTCGTCCTTTCCGCCCACCTCTCCGAGGCAGACCAGCATCTTTATCTCCGGGTTCTTTTCGTACCTCAGCAGGTGCTCCAGCAGGGTGGAACCGGGGTATTTGTCGCCGCCGATGGCCACTCCCTCGTAGAGCCCGTCCGTGTTTCTGGAGATTATGTTGTACATCTCGTTGCTCATGCCGCCGCTCTTGGAGACGAAGCCCACGCTTCCGGGCCTGTGCAGCTTCGATTCCACTATGTTATCCAGTGTTCCCGCGGTGTTCCCTATCTTGAACGCTCCCGCGACTATGCCGCCCACGGTCGCAGGGCCGATTATCCACTTTCCCCTCTTTTTCGCAATGGCCCTGAGCTCTCTCGCCCTTCTCTCCGGGACACCTTCTGCGATTATCACCACCGTTCTTATGGCATCCGTTTCAAGCGCCTCCTTGCTGGTGGGGTATGCGCTGCGGAAGCTGGCGAAGTTCACCATCACATCCACATCCGGGTGCTTTTCCACCGCTTCCTTGATGGTCCTGTACATCGGTATCAGGATCTCCTTGGTGCCGTAGAACGCCTTGTGCAGGCCGCTTCTGGTGGGGTTCACGATGGCTGCAACGCTGGGCATCTCCCTCCTGCACACATAATCGAAGTCGAGCATCCTCTGGATGGCGTTGGTCTGCATCCCGTAAACTATCGCTCTTGTATCCCTGTCGAAAAGCGTGTAATCCTCCTTCATGCCTTCACCTCCTCCGGCTTCAGTGCCATTCTCACGATCTTGGTCATGTGCGTCTCCGGGCCGTAAACCTCCATGTCCAGACCGAGCTCTTCCGCCACGGCCTTCATCTTCCTGAGGCCCTCTTTGTAGTTCGGCCCGCCCCTTCTCACATATATCTTGACATTGTTCTCCTTCAGCCTGTCGGCGTACTCCCGCAGGGCCATGATTATGCCGGTGAAGGTCTTCGCCACATCGGTGAAGTTCGCGATTCCGCCGCCGATTATGAGGACCTTGCCGCGGGGATCCTTCTCCCGTGTCATCAGGTCCATTATCGTCTTTGCGTACTCGTATGTCTCGTCCGTTGTGGGGTTTCCGCTGTACTCCCCGTAGTTCGCCAGTTCCTCCCCGAATCCGAGGTCAACCACGGTGTCGGCGTATATCACGGAAGCACCGCCTCCGGCCACCATGGTCCACACCCTCCCCTTGGGGTTGAGTATGGTCAGTTTCAGGGATGCGCCGCTCTTCTCGTCGAGCATCTTTATGTATTCCTCCTCCTTGCTGAGGCTTCGGCCGAAGGGAGCGGGGAATGTTATGTCACCCCATTTCTTACCGCATTCGAAAGCGGCGGTGTCGTCCAGCCTTGCAACGGTATCCAGAGGTATTACCTGATCGCCCTTCAGGGTGAAGGGATTGATCTCGAGATAGGCGAACCCGAGGTCGGCGTAGAACCGGAAGAGCGCCTTCAGGAAGTCGGCGATTATCTCCCTTTTGTCCGGCGGAAGCTCCGCCACCAGAGGCGAGACATCCACTTCCGCGGGGTCGGTCTCTATGGGCACATGGAGGGACTTCACCGAATCCCAGTTCTCCTCTATGTCCACGCCTCCCGCCGAAGAGAAGTAGATGGTATCGCCGTCTCTGTCCGAGCGTATGGCCACATAGTATTCCTCCTCGTGCGGCACGAACGGTTCCACAAGGAAGTGGGAGAGCTTCCCGGTGGTCTTTCCGACCGTGATGGTCTGCCCCATCTTCTCCCGGATGAAGGCCTTCGCCGCCTCGAAGTCCGCATCCAGCAGGATGAGGTTGTTCTTTCCCCTCTTTCCGAACAGCTGGTCCGGTTTCACCACCAGCCTTTCCTCCTTCAACCAGGGATTCCGGCTGGCCAGTTCGTCCATATCGGTATCCGGGCATATCAGGACCACCTTCTCGGGGACCGATACTCTGTCCGAATAGTCCTTCAGATGTCTGGCCATCATTCTCTTCGCGTCATATTCTCTTATACCTCGTTGTGCCATGGGTAGCGCCTCCTATATCTGTCAAAAATTCGGTTTTTCGGAACATGTGTTCCGGGGTCGCGGGGTGATTTTTCTGGTATTTTATCACCTCTTGCCGCCGGATAAAGCACCTGCATATATAGTTTTTGGGTGCGGTTTTGCAAAATTCTGCAACCCTGCTTTTTCTCGAGGGAAAATATTAATACATAGTCCGCATCAGGCACCTATGAAGCGAGCACTGACTTTATTGATACTGGGCCTTCTGTTCTTCTCCATGATACCGATTCAGAACGGAGCGGCCGCAGACTACGAATCCATCGACCTTCAGCCCAGGATGATCCTGGAGAACGACGGCGGAATGGCCTATTTCGAATGCTCCGGCTATCACATGGCGTGGGATTACAGCCGCCCCTCCGGTGACTCCACCGACGAGGACATCGTTCTGTGGGACGAGTACAACAGGACCATGACCAATGTCACATACCTCGACGGCCACAGGCAGATATACCCGAGCACCGGTGATTACGGCGTTGTCTGGTCCGACGACAGGAACTTTGCCGAAACGGGCTTCGACCTGTATTACTACTCCTATTCCCTGAAGAACATAACCCGTGTGACCACCAACCCCGGCGACGACCTTTTCCCGAGGATAGACGGGGAGCTGGTGGCCTATGAGAACTATCCCGGACTCGGCACCTATGTCATGGTGAGCAATGTGAGGACGGGCGAGGTGCTGCTCAATATCTCCGGCACGAACCCGGACATATCCGGCCGAAACATCGCCTACTTCAATGACACCCTGAACGCATGGTATGTCTATAATCTGGACAGCGAAACCAACACATGGGTTGCGGACTACAACGCCATCGGGGTGCGCATCAGTGGGGATTACATCACATACTTCAACAGGGCCAACTTCGGAAAGGACTCGTATGTTATGATACATAAGATATCGGATAACACGACCATAACCGCCCTGAGAGAGGCGGGCGACCCGGGATTCCTGGACATATCCGGCAACTTCGTGGCGTGGTCCGCCGACAACAACACCCTGTACGGCGGAGAAGGAGCGGTGGTCTATCTCTACGACATTCAGGCCCAGAAGGTAATGAAGGTCTCTCCGATCTATGAAAGGATATTCGGTATTTCCCTCGGCGGAGGCAGAATAGCGTGGATAGACGGACCGGAGTACTACACCGGAACATATGGAATGTGGACGGCGGAGCTCCCCGAACCCGGCCCCGCGCCCCAGACGGATGAGCCTCCGGCGGAGACACCGGAACACCTTGCGCTCCGTCTCAAACTGGACTGCCCAGCCGACCTTCTCATAAAGGATGCGGCAGGAAACATGCTCGGATACCTGAACGGCCAGTTCTACGAGCAGATACCCGGTGGCAAGCTCCTGAGCGATGACGGGGAGACAGAGGAGTACTTCATAGACGGCGTTGCGAACATCGACGACTTCACATATCTGGTGACGGGGACAGGGAACGGCACCTATGCCCTGCAGATCACCGAGATCGCAGACGAGGTGGAGACCACCGTAAGCGCCGCGGGGATAGAGATCAGCAAAGGCGTGGCCCATCTGTACAGCGTGGACTGGGAGAAGGCCATAACCGGAGCCACCGATGCGACCACCGTTAAAATAGACGAAAACGGCGACGGAACATTCGAGAAGATCGCAAAGGCCGGAACCACCGTGACCAATCAGGAGATACGAGAAGCGAAGGATGCGGGAAGCTTCCTCGGAATCCTCGGATATGCGGGCCCCGTTCCGATCATTCTGATAGTGATAATCCTTCTTGTGGCCGTGATCGCCTTCGCCGCAGGGAGGAAGAAGACACCGCCGCCGGTTCAGGCACCGCCCCAGCAGTACGCACCACCTCAGCAGGCACCCGGCTATTATCAGCCTCCGCCGAACCAGCAGGCCCCGCCGCAGGGATACGGGCAGCCGCAACCGCAGCAGCCCTATCAACCCCCGCAGCAGGAGCCCCCGAGCTACTGATAAAACCCTTTTTTCTCTCTATTTTAAAATCCTCGTCTGGTTGGTACAATCACTTTCTTCCAGACATTAGCTTCCACTCATATATAGAATAGGCCCATGAAGTAGCTCTTGGTTCCATTGACATTCATCTTGACCAGAAACTGGTTTCCCGGTGCCCAGTACTCCGCATCCACATATAATCTGATTCTATCTCCCGTGTTTATGAGGCCGTCGTTATTGGAATCGATATACTCCCATGTGTACTTATTGGAACTCTCAATAAGATGAGTGACTTCGTGGGTCTCGTTTTCCACAATCTCGACAAACACCAGATCCGCAGA
>CAZKII010000087.1:0-5398 GCA_964552865.1 uncultured Thermoplasmata archaeon | reverse complement strand
TCCTCATTCAACTCGAATATCGGCCTTCCCATTTCAATCACAACCGCAACGGACGGAAACTGAACGAATGGTTATGGAACAGGTGAGATATAAGGGTTTGGGAGCCTGCCCACCCATCAAATCGATATTAGAATCACGCCGGCCATTTTCCGTATGCTCAACATCTGGCCAATATCTGCTCGTATTCCGTTCTCGACCCCGCAGAAGAGGAGTCAAGAGAGTTTATTTGTTCGAGCATAATACATAATAGCAGACCATAGTAGCAATAATAAGGTGGCCAGAACCATCAGGGAAACAACCCATGTCTTGTTTATCAAGAATGCACTGACAAACAACATCGATGGGCAAATGCTGAGAACAAACAGCGTTGATGATTTGATGTTGATCTCTTTTTCCTTAATTATCATAATAACAGGAGCTAAAAGAGACAAGAGAAAACCGAATCCAAGTAATATTAATGAAAATCCATTAGACAAACCAAAAACAAATTCAAGAAGTGGCAATAGAAATAATATAGTACCAATGGTAGCGAGAGCCATCCCTATTTTATCCATTTTATTCCAAACTGCACCATGATCTATTTTTCCTATGTCGTAACAAACTAAAATTGCCCAGAATCCTATGAATGGATTTATGAAAATAAACAAAAGTATCAGTTCTGGCATTATAATGAGGAGTAGGAAGATAAATAGTATGATCATCCCGATTGACGATGGTAAAAAATTTTGAGACTGTTTATATGAATATTGATGTTTTTCTTTTTCACTCATTTATCTAACCCCTGTCCAGCATAATGGGTCTGTCCACATATATCCATCGGATTCTGGGTAGCATTAATATCCCACATCAAAGGGCATATTCACAAGGAGCTATTTAAGAATACCGAGGCGCGAAAAACCTTCACATCGATATAAGAATAACCCCGGCCACTATGAGTATTCCCCCGAGAATGTACGATTTCTTCAGCTTCTCCTTCAAAAACATATACGCAAATAGCATGGTGAAGAAAGGGGTACCCGATGATATGGGGGACGCTCTGGACGCACCTACCATCATGAGGCCCACGAGGAACATGGTGCCGCCGATCACATAGTTGAACATCCCGGCCCCGGAGACGAGAAGGAAGGCCTTTCTGCCGCTGGCCATGCACCCCTGCCCGTTCAGAGTCACATAGATGCAGAGCGAGAGGCCGAGGGCCGTCATCCGTATTGCGTTGGCGGTGAAGACATCCATGTCCGCAAGGGCTATCTTGTAGCATATCACCGTCACGGCCCAGAACAGCGGAGCGATGCCCACCAGAATCACGCCCCTTCTGGATACCTTCTTCTCCCCCCTGTTCCTGCCGATGAAGGCCACGCCGAGAAAGATCAGAACGGTCCCGATGATGAGAAGCGCGGTGACAGTCTCGTTGAGAAAAAGGATGGCCATGATGATTACGAAGAACGGGGATGTCGAAGAGAGGGGAGAGGCCATGGACGCGTCGATGTGCTTCAGGCCCATCAGATAGAGGGTGGTCCCGAGGCCGAGGCCGACGAAGGTCCCCACAAGAAGGAATAACAGGGAGGATAATGAGATCACGGGGAACGGTATAATCCCGGCGAAAAGAACGATCAGCCAGATAAGGACCATGAATATCGCACTTGTCCCTGTCTGCACCGCATTGGCGGTTCCCGGCTCCATCCCCCGGCCGATCCCCATCTTCAGAAGGATGTTGGACATGCCCCAGAGAACGGTGGCGCCTATGATCAGGAGTTCCCCGAGCATGGAGCCATCAACTCCCGTCGAACCCTTCCACTGCCCTCAGTTTCGTTTCCGCCGTGGCCCTCTTATCCCTCCGGTCGTCTATCTTGAGCTCGGTGATTATCCTTCCCGCACCGGTTGCGGCCACTGCGAGGTGAGCGCTCTTCACCGCTTCCAGTATCTCCTCCACGGTTTCCGCCTCGATCACAGAGGACATGGGGCCGGGAGTTACCTTGACCCCGCTCTCCTTCATGGCCTTCAGAGCGATCCTTACATACCTGCTGACGCTGGTCCCTTCACCGAGGACGCTGACAACCACCTGTGCGATGACCATGAAACCACCTAAACCCTTTCGATCATGGGGCTGTTGTGCTCCGAATCCGGCGCTCTGGCATCTATCTCGATCCCCGCGTCCACAAGGGCTTTCAGCGCAAGGCCCTCCGGGTATCCCTTCTCAATCACAATCCTTCGTATCCCTGCGTTCACCAGCATCTGGGCCGATATGTTGCACGGGGGATGCGTCGTGTATAGCGTGGACCCCTCTATGCTTATGCCGAAGATTGCACCCTGAATTATGGCGTTCTGAATGGCGGTAACGCCGCGGCAGACCTCCACCCGCACCCCGTCGGGAAGCTTCATCTCGTCCCGAATGCATCCGGTCTCATCGCAGTGCTTCATCCCTCTGGGGGGGCCGAAATAACCGGTGGTGAGGAGGCGCTGGCCCTTCACGAGAACGGCTCCCATCTTCGCCTTCAGGCATGTGGACCTTCTGGCGATTATGCGGGTCATCTCCATGAAGTACTCGTCCCATGTGGGTCTTTCCATGAACGAACAATGGAGCGGTGGTATTAAAGCGTTATGAAAAGAAAGAAAAGGGTTTGTGGTTAAAGGCTTCTGTGGCAGAGCCACCAGTCGTAGCACTCGATCTCTCCCTTGGCCTTGGCCTCGTTCCTCTGCTTTATGGCCTCGGTGGTGGATGCGGGCGGGACTATGACCCTGTCGCCTATGAGCTCGTTCTGGGGCCACTTGTGCGGGAGCGCAACGCCGTTGGCATCGCTTGTCTGCAGCGCTTTCAGGGCTCTGAGTATCTCGTCCCAGTCCCTTCCAACCTCGGCGGGATAGTAGACTATGGCCCTGATGGTCCCCTTCGGGTCCACTATGAAGACCGCTCTGGCCGTTATGCTGGCGCCCTGAGGGATCATACCGAGAGCCTCGGCCACCATCCCCCTGTCGTCCGCAATGACCGGGAACTCGATCTCCACATCCATGTTGTCCTTTATCCACTCCATCCACTTCAGATGGCTGAACACCTGATCCACGCTGAGGCCGATCACCTCGGTATCCAGCTCCCTGAACTTATCCAGCCGCACCTGCATTCCGTAGAACTCTGTGGTGCAGACAGGCGTGAAGTCGGCGGGATGGCTGAACAGCACGAACCACTTTCCGCTGTACGCATGGGGAAGTTTCTTCGGCCCATGCGTGGTGTTCACCTCTATTTCCGGGAATTTCTCTCCTATTACTACCATGTTTCTCACCTCTTTAAAGTTTTAACTCGTATTCGTTCTCCCACAGGCCGTGTATGTTGCAGAAGGAGAGGGCGTGCAGTCTTCCGCTCTTTCCGGGGGAGAATGTGAACACAGCCACCGGCTCGGTTATCATGTCGCCGTGACCGCAGAAGGCCGCTCGGCCCACCATCTTCGGGAACTGCTCTCCCTCGGGGGTGAAGTAGAGCTCCACCCAGGAGATATGGTGTTCCACGGTGTTCGGGTGCTTTATCTCCTTTCCCACGCTCACCTCTATTTTAAAGGTGTCATCCCTCTTTTCCACGACCTCTATGACCGGAACATGCTTTTCGCCCTTCCAGTCTCCGCTCTTTATCGTATCCTTTATCATGGTCATACCTCCTTTTCAGAATTTCTCGAACTTCTCCGCGGGTACCGCGCAGACAGGGCACTTCTCCGGCGGTTTTCCTCTGTGGGTATAGCCACAGACAGGGCAGACATAGACCTCTTCGTCGTCGATGTCCTCGCCCTTAAGAGCCGCCTCCTTCGCATCCTCGTACATCTCCTTGTGTATCGCCTCGGCCCCTTCGGCGTAGTGAATGGCCCTTTCGGCGCCTTTCTCGCCCTGAAGCTTCGCTATCGCGGCATATGCGGGATACATCTCCTCTATCTCGAACCCCTCGCCGTCTATTCCGGCCTGCAGGTTCTCCTCCGTCTTTCCGATATACCCGAGCAGGCGGGCGTGATTCGTGGCGTGGACCTTCTCTGCGTAGGCTATGGCCCTGAACAGCCGGGCGATGTTCTTCTTCCCGTCCTTCTCGGCCACATCCGCGAATATCAGGTACTTCATGTGCGCCATGGACTCGCCGGCAAAGGCCTCCTGAATGGACTTCTCGGTCATCTTCTTCATCCTATCAGCCTCTCATGTTCTCCAGATCTTCCACCAGCGCCTGCAGATCGTCCTCGTGCTCCACCTCATCGGTCAGTATCCCGAGAACCATCTCATTGGTTATGGGGTCGAAGTCCCTCGTGAGCGCCAGCAGCTTGTTGTATGTGTTTATCGCGCACTGCTCTCCCTTTATGTTCTGGGCGAGTATCTTCCTCACCTGAGGGTCGTCCGGAACCTCATATCCGCAGTTGGTGAGCTTGTACCAGTCTTCCGGCCTGAGGATGGGCGTTCCGCCCAGCTGCATTATCCTGGCCACCAGAAGGTCGGCGTGCCTCAGTTCGTCGGCCGCGTGCTCCATGAGCTCCGCCATCACCTCGCCCTTCATCGGCCCCACGACTATCTTCGAGCCGATCCAGTACTGATAGTACGCGAGCCATTCGTCAGCCAGCGCTCTGTTCAGAAGGTCTATAACCTCATCCGCTCTCTCTCCAACCATTTCTCTTCCTTTTGTTCCCATTTCATCTCCTCCTTATTTTTCACAGGTCGATAGTAGCACCTCTTGGGTGATTCTACCAGACCTTTATCCTTCAACTTCTTTATTACCTTTGCGCTTTCCTTCTCATCTATCTTAGCGATAGACGCTATCTCTTTGGTTTTCAGCGGTTCATCCGTGCTCTTCATGGCATCCAGAACCTTTTTCTCAGTATCGGTCAATTCCATTTTCATATCTCCTTTCTGACGACGAAAGGCATATATAGTACGAAGTACTTATATCTTTCGGAAGGAAATCGGAAATAATATGCCGATATTCGACGAATATCGCAGCGAGATGGTCCTATGATCGACGAAAAAGACAGGCAGATACTGGAAATACTGGAACTGGACGCGAGAACGCCCTATACAGAGATAGCCAAAGAGCTGAAGGTTAGCGAGTCCACCGTAAGGAAGCGGGTGGAGAGGCTGGAAAGGGACGGCGTCATAAAGCAATATACGATAATAACCGACCCGGCCAAGCGGGGCTACGGAACCGTTACCATCCTGGGCCTTGATGTGGAGCCTGCCAGATTCCTGGATGCCGCAAGGGAACTGTCCAAGCTCCCGCAGGTGCGCACCGTTTCCACATCCACCGGGGACCACATGATTATGGCCGAGATATGGACGCGGGACGGAATAGAACTCTCGGAACTCATATCGAGGAGGATTGGCTCCATAAGAGGGGTCAAGAACATCTGCCCGGCCATACTGCTGGAGAGGATGAAGTAGGGGA
>CAZKII010000086.1:0-5422 GCA_964552865.1 uncultured Thermoplasmata archaeon | reverse complement strand
CACATAAGAGAGCCTGCGATTATGATTCCAATAAAAGAGGCTGTTATCCCATCCATTAGGTTATCGGTGGGGCGTTTGCCAGAGTAATACATCAACAGAACAAGAAGGAATACGATAAACCACATGAACACTATCGTTTTAATGAAGTTCCTCTCCTTTCTCAAGACAAATTTCTCCTGCATCGCATCAACTCCGCATCAATGACACGGCCATGTATATTGCAGGAAAGATTTAAAGGTTTGGATTCCGCTCGGCCCCGCAAATGGCGGGCGCACCCAAAACCATTTATACCCTTTATGCGATTTGCACCCATGAAAAGAGTCCTGTCGCTTGTGCTGGTTATGGTGATGATTATTCCATCTCTGTTCGCTATGGGCAGCTTCGCCGCGGAAGAGGGGCTGAAGGCCGCACCTCCCGGGGAAAGCATAGGGCCCACCGTGCCGGACTGGACGCTCCTCGTATGGATGGCCAACGACAACTCGCCCACGCTCCCCTGGCAGGACGATATCGACGAGATGCTCGCGGCCAACACAACGGCCAGCATAATAGTCCTGTACGACGGCAACGGAAGTGCGGACAGCAGGCTTTTCTCCGTGGAGAACGGTGAGATCGTCAATCTCACGGCCCCGTTCTTCTCCACCGAAATAAACACGGGCTCTCCGTTCCAGCTGAGCGATTTCGTGGTGTGGGGCATGGAGAACTACCCGTCAAGGCATGTCTGGGTGGACCTGTGGGGGCACGGCAACGGCTGGAAAGGGGTTTGCAGGGACCTGCATCCCTCCGATGTGCTCACCCCCTCCGAACTGGGACGGGCCTTTGACGATGTAAAGGAGAGGACCGGCAAGAATGTGGAGATTCTGACCTTCGATGCCTGCAGGATGGGGGCGATGTCCGTCCTCTACGACCTGCAGGGCTCCGTTGACTATGTGCTCTCCTCGGAAAAGGATGTGCCGGAGAAGGGGCTCCCCTATACGGAGATCCTCGATGACCTCTCGGCGTCACCGGAGGAGACCTCCCGCATGATGGTGGACAGATATGTCCGCTGGGCCTCGGTGAACTCCGCCTACTCCGTTACATACTCCGCAGCAAATATGTCCCTGTTCCCGTCGTTCATCGGCGAGTTCAACGGATACATGAGAACGGCGGCGTCCCTTGTCCCCTACAGATACGGCGAGATCTGGGAGGCGAGGAACAGGAGCGAAAACTACGAAGCGCCGGCCATGTACGACCTCCGGGACTTCATAGAGAAGCTCAGACAGGTGGACTATCTCCTGAACTCCGCCGGGAGTTCGCTCACGGAGAAGTACAACGAGACATTCTTCGAGATGCACTACTCCAACCCCGTTCCCCAGAACGGAATAAGAGCGGCGAATGCCGGTGGTATCTCGGTCTATTTCCCGATTCAGGTATTCTCCGACTACACCACCCAGACCTTCTATCAGGAAACGGAATGGGGCCATTTTATCGAAACCATGGAAAAGCGCTACGAACCGGGCAGAATAGAGATGAATGTCAGCTACGAGATAACCGACAGGGAAAGCGGACCCGGCAGCATCACGCTGAATCTGGAAACGGAGAACGGCACCGGCCTGACCTGCACGGCCTACCTTATGAGCGGCGGAAAAGAGACGGCAATAAAGAGAGGCTTCCCGCAAATCACCATAAACCCCGATGGGCCCGGCAACTACTCCGTCCGGATCTACCTCTGGAAGAACGGCTCTCTGTACAATGAGGAAGAACTGACGGGAATAAGCGTGCCCGCCGTGCTGAAACTCTACGGGATCATCCATACCACCTCCGGAAAAACCCTTATGGGTGGCGTCACGGTAACCAACCCGGCCACAGGCAAGGAGGCGGTTGCGGTCTCCAACGAAAGCGGTTATGTTCTGCTTCTGAACATGCCGGACTTCTGCAGCATGGGAGATACGCTGGAGATAAAGACCACCATAGGAGGCGTGGAAACAACGCACAGGATAACCGTCACTGACTACACCGCCAGAAGCAACTTCATACAGATAGACGGCTACGGCAATACCACAACAGAGGAAACGGGCCAATCCGAGGGGCAGAACATCTATTTCGCCGCGGCTCTGGTCTCCCTCCAGCTAATGGCCATCGCCCTCATCGCAACGGAATGGAGGAAACGGGAGTGAAAGAATGCTGGTGAACACGGACCTGCACATACACGGCCGCTTCTCCGGCGGAGTCAGCAAGAACATGAACCTGAAGGCCATGGCGGAGGGCGCAAAGCAGAAAGGGATAGACCTCATGGCCACCGGAGACGCCCTTCACCCCACATGGCTGAAGGAGATAAAGGAGATGGAGAGAATAGACGAGGGGACCCTTGCGCTTGGAGGAGTTCGTTTCGTTCTGACCACAGAGGTGGAGGACATAAGAAGGGTGCATCATCTGCTCATATTCCCCTCCATTTCCGCAGTGGAAGACTTCAGGGAGAGGACGATACTCCGTTCAAGCAACATGGACAGGGACGGGCGGGCGAAGATATTGATGAGCGGGGAGGAGATAGCCGAGGCGGCCAGAGATGTGGATGCGCTCATAGGGCCGTGCCATGCCTTCACCCCCTGGACCGCCATGTACGCCTACCACGATTCCCTGAAGGAGTGCTACGGAGACCACACCGACTACATATCATTCGTGGAGCTCGGCCTCAGTGCTGACTCGGACTACGCCGACAGAATAGAGGAGCTCAGGCGGCTGACCTTCCTGACCAATTCGGATGCCCACTCCCAGTACCCGGACAAGCTGGCGAGGGAGTTCAACAGGTTCGAGATGGACGACGCCACATTCTCATCGCTCAGAGATGCGATACTGAGAAAGAAGGGGCGGGCCGTTCTGAATGTGGGCCTCCCCCCCGAAGAAGGGAAGTACAACGAAACCGCCTGTACCCGCTGTTTCACCCACTACAGCCTTCAGGAGGCGAAGACCAGAAAATGGAAATGCACCTGCGGCGGCAGGATAAAGAAGGGGGTGAAGGACAGGGTGAACGAGCTGGCCACATACGACGAGCCGAAACACCCGGAGTATCGCCCGCCATACCTGCACCTGATACCTCTGGGAGAGATAATAAGACTGGCTCTCGGCCACGGCTCCACGCATACGAAAGGGGTGCAGACCAGATGGGAATCCCTTGTTAACAGGTTCGGAAGCGAGGTGGCCGTGCTGGTGGACACGCCCATTGACGATCTGGAAGGGGTGGGAGATGCGGAGGTCGTCGGCGCGATCAGAGCCTTCAGGGAGGGAAAAATAACCGTCATACCCGGAGGCGGAGGGGAGTACGGCAGGGTTGTCTTCGGCAGCGACGCTGACACCCAAAAAAGGGAAAAGAAGGAGGGACAGAGGTCCCTGTTCGACTACTGAGAGAGGTCTTTCTTTATCAGATCCGCAATCTCCACGGGGACCTTTGCGACCTTCACTCCGACTGACTCAAGGGCCTTTATCTTGCTCTCCGCCGTGCCCCTGCCTCTGGCGATTATGGCTCCTGCGTGCCCCATCCTCTTTCCGGGGGGTGCAGTCCGGCCCGCTATGTAGGAATAGACCGGCTTGGTCACATACTCCTTTATGAACTCGGCCGCCTCCTCTTCCGCGGTGCCGCCGATCTCCCCCACCATGACGATTCTCTTCGTCTGAGGGTCGTCCTGAAAGAGCCTGAGGGCATCTATGAATGTCGTGCCGATTATGGGGTCTCCTCCGATTCCGACCGCGGTGGACTGGCCTATGCCAGCCTCAGTGAGAGAGTTCACGATCTCGTATGTCAGGGTTCCGCTCCTCGAAACCACACCGGTATCTCCTTCCATGAATATGGAATTGGGCATGATTCCCACCTTGGCCTTCCCGGGGGATGCGATTCCGGGGCAGTTCGGCCCTATGACCCTTACTCCTTTTCTCTGGGAGAACGCCAGAATCTCCATTGCATCGTGCACCGGCACATGCTCCGTTATGATGACCACCGTCTTAACCCCGGAGTCTATGGCCTCGAACGCGGCATCCTTTAGGAATCTGGCCGGGACATATATGATGGATGCGTTGGCACCTGTGGCGGAGACCGCTTCCCTCATGGTGTCGAACACGGGAACGCCGAGAACCTTCATGCCACCTTTGCCGGGGGTCACTCCCCCCACCACATTCGTTCCGAACTCCTTCATGGCCCCAGTATGGTACTGGCCCTGATGACCGGTTATTCCCTGAACTATGAGCTTCGTGCCTTCATCTACGATTATCGCCATTCAATCACCTCCTGCCGCCTCGTTCCTGCGTCTTACCGCAATCTCCGCCGCCTCGGCCAGAGAGGACACCGCGGTTATCCCCACAGAGGAGAGTATCTCTATGGCGGCCTCCTCGTTCACTCCCTTTATTCTGGCGACTATGGGCACATTCACCTCCATGGACCCCAGCGCCTCTTTAAGCCCGGTGGCCACGGTGTCGCTCTTGGTTATGCCTCCGAAGATATTGATGAACACCACCTTCGGCTTCGCCTCCATCATGAGCTCGAAGGCGCTCTTCACCATCTCCGGGCTGTCCGTTCCCCCGAGGTCGAGGAAGACGCCCGCTTTTCCGCCGTGAAGCGAGAGGCTGTCCAGTGTGGCCATTGTCAGCCCCGCGCCGTTGGCTATGACCCCTATGTCACCGTCCAGCTGCACGAACGCGATCCCTCTCTCTCTCGCCTTCCTCTCTATGGGAGTCAGTTCCTCGTCGTGCCCTTTATACTCGGGATGCCTGAACAGGGAGTCGTCGTTTATCGTCATCTTACCGTCTGCGGCCATGACCTTACCGTCTCCGGTCAGAACAAGTGGGTTTATCTCCACCAGCTCCGCATCCTCGGAGCGGAGTATTTCGTACATCTTCCCGGCTACGAAAGAGACCTGCTTCGCCACATCGCCCGTAAGGCCCATGAACTTCGTCATCTCCCTTCCGATATAGGGATTGTACCCTATTGTGGGATCGATGCTCCTTTTGAATATCCTGTCCTCAGGAACGGACTCTATCTCCACACCGCCGTCGGCGCTGGCGATGAGCAGGGGCATGCGCGTGCTCCTGTCGATCATCACGCTGATGTAGAACTCGTCCTTTATGTCCAGTTTATCCTCAATGAGTATGTGCTTCACCGTATATCCCCTTACATCCGAGCCGAGAAGGGCGGCCGCGTGCTCTCTGGCCTCGTCGGTATTCTCGGCGAACTTTATCCCGCCGGCCTTCCCTCTGCCGCCGATGAGGACCTGCGACTTCACCACAACCGGATTCTTCACATCCTTTATACCGTCAGCACTCTCTACCACATATCCGTCAGGTACGGGGAGTCCGTGCCGTCGGAATATCTCTTTGGCCATGTATTCAAAGAGCTTCATGTTAAGACCTCGGCCGTGGGGAAGAAGTGGTTATATTTTAAGGTATGGCCGTGTTACCG
>CAZKII010000085.1:0-5530 GCA_964552865.1 uncultured Thermoplasmata archaeon | reverse complement strand
TAAAAAAAGAAAAAAGAGAGGTGAACCTGATGTTGATTAAAGGGTTTCAGATGTCGAACTCGACATCGCAGCCAAGGGAGCGATACACATCCTCCCAGCTTTCGTCCTCGAAGTCATATTCGTCTGCCATTTTATCACAATACTACCTACGCTGAAGATATATAAGAGGATTAACAGAGGGGGTGAGTGAAAGTACTCAGATATACCCCTGACTATCCAGAAAGAAGTAGGCCCCTATGGCCGCGATGAGCGCCACGGTTATAAGGGCGCCCCACCAGAACGCTATGGCCACGAATATTATGGTGCCGCAGGCCAGCAGGGAGATTATGCCGGCGGTCCTGTTCCTGTCGGTATAGAGTATGAGGGCGCCCAGCACGCCCGTGAAGATTGAAAGGATGATATAGACGGCAGTCAGCAGAGTAAGCTCCATGTTTTCACCGGATGGGAATGGAACGGGTCATATAATAAGTTTTGCCCGCTCATACATGATGCCTCATCCTTACCGCGGCGCCTCTCTTCCCCTCGGCCATATCCCGGCCGTTCATGAGAGCGGTTCCGACCCCTCTTATCTCTCCCTTGTGCGCTACGACCACCTCATCCCCGATGCGTATGTCCGGAGTGGCCGAGTCGATCCCCACCGCGAATATGCTGCCGGAGATCTCGAAGTCCTGTATCTCCACAGTGTAGGCCCCTGCATCGAGGAGCGCACGGGCACCGTCCAGAGTGAGGGATATCATCCCCTTGTCCGTGAGCATCCCCCTCTGCCTCCCGTCGGGACCGATTATCTTCAGGAATGGGTATCGCCCCTTAACGCTGGTTCCTTCCATAAGATTTCGCGCCCCCTCCTTTCCGAACTGGAACGAGGCCCGGGAGAGCATGTTGGCAGCGGCGTACTCCTTCCTTCCCTGAATCCGTGCGCCTCTCTTCAGCTCCCTCAACGCCTTTGTCAATAATGATAGGGATTCGCCGGATGTGGGCCTTCCATCCTCTACGGTGAGCGTTCCCTCGATCTCCTCAGCAATGAATTCGTAGGCGAGATGGATGAGCACATGGTCATAGCTGCCGGCCTTCATCATCCCCTTCAGCAGCGAGATGGATATCTCTTTCTCCTCGTGCGTCCAGTCCCCTGTAACAGGTATGTCGTAGGCAGATGCGGGATGATATGTCTCCAGCTCTCTGGGCACCAGCCCCATGGGGGAGGTTATTATGACCTCATGCACGGCTCCCTTCATTCCGGAGGATTCTATGGCCTCTGTAAACCTGCGGTGGCTTCTGGAGGATGAATACGGCTTTTTAGCCGAACACGGGAGCAGGAGGAGTATTCTCCTTTCCGGGGGTATGTACCTCTCCTTCACCCGCCTCTGAAAGCGCACTATGTCCGGCCGCGTCAAGGACTGCTGGGTATATGCCCTCACCTTCCCGCCGGTTACCGGGAAGCCGCTCTCCTGATAGGGGTAAAAAGAGGAATCCATTATTCTCAGTCCCGCCACCAGCTCGGCGGAGGTGGAGCCACGAAGCTCGACCAGTTCCCTGAGGCTTCCGTTCTCAACGGCCATCCTCGTAAAAGAGACCTGTTCCTCCGCTGTCAGGTTGTTGTGGCCGTGTATGTCCCCGTTCGCGCAGTGCTCGCAGTGGCACAGTCCCTCCCGGAAATCGCTGTATCCTTCGGAGTGCAGCATCCTGCCGCTATGTGAATACAGATTGACGAGGGTGTTGTCCAGAAGGTCGATTCCGGTGTAGATCAGGAAAGGAATCCTGTTAGGCAAGGCCACACCCGGAGCGTATATCATGGGCAGGTTTCCCACCCGTTCCCTCAGGGAGGAAACGAAGGAGAGCAGACCCTCCGGCTCCTGAAACAGCCGCCACGCATCGGGTATCACATACATCTCTTTGTCCAGCGGGGCCTTTTTCGGGTCATAGACCACGGCTGCGTATTCGTTCTCGTAAAATGGAGGATTGAGCGGAAGGTCGGCGGGCCTCTTCTCGAAGGGAGGTATGGAAAAACCGCCGGAATCCACGGGAAAGAACGGGGAGCCGGACATGTTCATGACGCATTTCCCCTCCCCTTTGAAAGAACCGTCCGAGAGGATGCAATCTGCCCACTCGGGAGATTTATGGCCTCCGGAATGCACATAAAGAACGGCGGGCGTGGTCAGTGAGAAGGAGTCGGTCTTCCATCTCTTCACGGCGGCCGGCCCGAACCTGCGCAGTATTTCAATCATCGAACAGGGAACGGAGCGGTTATTTAAGGCGTTTCTCCCCCCCATTCCTCGAAGGCGCGGGAGCAGTCCTCGGCGATGTTCTCGCTTATCACGGGGCGGAAATCGGAGGGGAGCATGGCCTTTATCTGCCGGGCTGAGAACCTCCTGTCCATGAGGACGATGACCCCTTTCTCATCCTCTCCCCTTATGAGACGGCCGGATGACTGGAGGACGCGGTTGATGGCCGGTTGTAGGAAAGCGTACCGGAACCCCGCACTCCTTCCGAAAAGTTCTGAATAGAGTTTCTGGAGGGCCAGACGCTCCGGGTCTGGAGGAGGGACAGGGAGGCCCACCACTATCACGCCGGAGAGTGCGGGGCCGGAGTAATCGAGCCCCTCGGAAAGGGAGCCGGACTGCACCGCCAGCAGCAGGTTCTCATCGTCGGCCTTCAGGCTGGCCATTATCCGCCTGAGGGCTGCGGCGGACATCCCCTTCCTCTCCAGAAGGATGCGGGAATCCATTTCATGCACTGGCAGGAGCCGCTCCACCTCCCTCAAGACCTCGTAGGACGGAAAGAAGGCCGCCACATTCCCCTTTATGCCTCCCACCGCCGCAGCGATGAGCGAGGCGGTCTCTCCGTACATGATCTCGTTTCTCTCGGCGTATCTCGTTGTGGTTTCCTTCACTATGAAGATCCTGCGGTTCTCCACCGGGAACGGCCAGCCGAACCTCTTGACCCTGCTTCTCTCCCTCGGAATCCCCATAACATCCCTGTAAAACCTCCCCGGATGAAGGGTTCCGCTCATGAGAACAGCGGCGGAAACATCGGAGAACACCGGCCCTGCGTACGGGCGGACATCCAGAGCCTTCAGGTACGGCCCCCTCGGCCCGACATACCTCACCACAGGCGCATTCTCATCGCACCAGAGTTTGAGGAAAGAGGACAGGGAGGAGAGGAGCTCCGCTCCTTCGCCCTCCAGCATACCGGCGCAATCCTCGATTACCTGTGGCGGCATCTCGCTATGGCCGTCCGAACCGTTCTGGAAGAGAAGCGGCCTGCACGGGCCCTGCGCCTCCTCGAACACCAGCTGTTTTTCCTTCTCCGGAAAGAGGGAAGAGAAGCGGTCAAGGACCTCCAGAACCGCATAGCGGAGCCGGGGAGCGGTGTCGGGATCCCTCAGAACAGCCCTGAGGCCCCAAGCCGGGCGGAAGATCAGGGACTGCCTTATCCGCTCAGGGAGGTTGTGAGCCTCGTCCACCACGAGGATCAGCCTGTCGAGGGGGACACCGAGCTTCCCGAGGAAGGAGGGGCGCAGCGACCCCATGAAAATCTGGTTGTAGTCAGCAACCACCACATCGGCTCGGGCGGCCAGCTCAAGCGAGAGATAGTAGGGGCATATACCGCGTTCCTCGCCGGCTTCGACCAGTTCCTTCGCATCCATGATGGTATGAGAGAGTTCATCGGAAAGGGATGGGAGATTTCGCCTGAGCTCGGTATAATAGGGGCATCTCCCGGACTCCATAAGCTCCCTGCATCTGGTCGAATGGTCCGCAGCGCCGGAGGCCGCGGGGTTTATGCACATCGCCTTCCTTGCGATGACGCTCACACAAGAGAGGGATAGGTCTGGATTCCTCCTGGCCATCGCCCTGACCGTTTCGATGACCACATGATGCTGGCTCCGCCTGGCCGTAAGGAAGAGCACCTTCCTGCCCTTTGCATTTTCAAGGGCCGCAGAGAGCACGGCCGATGTCTTTCCGATTCCCGTGGGAACATGGGCGAGGAGGATTCGGTTTCTCTTTATGGAAGAGGCCGCGGCGGTGTAGAACTCCCTCTGGGAGGGGCGCATCTCGTCGTGGGGGAACAGGCTCTTTTTCACGGATGGGGGAAGGAGGAGGGGGCTTTATGCTTTGCGCGAGGTGCGAAAAAACCGCAGGGGAAAAAATTTATATGACGAATAGATACAGGTACCATGGGCAAAAAAACCTCCGGATACGGCTGGTATGTTGTGAAAGTGCTGATCTCACTGGGAGCTATTTTCATCCTATTACTGGTAAACAGCCCTCTGAGTATATTCTATTTCCCTGTACTGGCAAAAGCGTGTGTGACTATCGACATCCTTATAATTGCGATATGGATGGTTTTGCTTATGGCGTTTGGCGAGGTGTTCGCAAGAAAAAGGGGAAACAGAATTGAAGCGATTATAATCTCGGATAACGGGGTGACCCTGTCTCTCGCCATGAATGTTGCCGTATTTGCTGTAATACTTCTTATGGTGGCTGGTGTAGTCATCCAGTCCGGAACAAGCACCGCGGGCTTCGACATCTTCCTTCAGCTCGGACATGCGATATACTTTGCTGTGGTTCTCTCCATTGTGTATGTAATTCTCCGGCCTACGCGCATAGATGTGGATGGAAATACCGTCAGAATAACTCCGTCTCTGGCCATGAGGTACGGTGCCAGCGACAAACTTAAGATTCCTTACCTTTCCATCCATTATCTTGTAGGGCCGATTGCGGACTTCATCTCAAGGTCACCGACGAAGGTACAAAAAACAATTGAGATAGCCATAGAGAACTTCCAGATGGTTCCCATGGAGAAGAATCTTGCAGGAAACATCAAGCCGCTCCTTATCATCACGGACAGCAGTGCGGAAGAAAGAAAGGTTTACATTGTGCTCGATAGCGATAAATCTCTGAATGCTCTTAAAGGGGTTCTCGCGGAGTATCTGAAGAACTCCTGAGAAAATGCTTAAATTCATCCCGCTTATAATGCCATGTGTCCCACCTGATAACCAAAATCCTCTCGGCCATCGCTCCGATATACGACCCCGTCATAGACCTGTTTCTGGGCGGAGAATTGAAGGTCCGGAGGAGGTTCGCGGAGAGAGTGGCCCCATTCGAGAAAGGTCTGGACATAGGCTGCGGCACGGGAACATTTCTGGATATGCTCCGGAAGGAACAGCCGGAGGCAAAACTGTTCGGCCTCGATGTGTCGGAGAGGATGCTCGAAAGGGCGAAAAAGAAGCACCCGGAGATCCGCTTCGTGAAGGGGAGCGCAACGGACATTCCGTTCCCGGACGGCTCATTCGATGCGGTCTTCTCCACAATGATGATGCACCATCTGGATGAAACGGAGAAAGAGAAGGCGGTGGCGGAGATAAAGAGGGTGCTGGTCCCGGGAGGCATCTATTACTCCCTCGAATTCGGCGAAACGGGACTGACTATTACCGGCAGGGCCGTGACCGGCCTCGGAGTTCTGGAGGACGGGCATCTGGCCGGGTTCGAGATGCTGGAAAAGGAGGCATGGGAGATGGGGCTGGTGTGGAGGA
>CAZKII010000084.1:1873-5543 GCA_964552865.1 uncultured Thermoplasmata archaeon | reverse complement strand
TATAAACGCCTCGAAACTGCCCAATACGGCGGTTGGTTTTAAAGATTTCGGTGGGTGCGCGATGCTTTCAAAAGCGAAATCCGAGGTGCAAAGGAATAAATAGGACTTAAGGCATTTGCCATACATGGACAATCGGAAGTGCAAGGGGGCCGTTATAAATGGCCAGTTGAAATACATAAGGAAAAAATGGGGCCAGGACGGGCTGAAGGACGCCATGAACTTCGCCGGGCTCAGCAGAGCCCCCAGAGACGGGGAATGGATCCCCATAAGTAAGAATCACCTGCTTTACGAGTGGCTGATAAAGAACAAGGGCAGGAAACAGGTCTACGAAGCGGCCAGGCATACGGCCATGGATCTTGGAATCTTCTCGTTCATATTCTCCTTTGTCGGCATAGAAAAACTCCTTGAAAAGGCCAGACTCAACTACAAGACCCTCTTTAACTTCGGAGACATAATAATAGAAAAGCTGGACGAGAGAAAGGTTAAGGTCGTTATGAAAGGGGTCGGCACCGAAAAATTCCTCTGCGATGTCTGGGAGGGCGCCATACGGGGCCTCATGGATGTCACCAAGAGCGGAGGGACGATAAGCAAGACCACGGCCGACGCCCCTGAAGACTGCGCATACATCCTCAGATGGGATTGAGCTACACCTTCACCTGCCTGATCACATCCAGAATCGTTCCGTCCCTGTATTCTATGAGGCCCACTATTCTGTCCTCGAACTCCGGTTCTTTAGGCCTTCCGGTCTCCCTCTGAATTCGGTCCTTCAGTTCTTCTATGGTCATTATCGGAAGTGAGGAGCCGTGCAGGGCCTCCAGCAGATCGTCCCGGCGCGGGTTTATTGCTATACCTTTCTCAGTTACAACAACATCCACCACCTCGCCGGGTGTGGTTATCGTCTGAACCCTATCCACTATTATAGGCACTCTTCCTCTTCTGGATGGGACGAGCATCATGGCCATCTTCGTGCCGGAAGCCACATCCTGATGCCCCCCTATGCCGTGAAGGAGGACACCGTCGGAATGGGTGTTCACATTGACATTGAAATCCGTATCTATCTCGGTGGCCCCCAGAAACGCGACATCCAGCGTGTTCACATTGCAACCCTTGTTATGGATGTTCGCATAGAAGTCCGCCCCGATCTCCACATGCTTCGGGTTGTTCCTCAGAGAATCTATCCCGACAAGGTCGAATGTCTGGCCGTCCACCAGAACATCGATTAGGCCGGCGTTCAGAATATCTATGAGGGGCTTCGTCGTGCCGCCATTGGCGAAAGAGGCGTGTATGTCCTCCTTTTTCATCATCTCTCCGAGGAACTTCGTGGCCGCCAGAGATATCCCCCCGGCACCCGCCTGAAACGAGAAGCCGTTTCTCAGATAGCCGGTCTCCTTCACAATCTGCGCCGCATATCTGGCTATCTTCAGTCTCGTGGGGGAAGAGGTTATCCTCATGGTCCCGGTCATTATCCTCTCGGGATCGCCCAGCCTCTCCACAGGTACGACATAATCGATCTGGTGCTGCGGAATGCTTATGGGGACACTCGGATACGGGACGAGGTTATCGGTGAGTACCACCGAGTATTTCGCGTGCTTCGCATCTATCCTAGGATACGACATGGGGCCGAAGGCCGACGGGCCGTAGAGGCCGTTGCAGTTCCCGTAGTCGTCCGCGGTGGGAGCGGCAATGAAGGCCGCGTCTATCTCTATATCTCCGTCCTGAATCGCCCTCACCCGCCCGCCGTGGGAGCGCAGAGTGGCTACACCCTTCATCTTCCCCATGGAAATGGCTTGACCTATGGGGCCGTTCACGCTCCCCTCCGTATGGGTTATCACCCCTTTCTCTATCAGTTTCACAAGAGGTTCGTGGGTGGGGAAGAGGGCAGTATGGGCCATTCTTATCTCCTTCAGCCCCATCTTTTCGATGCGCTCCATGACCATGTTCACCACAAAGTCGCCGTCACGCAGGTGATGATGGAACGAAAGGGTCGCACCGTCGGCCAGCCCGATCCTGTTAAAGACCTCATCGAGGGACGACAGGAGCTTCTTCTGTCCCGGGGGCACCATCGGCTTCTCGGGTGCGTGCATTCTCCTTCCCTTTTCGGGAGGCGTGGCAAAGGCACCTGCAAAGGGCTTAAGCCTGCGCCCGTCAACCTCCTTCGGGATATCCCTGCCAGCAGCGTTCAGCGCCATTATAAGACCTCACTTCAGCCCTCTCTTCGACTTTGCAACCTCGAAATCGATGAAATCGCAGTGATAGACCACCACGGCCTCTGGGGTCCTGTAAACGAATTCCCCTTCCTTGGAGTGAGCCGCTATGGCGTGCACCACCTGATACGGGAGGCCCATCTCGTAGGCGAGGGCGGCGCCGGAAACAGGATGCCTTATCCTCCTTCCGAACTCTCCCACCTTCACCTCTCCGTCCTCTCCCCTTTCATATTCCAGCGCCTTCCCCACATCGTGCAGTATCGCCGACGAAATAAGAAGGTCCATGTTCAGGTCGTCCCTCGTCTCCCCCACGGCAATGGCCATTCTGGTGACCCTGCGCGTGTGCTCGATGAGGCTGTCGGTCATGCCGGGAACAACCTGCGTGAAAGGGACATCGTCCATGCTGGTCCAGCCACCTCTCTTCATGGCCTCGGCCCAGACAGCTACGGTCTTCTCCCTCAGTTCTACATCGCTTATCCGTTCAATCTCCGGAAACCTGCTCTTCACATACTCCTTCAACTCCAAATCATCACCTCATTTTCTTCTGTCTAACGACATCTATTACGGTGCCGTCCCTGTACTCTATGACCGCCACGATTCGCTCCTCGAACTCCGGCTTCTCCGGAACTCCGGTAATCCTCTGAACCTTCTTCATAAGGTCCTCGATCGGCATTATCGGGAGGGAAGAACCGTGTAATCGGTCCAGTATCTCCTCTCTTCTCGGGTTTATCGCTATCCCCCTCTCTGTGACTATGGCGTCTATTGTCTCGCCCGGCGTCGTGACCGTGGTGACGCTGTCGGTTATTATGGGGACCCTGCCCCTGAAAGAGGGGGCAAGGATCATTGTAAAGTCGGAGCCAGCGGCCACATCCTGATGCCCTCCCGTGCCGTGCAGGAGCCAGCCGTCCGAGTGAGTGTTGACATTGACATTGAAATCCGTATCTATTTCGGTGGCGCCGAGGAACGAGACATCCACCCTGTTGACAATGGTCCCCTTGGTGTGAATATCGGCGTACATCTCCGAGGAGACCTCCACATGCTTCGAATTGTTTCTCAGGGATTCGAGAGCATAGAGGTCGAAGAGCTGGGCGTCGAATATGGTGCTTATGAGGCCCTCCTTCAGCATATCGGTGACATATCTGGTGGTCCCGCCCATGGCGAAGCTACCCTTTATGCCCTCCTTTCTCATGGCATCGCCGAGGAACTTGGTGGCCGCAAGGGATACGCCGCCTGCTCCGGCCTGAAACGACATCCCGTCCTTCAGGTATCCCGCCTCCTTTATCAGTTGAATGGCCTGTCTCGCAATCTTCAGCCTTGCAGGGGAGCGCGTTATCTGGGTGGTGCCCGAAACTATCTTCTCCGGAACCCCTATCTTATCCACCGTCGTGACATAGTCCACATGGGTCTGAGGAATGCTGAACGGAAGCGCCGGGTACGGAACGAGGTTGTCCGTTACGGCGATGACC
>CAZKII010000084.1:0-1773 GCA_964552865.1 uncultured Thermoplasmata archaeon | reverse complement strand
ATGTGCGCCATTTTGAGGTCCTTTACCCCCTTCTTCGCCAGCTTTTCGAGAACCATGTTCACCAGCATGTCGCCGTCGCGGAAGTGGTGGTGGAACGAGAGGGACATTCCGTCCGTAATCCCGGCCTTCTCGATGGCTGCATCCAGCGATGGGAGGACCTTGCTCTCTCCCGGCCTTATGAGGGGAGGTATCTTCGGTGCGTGGAGCCTGCCCTCCGGCTTTCTGGCAAAGGCCCCTCCGAAGGGGATGAGTTTCTTCCCGTCTATCTCACGGGGTATCTCCCTGCCCACAGCATTAACAGGCATTCTATTCCTCCGGTAACGCAGAAGTATCTATTCCGGCGGCCTCGGCCAGCCTTATTATCCTCTTCGCCCTCTCCACCACGGGCCGATCTATCATCCTTCCGTTGAGGGCGATGACACCGCTGTTCTTCTCCTCGGCCTCCTTTATGGCCTCCATGACTGCCAGCGACTTCCTTATCTCCTCAAGCGAGGGGGTGAAAACATCGTGAATGACCCCTATCTGGTTCGGGTGTATCGCGCTCTTTCCGTCGAAGCCCATCCTCCTGACCGCTTCCGTCTCGGCGCGGAGGCCCTCGTCGTCGTGAACATTGGGATACACGGTGTCCAGAGCCTGGATCCCCGCGGCCTTGGCGGCGGTCACTATGGCGGACCTCGCATACCAGAGTTCCTTCCCCTCCGGCGTCCTCTCGGCACCGATGTCCTTGGTGAAATCCTCGGCACCGAAGGCGAGAGCGGCCACCCTTGGGGCCCGGGCGATGTCGTAGGCGTTCATTATGCCCAGCGCACTCTCCATGGTGGCTATGATTATTATCTTCTTTTCGATGCCCTTCTCGGCCTCTATTCTGTCCAGAACTGCGGCCACTTCCTCCACCTGCGCCGCACTCTCCACCTTGGGAAGGACTATGCCGTCGACCTCCTGCGATACTATCTCCATGTCGGCCTCGAAGAATGGAGTTTCCGGATGATTGACCCTTATAAGGACCTCGGAATCGCCGAAATCCACCTCTCTGAGCGCCCACTTCACGAGAATTCTGGCCTCGTCCTTGCTGTTTATGCTCACCGCATCCTCAAGGTCGAGAATGACGGAATCGGCCTCGAACACCCCGCCGTCCTGAAGTATCTTCGGGTTGTTGCCGGGAAGGAACAGGCGGCTTCTTCTCAATCTGTCCTCCATTATTCCGACCCCCTTCTCACCGCGGCCTCCACTCTGGCCTTCAGGCAGAACGGGAGCGCACCCCTGTCGGCCACCTCGATGGTGCCGGCATCAACGGCCAGCTCCCGGAGAACGCTCTTTATCTCCGCAACCATGCTCTCCCTGAAAAACGCAGCACTGGAGCCGGTTATCTCTATCTCCAGCCCGTCGGATGGCCTCACGGTAACGCTACAGTCCGATTTCTCTCCGCTTCCGGCCGTGGCGTCTCTGATGATCTTCATATCATATCACCGCCTATTTCATGGGTGCATACGGGGGCGGGTTTTTAAGAGTTTTGGCGAGGGGAAACGGCAGCGGCAAGTTTTATTAACCACCTGAACAATACGGATTTATGAAGCGGGCCTTGGTCATCACAATCATTATTCTTACGCTCCTAACCTCATTTCCGGTCATGGAGGGTGGGGGAGGACAGACAGGATCGGCTCCCCTTCTCAATGACCCGATTCAGCCGTCGGACGGCAGAACCGTATATTTTCAGGGCGCATGGAACATAACCGATTTAAGAGAATACAGAAACTGCACGATAATCGCAGATGG
>CAZKII010000083.1:1406-5668 GCA_964552865.1 uncultured Thermoplasmata archaeon | reverse complement strand
ATAAGTTCGACTTCAACAACTTCAACGACCCGCAGAATCGGGCCGTGAACATCTACGCCGGAGCGGAAGGGTTCTGGGTTTACATCAGAGGGGGAGGGAGCATAAGTTACAGCGTGGAGGCGTGAAGTTATCGCCTCAGCCCCACTTCCCTCAGAAGGAGGCGATGTTCCTCCCGCGCAACGGCATCGACGGTACTCTCCATCCTTCCGGGAACAGTGGAGACCGCTCTGGCCCCTCCCGAAACAAGGAGTGCGGCCATCTCGCTCTCGAGACCGGGAGGTACGGAGTATATGACGGTTTTTTCTCCGTCGGCCCTGTCGGCCGCCTCCTGCAGGATTGAGACCGCCCTCTTCAGCGCCAGCGCGGATGGCCCTTTTACCACGGAAGAAGCGGACTCACCGCCGAACATCTCGTCGATCAATGCGGCCGTGTCCACGAACAGGCCCTCCGAGACCCGCAGAAGCTCGTCGGCAACGAGCAGAGCGCATGGATAACGGACAGTGGCCAGAATGCGGAAACCGCGCGTTCTGTAAATGCCGTGGCCCTCCATGAGCCGGACCATGTACTCCAGCTCCTCGGCGCTGCACACCGGAGGGAGTATGATTCCGCTGAAAGAGAGGGGGTCCGCTCCCTTCAAACCCTCGAAGACCTCCTCCGTTCCCTCGTCCCGCTCGATCCGCAGCAGTAAAGTTGCATCGGCCGATAACGGCGCGGAACTCAACCGGCTGGCGGGAACGATCACGCCGTCGGCCTGATGAGGAAACTCATCCCCTTCCACCTCAACATATATCTCAGCAGCGGTGAAACGGACCTTTGATGGCTCCGGTCTCATTCCGGGTGCGGTCTCCGGCACAGGCGCTGGAAGGGGTGCTCCGTCCTCGTCCTCCGGTTCCGTTTCCTCCTCCTCAGGTTCGGCCTCGGCCCTTTCCGCCACATCGGCCCACACCGCATGCAGGCCCCCATCGATCGCCCAGTGAACAACGAGGTCGTCAGGAAGGGAGGAAAAGGCACTCCTTATCATCGAGAGGTCGTCGTCGCTTATCACATCCTCCTCGCCGCCGATTATCTCTCCGTCGGCAACGGTAAGGGTATCACTCCTGCCCCCGGCCCCGGGAAGGCCCTCCCTGCTCTCGACCCTGAAAGCCCCATCCGGTAGAAGCTCGGCGGTGCCCGTGGCCCTCACATCAACGGCCCGCTGAACTATAACATCGCCGCTGGTCTGCCGCAGTTCGAGGATCAGCTCCTGCGGAGTGCGCACGCGTTGCGGAGTGGACCCGGGCCTCCATACGAAACAGCCGGCCTCCGAAGCGAGGTCCCTGTACTCCCTCGCCAGATTCAGCTCGTCCTTCCAGGTGAGCTCACCCTCCCTCCTGACCACGAAGAAAGGAAGGAAGAGCGGCTCGAACAGGGAAAGCGCCCGGACTACGCCGTCTGTGGAAAAATCCTCGATCCCGGCAGTGGCCAGCTCATCCATGCGAACGATATTCATCGGCACTAAATGGGGCCGGATGGATAAATAGGTTTGCATCCTCGCTGCGCTCCGTAAACAGAAACCTTAAATAGTTGCTCCCTTATTAAGGCTTAAGTTTTGTGAAAGACTCACAGAAGGTGAATTTAAATGGTGCAAAATCCAGAGAATGAAATTAAGAAGGGTACCACAACAGTAGGCCTTACCTGCAAAGACGGTGTCGTAATGGCAACGGAGCAGAGGGCTACCATGGGGACCCTGATAGCACACAAATCGACCCAGAAACTGTTCAAGGTGGCCGATAACATAGGTCTTACCATCGCCGGAGGTGTGGGGGACGCACAGGCCCTTACGAGATACATCACCGCCGAAGCCGCCCTCTACAGCCTGAAAAGGAACGGTACGCCCATGAGCGTGAAGGCCGCCGCCACCCTTACATCGAACATACTGGCAGGCCGGTCGTACTATCCTTACTGGGTGCAGTTGATACTTGGAGGAGTGGACAGCGAAGGAGCGCATGTTTACTCCCTCGACATGGCTGGAGGATCCATAGACGACCTCTACACCGCCACCGGCTCCGGGTCGCCCTATGCATACGGCGTGCTCGAGGACCACTACAAACCGGACATGACCCTGAAGGAAACCGTTGATCTTGCCATCACTGCGATCTCCATGGCCATGAGGAGGGACGCGGCTTCCGGCAACGGAATACTGGTGGCCACCATCACTCCGGAGAAGGGATTTCAGGAGATGAAGAAGGATGACATCGACAAGAGGCGGAAGGCGCTCAAGGTCGAGTAAAAACCCTTACTTATCGTAATCAGGCTTGTAAAACGCATGAAAGTGAAGAAAGACAAATTACCACAAGGAATGTGATTGAATGGGAGTGGACAGGATACTGAAAGAGGCGAGGGCAGCCGTAGAAAAGATAGTGCCCGCAAACATAGAGATAAGCGCCATAGACTTCGAAGGCCCGGTCATCGTCATCTATACGAAGAACATGGACGAGTTCGCAAAGAACGCCGACCTAGTAAAGAAGCTGGCTCAGGGACTCCGAAAGAGAGTATCGATACGACCTGACCCGAGCACCATGCTGGACCCGGAGGAGGCGGAGGAGAAGATAAGGGCCATAATACCCGAAGAGGCGAAGATCGTGGACATATTCTTCGAGGACTCCACCGGACAGGTGACCATAGAGGCGCTGGCCCCCGGCATCGTCATCGGGAAGAAGGGCTCTCTTCTGAACGAGATAAAGAGGGTGAGCGGCTGGGCCCCGAGCGTGGTCAGGGCACCCCCCATGCCGTCCAAGACGGTGAACGAGATACGGGCGTTCCTCAGAACCACCAGAGAGGAGAGGAAGGTGTTCCTCAGAAAGGTGGGGAGAAAGATAGCCAGACAGACGATAGACGGCGAGAACTGGGTCCGCGTGACCGCTCTGGGTGGCTACAGGGAAGTTGGAAGGAGCGCACACCTCCTGATGACCAGGAACAGCAAGGTGCTGATAGACTGCGGGGTGGATGTCTCCTCATCCGGCCTCGGAACCCCATACCTCAATGTACCGGAGCTCATGCCGCTGGAGAGCCTGGACGCGGTGGTGCTCACTCATGCCCACCTAGATCATTCCGGGCTTATCCCCGCGCTTTACAAGTACGGATACGACGGCCCGGTCTATGCCACACCCCCCACGAGGGACCTGATGTCCCTTCTTCAGCTGGACTACATGAAGGTCGCGGTCGCGGACGGGAAGAAGGCGCCGTACTCATCCAACGAGATAAAGAAGGAGATCATACATACAATCCCCATCAATTACGGAGAAACAACCGATATCGCCCCGGACATACGGCTCACATTCCACAACGCCGGCCACATCCTAGGCTCGGCAGTGGCTCATTTCCACATAGGGGACGGGGTGTACAATGTTGCTTTTACAGGGGATATAAAGTACGAGAAGACATGGCTCTTCAATCCCGCAGTGAATAAATTCCCCAGGGTGGAGACGGTGGTCATGGAATCCACATACGGAGGACACGGTGACAACCAGCCGAGCAGGCACGAGGCTGCGGCCCAGCTGGAGGGCATCCTGAAAAGGACCCATGAAAGAGGAGGAAAGGTCCTCGTACCTGTGTTCTCTGTGGGAAGGAGTCAGGAGGTCATGCTCGTCATAGAGGAGCGGATGAGGAACAAGGAGATTCCCGAGATGCCAGTATATCTGGACGGGATGATCTGGGAGGCCACGGCTATCCACACGGCCTATCCCGAGTTCCTGAACAACAGCCTGAAGAACAGAATATTCAAGGACAACAGGGAGAACCCGTTCCTGTCGCCGATCTTCCACAGAGTGGAGACTCAGGACATGAGGGAGACCATAATAAACGACCCGGAGTCCGCAATAGTCCTCTCCACATCCGGTATGATGAACGGAGGCCCGGTCATGGAATACTTCAAGGGATGGGCGGACGAGCCGAAGAACAGCATAATATTCGTGGGTTATCAGGCCGAAAGGACCATCGGGCGAAAGGTTCAGAGCGGCATGAAGGAGATAACATTCAACAGCAGGGGGAAGCAGATCACAGTGGAGATAAACATGGAAATATCCACAATCGACGGGTTCTCCGGCCACTCCGACAGAAAGCAGCTGATAAACTATGTGGCCAACATGGAGCCGAGACCCGAACGGATAATACTGTCACACGGCGAGGAGAAGAAGAGCCTGGACCTCGCGAGCAGCATATACCGTAAGTTCAACTACGAGACGAAGGTGCCCAAGAATCTGGAGACCACGAGGCTCAATTGA
>CAZKII010000083.1:0-1306 GCA_964552865.1 uncultured Thermoplasmata archaeon | reverse complement strand
GACTGGGCAGGGATCTCGCCGGTCCATACGCCGTACTTCTCATCCCCCTGCGTAAGCGCCAGAGGGACAGATGTATATGTACTCTCACCCACGCCGCGATAATAGACAGTGACATCAAGAACGCCCTCGTCATCGATGGCCACCACCCTTATGGGAATGCTCCTGTTGGTGCTTATGACGCTCTGCGGTCTGTGAATCAAGTAAGGGGCCGAGGAATCCACCAGATTGCTCACGAACTCCGGCGTGGCGTTGGTATTTCCGGACGAATCGGTGGCCCTGATGCGGTAGTGAAGCACCTGCCCCCCTGATTCCGGAGGCACGAGAGCGGCCCATGTGCCGGAAACATAGGAGCCTGATATTCTGGTCATGGATAGCGTATGGTTCTGGCCGCCGTCGTACCAGTAGTCCACACTGGCGTTCAGCACCATCACATCGTCTCCTATGGCCGCCGTTAGCACCACCGGCACATTCATCGGAAGCTTGCTCCTGTAATGATGATCGATGGTAGGAGGTGACAGGTCCATCACATGCACGACAGCCGGGTCCGTGGAGTTGTGATACCAGGCATCGTTGTCGCTGTCGCTGGCCCGGATGTAATAGAAGAAGTCGCCTATGAGGTCGGTCCCCGGAAGGGTGGCAGTGTAATTTCCGCTCCTCTCGTCGCCGGAAACGAGGGTCATGTTGAGGGTGCTGTACACCTGCGTCGTGAGGTTCCTGTAGTAAACGACCACCTCCTTGACGCCCACATCGTCCGTAATGTTCGCCTTTATCTCTATATCCTGAGAGAGGCCCACAGTGTCCGGAACATCCGGAACTATCACGGGAGCGTGCATGTCGGTAATCTTTATCTCCAGCGGGGAGGACGGAGATGGCCAGACAGTGGGCCCGTATTCGGTGCTGATATCGAAGTAGCCCTTTATGATTCCCGTTTCGTTCTGGGGCGGGAGAGTCCCTTCGAACACATAAGCTACCCTGGACCATGTGCCCGTCTTCGAATAATACCCCTTCAGGGTAGTTCTTTCGGTAAAGACAAAGTCCTCCCTGTTAACGAACTGATCCCCGTTCACATCGGTGTAGCGGAAGACCACCCTGTCGGTCCTTATGCCCACGCCGGTGAATGTCATGTTTATGGGGCGAAAGATCTCGGAGAAGTAGTCGTAATCGGCCTCGAACCAGTACGGTGGCATATCCACACGGGGCATCCAGTCCTCCCCCAGTGCGGGAGAGCCCGGAATATTGAAGGCGTGACCCACCTGCCACGGCGGCGGAGGAGGGGTCGGCACCTTGACGAACGGAGGGCCGGGGG
>CAZKII010000082.1:0-5676 GCA_964552865.1 uncultured Thermoplasmata archaeon | reverse complement strand
ATCCTCCGTTAATCCTGAAAATCTTTAAATATCATATTATCCATGCCTATTCAGAGGGAGTAGAAGATCCCTGTTAGGTACAAGGGACCGGTGATATTGATGAAGAAGATGTTGAAGAGTACGGTTGTAGTGGGCATTTTGCTTATCGTGAGCCTTGCGGGAGGGTTTTTCGCCGACATTTCGGCCGGCGTGGAGTTGAGCGGGAGCCAGAGCGGAGTCTGGGACGCTGCTGGAAGCCCTTATTATATCACGGGAGATGTCACTGTTCCGGCCGGGCAGAAGCTGGAGATCGATGCGAGTTCCGGGCCGGTATATGTCATATTCAACGGGACATACAGCATATTCGTTGACGGAGATCTGTATGTGAACGGCACTGCCGCGAACAGCGTGTATTTCATGTCCAACCAGTCGGTGCAGGCATACAGCCAGTGGGGCAGTATAGTGGTCTCGGCCACCGGCCACATCGAAATGAACAACTCGGTCATATCCGGCGCGCAGTATGGCGTCGACCTGCAGGGCGATGGCAACATCATCAGGTACACGGAGGCGTACAACTGCACCACGGGAATACGCATAACGGGGGGGAACCACACGCAGGTCTATGCTGTGCATTCACACGACAATTACTACTACGGGATACATCTGACCTCATCGGCGCAGAACAATACCATAGAGGAGTGCAACGCCAGCTACAACAGGCTCGTGGGGATTTATGACGAATATGGGAGCGATAACACGACGATACTCGACAGCGTCGCTCATTACAACAGGCAGGGTGGACCCGAGGCAGGGATTTACATCTACCAGAGCAGCTATGCCACCATAATAAACTGCACAGCCAACCACAACGGAGGAGGTATCGCCCTCACGCAGTCCGAGCGAAACCTCGTGGAGAACTGCACCGCCATAGACAACGACTACAACACATACTCGAGGAATCTGGGCCTATCGGAGGTGAGCAACAGCACCATACGGAACAGCGTGTTCAAAAGCGAAGTGCTGCCGGGCGAGACAGCCATCTGGCTAAGCATCTGCGTGGACAATGTCATAGACAACAACACTCTGGTATGGGGCCAGTACGGTGTGCACCTCCAGTCAAACGATTTCAGAAACATCATATCCAATAACACCATGTACAGGAACAACTTCGGCGTACTCTCGGAACTCGGGTCCAACAACAACACCATCATAAACAATACGATAGACGACACACAGTATGTGGGAATACAGCTCGGGGGCTCGGCGGATGACTGCGTGATAAAATTCAACACGATAAACAATACCTGGCGCTCAAGCGGCGGTTATGGGATATACATATCCGATTCCTCGAGAAACCTGCTGCTCGGAAACACGGTGCAGAATACTGGTGACTATGGCATATGCATCGCCGGCTCATCGGAGAACAACACCATCTATCACAACAACTTCTTCAACAACACCCATCACGCCTACGACGATACCGACAGCAACTTCTGGAACGCTTCCTATCCAACCGGTGGGAACTACTGGGATAATTATACCGGCATGGATGAATATTCGGGCCCGGCTCAAAGCACCCCGGGGAGCGATTTGATAGGGGACACCCCGTATACGTGGATCGACGGAGGGACGCTCAACGATTCCTATCCTCTGGTCGAGCCCTTCGGAGGTGTGCCTCCCGAGTCCTCGGTGAACTCGACGGACCCATACTGGCATGTTTCTGATCTGGTCATGGGAGCGAACGCCACGGACATAGGGAGCGGCGTGGCCAGCGTGACGCTCTTCTACAGGGTCTCTTACGACAACTCCACATGGGGGGGCTGGACCTCCTTCGGCCCCAACGAAACAGGAGGCTGGACATGGACATTCACATTCCCGGGAGGGGACGGATACTACGAGTTCTACTCCGTGGCCACTGATAAAGCTGGATATGCGGAAGATGCCCCCGATTCGGCCGATACCCGATGCGGCTACGACAGTACGCCCCCGTCCGTGGAGATAACCTCTCCAGCTTCCGGCTCTCTTCTTTCCGGTCCGGATGTGGCTGTCAACTGGCAGGGGTCCGACGATATGTCCGGCCTCGATTACTATCTGGTGAGAATTGACGCGGGAACATGGATCGCCGTGGGAACGGACACTGCATACACATTCTCCGCGACCTCTGACGGTACGCATACGGTGGATGTCCGGGCTGCGGACAACGCGGGTATGCTGAACATCACCTCCGTTTCCTTCACTGTGGATTCGACCGCTCCCGGTGTGGCCATAACCTCGCCTTCCGGCGGCGAATATCTGAATTCCTCCGGCGTAACCGTCTCCTGGACAGGTTCGGATGCCACATCGGGCATGGACCGCTACGAGTTCAGGATGGATGGAGGGGGCTGGATAGATGTCGGCACGGCCACAAGCCGCTCTCTCACCGACCTTTCCGAGGGCTCACACACCGCCGATGTGAAAGCGGTGGACAATGCCGGGAACGAGGCCACGGATTCCGTGAGCTTCACCGTGGATACCGTGAACCCGATGCTTTCCATAACCCAGCCTGCCGATGGCGCTTTGTTCGATAGGGGGTCCGTCACCCTTTCTTGGACCGGCTCCGATGCCACATCCGGTATAGATCGCTACGAGGCCCGGCTGGATAACGGGAGCTGGCTCGACATGGGACAGGAGACGGCATACGACCTTACCGGACTTTCGGAGGGACAGCACACGGCGTATGTAAGAGCGCTGGACGGTGCAGGGAACGTGGTATCGGATTCCGTGAGCTTCACCGTGGATGCCGTGAACCCGATGCTTTCCATAACCGAGCCTGTCGGCGGCGAGATACTGAATACGGACTCGGTTACCGTTTCATGGACGGCTTCCGATGCTGGGTCCGGGATCGATCGCTACGATGTGAGGATTGACGGGGGTTCGTGGATCGATGTGGGAACCGCGACAGCGCACGATTTCGCCGGGCTGTCCGATGGGGAGCATACGGTGGATGTTAAGGCGGTGGACAATGCGGGGAACGAGGTCTCGGCCACTGTGACCTTCGATGTGGATACCCTTTCTCCGGAGGTTTCTGAGCACTCTCCCGTGGGAACCGGTGTCCCGGTGGATTCGGTGATATCCGTGGAATTCTCAGAGCCGATGAACCAGAGCTCCGTGAAAATAAGCGTGACGGGCATAGAGGGAGAGATCGTATGGCTCCACAACACCGCATCTTTCGTACCCTCGACCAACCTGAGCTACGGAACGGAATATACCGTGAATGTCACCGGCTCCGACCGGGCCGGGAACCCGATGGAGGATTACACATGGTCCTTCACCACCACCGACATGGGAACGCTGACCGGACGGGTCCTGGGGCCAGATGGAAGCCCTGTTTCTGGAGCGACCGTGGTGCTGGATACCGGAGAGAGGGCCACCACTGACGAGAGCGGCTTCTTCTCCCTGAAGGCACATGCGGGAGCACATGTTCTCTCGGTCTCGAAGACGGGCTACGTTAACGGAACGGTGGATGTGTCTCTGGAGCCCGGTGGGACCACGCAGGTACCAGACATAGAGCTCGAAGAGGTCAGCGACGAGGCTGGCGGCTTCCCGATCGCGTATATTCTGCTGGCTGTTGTATTGATCATCGTTCTCGCTCTGGTGGTGTTGAAGCGCATGAGGACGCAGGATGAGAAGCCAGAACCGGAGGAGCACGGCCAGGAGGAGGGCGCAAGCGAGGCGGATGAAGAGGGTGCGTAAATAGCAGTCTGTTCCTTTCAGTAATAGACCGAGTCCAGCCCGTACTCCGCCAGCTTTATGTCCTTCCTCTTCCTCTCCAGATACCTGTACACGGTTGAGTGTTCGCTCCCGCTGAGCAGCATGTCCACCGCGTTCTTTGCGATGCCGAGCTCCATGAGCGGCCCTATTATCGCCACGGTGTTCCCGTAAACCGAGAGGTTCACCTCGGCGGTCTCCTCTATCTTCTTCCTCGTCTTCCCCTTGGAACCGATGATTCTGGCCCTCATCCTGCGGACATGGTTGTTCTTCTTCCCCACATAGTCCCTGATGTCCAGGATCTCCATGTAAAAATCGTCTCTGAGGAGGTAGAACGCCTTCTTCGGGGAGAAACCGCGGCCTATGGCCTTCACGATGTCCCTTGCCTTGAGAGCGAGGACCGGGTCTTCCGCCCCAGTCTCGTCTATCTCCACCTCTCCCTCCTCCGAGTTGATGCGAAGCCTTACCCCGGTCTGCCGCTCAATGCTGGCTCTGACCCTACCCTCCTGACCGATGAGGACTGCGACGCGCTCCTGAGGTATCTTCACATAGAAGGTCATCTCTATCGTCCCGTAACCTGTTACAGTTGTATTTAAGAATGTCGCTGCCAATGTTTATTTACCACCCCGCCTTTTACCTGCCATGGAGCTCGGAATAATCGGAAAGCCGAATGTGGGAAAATCCACCTTCTTCTCCGCTTCGACGCTGGCGGCGGCCGAGATCGCGGCCTACCCCTTCACCACCATAGAGGCGAACAGAGGGGTGGCGTATGTGAGAAAGCCGTGCCCCCACACCGATTTCGGAACCCAGTGCAACCCGAGGAATTCACTGTGCGATAACGGTACCAGGCTCATACCCGTGGAGATGCTGGATGTGGCCGGGCTGGTCCCGGACGCCTACACAGGAAAGGGACTGGGCAATAAGTTTCTGGACGACCTCAGCCGCGCCTCATCCCTCATCCATGTGATCGATGCCAGCGGGGCCACGGATGCCGAGGGGAACATCGTTCCGCCGGGGACGAGGGACCCTGTTCTGGATATCGAGTTCATGGAGCGGGAGATCGCGCTCTGGATAAAGGGGATCATAGAGAAGGGCTTTCAGAAGATAGCGAGACAGGCCCAGCTGGAGGGGATGAAGATAGAGAGGGCGCTGCACGAAAGGCTCACCGGCCTCGGCATAAAGGAGGCCGAGATACACAGGGCGCTGCACAATCTGGATGTGCCGGAGGACGCGCTGAAATGGAGTGACGAGGACATGGAGAAAGTGGCCTTCGCCATCAGGGAGGAGAGCAAGCCGATAATCATAGCGGCCAACAAGGCCGACGCCGCATCCGACGAGGTCATGGAGAGGCTGCTGGCTCTGAAGGGGAAGACGGTGATACCCACCTGCGCCGAGTGCGAGCTGGCCCTGCGGAGAGCGGATAAGGCCGGGCTGATAAGGTACACCGTGGGCTCCCCGTCATTCGAGATTCTGCAACCGGAAAAACTGAGCGAGGGCCAGAAGAAGGCCCTTCACAGGATTCAGGAGTTCATGGACAGGTTCGGAGATACCGGTGTCCAGATGGCCATAGAGACCGCAATCTTCGACATACTGGACCTCATAGCTGTCTATCCGGTGGAGGACGAGAACCACCTCACCGACAAGGAAGGCCGGGTTCTGCCGGACGCGTACCTCGTGCCGAAGGGGACCAACGCAAGGGACCTGGCCTATATCGTCCACACGGACCTCGGAGACAACTTCATAAGGGCCATAGACGCAAGAACCAAGAGGGTGATCGGCCACGACCACGAGTTGAAGGACGGAGATGTGATAACGATAGTGGCGAGGACATAGGAGCAACAGGCGAAATCTTAAATACGAGGGAACGGTTATTAGATTCATGGAAGCGATCGAATATGTAGTGGGCGAGCGCGGGGAGAAGAAGGCCGTGATACTCCCGATAGAGGACTA
>CAZKII010000081.1:0-5994 GCA_964552865.1 uncultured Thermoplasmata archaeon | reverse complement strand
AAGAAGTAAGCATACAAATTCCAGAAATCCCATCTTCCGCATGGCCCCAATCAACCCTCATGCTGGCCATGAGCGTGACGGTTCTCGCTTCTGCTGTGATTCTTGTTGCGGCGGTCAGGATGAAGAGGAGGGAGGGTTAATGGGGAAACTGGGCCAAGATTTAAGAATGGGATGGATACCATGAATTCTTATATCTCTCACAATAAGAAATTGAAGTCGTTAATCATCATCCTTTTAGTTCTGTTTGGCACAATTTCTATGTCTCTCTATTTTTACCAGAGTGCAAATCAGGATGATGCATATTATCTTGCATATCTGGTAGACATTACTTCTCATAATTATACTGGTGAGGAACCTTATACCCTTTATCTTCCGATTCCTCTTTCTTCCAGAAATCAATCTGTGTTTGATTTTGGGGATATCTCTTCCGTGATAGGGAACGAAAACATTTCCGACATGCACATCGGAGAGACTGAGCGCGGCCCTGCTCTCATAGTTAATGCTTCCGGGAATTTCACCATCTCTTTCGTCAAAAAAGTCTCCTTGCAGGAATGGAAAAACAGCAGTGATTCCTCTTTCTCCATGTTTGAAAGGAATGAATCCACGACCACATCCACGATAGGGAGAGTCTGGATGTATGGAAATTGGTCCCATGATCCTGAGATCAGTGCTACTATTGAGTACTACCATTTCTCTTCACGGGAGGGGAAACAAATGGTTGATGAAATCAGCGGTACGATGCTGAGAGACTTTTCGCGCGGGTGGAGTAGATACGATGTGCATGAGCATCCACCTTTTGTTCGCTGTACCTTCAACGTCCCTTAAGAAAGATGGTTTAAATCCCTCACAACATTTATCAACCCCTCCCCTTTACACCTTCCCATGCGACTCCCCTCCCTCGTGATCGGCCTCGTATCCCTCGTCATCGCCCTGTTCCTTCTCTCTTCCGGAATACAGGCGCTGACCCTATCCCAGTCCGAGCTGGCTCCCTATTCTCCGGTGAGCCCTGCGGTTCTCGACCGCTCCCCGGCTCTGGCCCCCGCTCCTGATACATTCACATTCATTCAGCCGGGCTACAGCTACAAGCTCAACTGGTCCGTGGCCGGGAACATCTACGCCGGCTACGGCGCCTCCCTGACCCTGGCCGTCATAAACGAGGGGAACAACGAGCTTTACATCGGCGGCATAAGGGTTGTGTGGGATACCGGCCTCTCTTCGAACTGCACGGTCTCTGCCTATGTGAAACCGCATTCCTCGGCGGTGGTCGGCAGTCTCTTCTTCTCCGCGCCAGATGCGGGTCGGCATTTCTACGGCCTCTCCCTTCGGCTCATGGCCTCCGGTCCCAGAAACACATGGTACGATTACGGCTGGCAGGGGAGCGGTACCCAGATAGAAACCACCGTTGTGCCCCCCCCGTCCGTCGGCTCATACGAGGAGAAGTCAAACCCGTTCCCGTATTATAACATGGTCAATTCCAGAATCACCGATGTTCCGGATGACTTTCAATCCAGAGTGCAGGGGATAGTCTCCGATGCGGGCTTTTCCGGCCCGTATTCCATTCAGCAGGTCGCCTCTATCTTCGACTGGGTAAAGGCCAATGTCCCGTATCAGGAGGATCCGGACGGAAAGGATGTCTGGTACACCCCTGCGGAGACACTTCAAAGGGGCGGTGGGGACTGCGAGGACCAGGCCATGCTCATGGCCGCCATGGTGAGGGAGCTCGGCGGCACGGCTCGTATATATTTCACCGATGACCATGCGTTTCCTGTGGTTTTCGTGGGGGGTGAATCGGATAAGGCCGCGGTTACCGCTGCATTGAAGGACTACTACCGCTCCGACCTGCAGGTATCGTTCATGAGCGACGAGAACGGGTACTGGATCGTGGCCGATACCGCCTCCGCGTTCTATCTCGGCACTCTCCCCGTGGGTGCGGCCCCCGTGAGAAACACCACATCCGGCTGGGTATGGGACTTCCCGGATACGGATATCCTCTATTCGGTGGACTGCACAGGTCTTACATTCATGGACCCCCGGGACGGTTTCTACTACACACTTGCGTCAGGCGGCCTCTTCCTGCTGTCGTCCGCCTTCCTGTGGTCGGCATTCCAGCGGGATGAAGAAAAGGAGATGTGCAGCCTCTGCGGAAACCCGATTGAGGCGGGGCACCCTGTTTCCGTCTGCCGGAACTGCGGCTCTAAATTCCACGATACCTGCCTGATTCCCGGTTATCCGTGTCCCTCCTGCGGTGCGCCTCCCGAGTATCTCGGCCCGGAACTCCCTCCGCCTCCATCAGACCTCTGAAATAATGGATTGAGCCGTCATTCTCACGGATTCGGCGCTGCTGTATTTCGGCCTCCAGCCCATCTTCTTGAGTTTTTCAATGGAGAGCTGCATGAACCTCACATCCCCTTTCCATCCGCGCCCTCCGTCAACGCCACCGGTGAACTCGTACTCCACATCTTCGAGCCCCATCACATCTGTTACTATGTTGGCCACGGTCACGACATCGATGTAATCCTCCGAGCCCATGTTGAATATCTCCACTCTCTCCTTTCCGTTCTCGGCCCCGAAGATTATGGCATCTATCGTGTCGAAGACATGGGTGTAGGACTTCTTCTGCCTTCCGTCCCCCAGTATCACCAGCTTTTTCGGGTCCTTCCTGAGCTTGTTCACGAAATCGAAGGTCACCCCGTGGTTGCTTCTTGGGCCCACCACATTTGCGAACCTGTATATCACCGCATTCATGTCGTATGTGTGGCAGAACCCGGATATCATCGCCTCGCTGGCCAGTTTCGACGCTCCGTACAGGGATATGGGGATCGTGGGGCCGTACGATTCCGGCGTGGGGATGACCTCGGCGTCTCCGTAGACGGTGGATGTGGATGTGAATACCATGTTCTTCACGCCCAGTTCCCTCATGGCCTCCAGAACATTCTGGGTGGCCTCCACATTCTGCCGGAAGTGTATTCTGCTGTCGCTCTCTCCCAGCCTGACATCGGGGTTGGCCGCAAGGTGGAATACCGTATCTATCCCCTTCATGGCTTCTTTCAGTGCGGTCGGGTCGAGAACATCCCCCTCTATGAGGCGGAACCTCTCGCTCTTCATGGCGCCCTGTAAAAACTCCATCTTCCCGCTGCTCAGGTTGTCGTATCCAACCACCTCTGTCCCCATCTCCAGAAGCCTGTCCGTCAGGTGGCTGCCGATGAATCCGGCCACACCGGTCACCAGCACCCTGCCGTTATCCGGTATCATTCCGCTCATGTTATCGCTCTGGAAACGAGCCGCCGTATATAGTCTTTCCTCAGCCGAAGAACCTCTGCATCCTCTGGGCCACTGGGGTGTTCGGCGTTCCGGACATGACCCTTTCCATCCCCTCGAACCGTTCCCCGACTATTATCCCCTTGTTCGTGATCTTCAGGTCCCGGATGCTGTGGTCGAAATCGCTCCCTCTCATCTTCAGAATATTCACGGACTTCTTTATCTCGGACCTGATCTCCACATACTTCAGCAGTATCACATTGTCCGCCACGAAAGTAAGCCTCGATTCCTTCTCGGTCAGGTCCCCCATAAATCGCTCCGATTCCATTGTGAAGACCGACGAAACCCCTCTGCTTTTCAGGTGAGACGACAGGGAGAACAGCTGTTTTCTGATGTTCGTTTCGGGAGAAAGGGGCCAGTAGTCGTTCAATGTGTCGATGACCAGTCTTCTCTTCCCCTTTGTCCGGTTCAGAATCTCCCAGGCGTTCTTGTTCGGCTCCCGTGTTCTCTGGTCGATAAGGAGGAGTTCCAGCAGTCCGCTTTTGATGAGTTCCCTCAGGTCCATACCGAGACCGGCGGCGATCCTCTGCAGCTCTTTGTCGCTCTCCTTCGAACTGATGAAGAGGCCGGGCTCTCCGTTGATCGCTCCCGCATACAGGAACTGCAGCCCGAATATGGTCTTACCCGTGCCGGCGTTCCCGACCACAAGGGTGGTGTCCCCTCTGTAGAAGCCACCCCCCGTCATCTCGTCGATCCCGGGGATTCCGAAGAGTTCTTTCTTTCTGGACAGCCCTTTTGTCTGCTTGCTCGGGTACAGTTCGTGGTAGGCCCGTATCCCGTTTCTATCGATGGTGAATGTATGGCGCCCCGGCAGAACCCCGCTCCCTCTGAATTTCGGAATCTTTATCTCCCTGATGCCGTTCTCCCGCGTGAGCAGGATTATGCTGTCTCCGACGAATTCCTCGACGCCGTATCTCGAGAACCTCCCCTTCTCGTTCACCTCAACCGTGAGCACCGATGTGGCTCCGCTCTTTCTCAGATATGCAGCGAGTTTGAAGAGCGCCGAGCGGAAGTGCGGTTCCGAACCGTATCGTATGGCTATGGATGCCACGCCGTCTATGGCTATCCTTTTTATCTCCTTCTCCTTCATCCATCTGCCGATCATCTCCTTCAGGACCTCCACATCGAGCGCGCTCGTGATCCCCTTCGATTCCTCGGATGTGGTCATCAGGCTTCTCATTGCCGATATGTCGAATATGGAGACCATCCCCGGCTTCTTCTCCATGGCATCCCTGAGCGCCTTCGGTCCGTTGTTTATTATCCCGTCCCGGTCCTCTTCCAGTGTGATTATCAGCCCGTTCTCATCGTGCATCAGGGCCCCGTTCGCTATGAACGCCGTTGCGAACATGGTTTTCCCTGTTCCCGCCTCCCCGCTTACCAGATTTATGGACCCTGGCAGAAATCCTCCCTCTATTATCTCATCAAATCCCTCCACTCCTGTAGGGACTCGTTCTCTCTTTTTTTCACTCATCTTTCTCTACCTCCCTTTTGTAAACCCTCTTGCTTATGCTCCTTTCGGCGGCGGCCCCCATCATCTCTCTGAGGACGCCTCTCATGGCTACCATGATATCTTCCGAGCCGCTGTTCTTCATCCTTGCGGTCACTTCTTCCATCTTTCTGTCGAAAACCTCCAGACCCTCCGGGCCCATTATGTCCCTGACGATCTCTCTCGTATGCTGCACTGCGGCTTCGGCCCCGTTCTCCGTCTGCATGTCCCTCTCTTTGAGCTCCTCGAGCCTGCGTCTTACCGCATCTCTCACGAAGTCGGACGGGCCGCTGTATCCGAGCCGCGGGTGTGTTTCTATAAGATTGTCTATCTCCTCTTTGAGTTCACGGGGGAGGCGCACTGCGGTCCATTTCTTCTCCCTGCCGTTATTTTCATCCTTAGCCATGCGTAACGCACTATAATGCACTATCTCATAAATATAACTTTCTATGGCTAACTTATAATCATGAGAGGGGGATTCCGAGGGCTGTCATAATCCAGATAAGTACGGAAAGGACCGCCGGGGGTGTCACTATCATCATGAAGTCATCGTCGATCCAGAGGTGCGGTATCTCCGAGGCCATGGCTACCGTACCGCCCGCTGCCGAGAGAAAGAGGAGTACAAACGGGTTGTAGGAGGCCAGAAAGTAGAGCGAAACCAGATATATGCCTATGGAAGCCGCACCCGGGACCCAGGGATAGTATTTGCTCCGGCGCATCTCCCCGTTCAGAGGGTCGATGAAGCCCATGGCTATTACGGAGGGAACCACCAGTTCCATCGGGAAGAGGTTGAAGGAGATGAACAGAGCGATTCCTGCCCATGCCGCGGCCGACAGTCTCCGGGCTTCATAGGGTCTGAATCCGGGGATCGTGATCTTTTTCTTTATGCGGGCGGCCTCGAACAGAATGACGAAGATGAACACGATGAGGAGCCCTGTCTCCCGTCCCATGTAGCCCCACATCTCCGGAGGTATGGCATAGTACACCAGCGTGAGAGGTATGGACATGTGCACGAGCCTTCTGATTATCTCGTTCTTCCCGGTTCTGAGTGCGGAGCGCGGCTCTTTCTGATTCGCCTCGTCCACGATGTTCTTCACCACTTTTTCGATCTTCTCTTCCACATCTCCTCTCATCAAGTGGTCTTATAGGCTGGGGGTATTTGAGGGTTTCTTTTAACTGCTTATATGCTA
>CAZKII010000080.1:0-6067 GCA_964552865.1 uncultured Thermoplasmata archaeon | reverse complement strand
GCTTTGTCATACCCGTACCGGAACGGACTGTAAAATAATTTCGGGATAGGACAATCTCAGGTCGTCGCCGAAAGTATTTTATAGCGGAATGTCATTGGATTATTGAAGCAAATATAAATTTCCGAATTGCGGGGCATGAGGAGATGACAATTGGAAAGTTCGTGCTTAAAAGGGGCATACATGCCGTTATAACCGTTTTCATAGTTTTAACTCTCATGTTCCTCGTGTTCAGGGTTTTCCCTGCCGATCCTGCTGCTCTGCTTGTTGACCCGACGATGTGTCCCGATTTGAAGCACGATGCTGCCGTGCAGTACGGTTTCGAGGAGATTGTTGATTGGGAAAAGCATCTGGCCGGCCTCGAAATAACTCAGGATCAGACCCTAGTAATCAGTTACACGGATTATCCCGACCTCCTTTCCCTTCCTCCGGATGTTTTCTCCTTCAATGTCACCCTTACAAAGGGGGAGGGGTGCAACGCCGCGGACATAAGGATATATCACGACGGGCGGCTCTACGGCACGGAGCCGGACGGGATATATGACCAGAACGAACTGGTCGGAGAGTCAGTCGATAACGCAAGCGCGCGGGTGACCGCTTTTTACAGGAACGGCATCCCCACATATGTCAATAACACGGAGATTATCGTGGTGATTTACGGCGAGAACATTACTGGCACCGGCCATTTCGACCTGACATTCGGCATGAAGGGATTTCGTGAGGTCCCTCTCTATCGCCAGTACTTCACATTCATGAAAATGATAGTGACGCAGGATTTCGGCCACTCTTTTACCACCGGCCAGCCTGCATGGGATGTTGTGAGCGATTCGCTCATGCCCACCCTGCTCCTCATGGGGTCGGCCGCTCTGGTTTCCTTTGCGGTGACACCCTTCGTCTTTTCCTTCGTTTCCAAGAGACGCGGGAAGCCCTCCGAAAAGGCCTTGTTTTACTCCGCTCTGTTCTTCTACTCCCTGCCAGTGTTCTGGTTTTCCCTCATTCTGCTCTGGTATTTCTCATTGAAGCACCGCATATTCGCTCTCGGCGGCATGTCCGATCCGCCTCCGGAGGGAGGCTGGCACGGCGCGGGGATGTACCTGAATATTCTATGGCACCTGTCGCTCCCGCTCATTATCCTCTCGGCCGTGGCCATAGCGGGGAATATCATTTTCATGAGGGGTGCGGCGCATAGGACGATGAAGGAGGATTTTGTCCGGACCGCAGAGGCCAAGGGGCTCAGAGAGAGGGCGATCCTCTTCCGCCATGCCCTGAGAAACGGTTTCTCCTCCATGTCCGGCAGCATTCCGCTGCTGGTCGGCGTTTTCATAAGCGTGGAGCTGATTCTGGAGTACCTTTTTTCATGGCCGGGCATTGGCTTTCTCATTCTTTCCCGCATAATCGGCCAAGACTTTCCCGTGGTTCAGGCCGCCTTTTTCGTTCTGGCCCTTATCTCCGTTGCCGCTATCTTCCTTTTCGAGATGATCCATGCATATCTTGATCCGAGGGTTGTCTCCGGGGATAAGGAGGTTCTGAACGGGCGGACTCCGTTCACTCCCTTCGAGGTCGGGGTTTCCGGCGTTCGCGGCTGTTTTTCCGCGTGGAAGCGGAACAGGGCGGGCCTGTTTGCCGCAGGGATAATACTGATGTTCGTTCTGACGGCGGTTATGGCCCCGTACATAAGCAACGGCGACCCAATGGGGGAGCGCATTCCCGAAACGGACAGATATGCACCTCAGACAGCATGGGTGAAGTACATGAACGCCACGCCCGAGGAGATAGAGACAGGCAGTTACGAGCATATAACCACCGGACCCGTGGCCGCCCTTTCCACATACTCCCCCATTGTTCGTGTGGTCTATATGGGAACCGACAGAGGGAATGTCTATTCTCTCAATACGGGGGACGGCTTCCCTGCATGGATTAAGAATGTGGACGGCAGCAGGATAACCGCAATAGATGCGGAGAACGAGGCGGCGGTCGGACTGGATGCGTATCTCTATGTGTGTACCGAAAGCGGCCTGATTGCAAAAATACACGACTCATCCCGGTTTAACGAGACCTCCAACCGCACCGAAGGGAACGGGGTCATTCTCTGGGATTATTCCACCGGGGCGGAGATAACAGCGGAACCGCTGGTTGACTTCGATTCCCATGCGGTTTATGTTGCCAACCGGAACGGCGATGTTCTCTCCCTCGACATCGATTCCGGCGAGCTGATCTGGCAGACGCATCTCGGAGGTCTGGTGATCGGCAGCATGGCTCTGAGCCAGTGGAACTCCACCCTCTTTGTGGGGACGGCCGGAGCCGACGGGACACTTTACGCCCTCTCCCCATCCGATGGTCAGGTAACCTTCCATTTCAGGGAATCGGGCCCCATAGAAGGGGGACTTGTGTTTGATGAGAAGGCCGGCCGTCTTTATTACAGCATCGGAGACACCCTTTACTCCGTGTCGGCTTCGACGCCGCAGAACCGCAGCACCCTCACCCTTGACGCCACCCTAACAGCCCCGGAGGTGGATACACACACGGGAACCATATATGTTGCCTCGGAGGCGGGTACGGTTTATTCCATCCGCTCGGATATGGGCATCCGATGGGAATCTCCCGGTGATTGGGGGGCGATAACAACCGCTCCGTTCTATTTCGACATGCTGGATCTGCTCTATTTCGGCACGGAGTCCGGCAAGTTCGTCATCATGGATGCCAGCGACGGAACTCCAAGAGTGTTCGTGAACACGCGAACTCCGATCTCCGGGCGCCCTCTTCCGGTCATTTCGGTGGTGCAGGAGGCCGAAATAAAGATATATTACCAGAAGGCGCTTTTCATTACTACCGGTTCATCGGTGAGGCTGATGAACGCAGCGGGAATGTCCGTGCTCCCCCGTCCTCCCACATGGATTGAGCCGGCACCCAGCGGGAACACCTATCTTCTCGGGACCGATTCGCAGGGACGGGATGTGTGGAGCCAGATGGTTTACGGCTCCCGTTCGGCGCTCATTACCGCGTTCATGGTGGCCTTGTTCTCCCTTCTCCTTGGCCTCGCGATCGGGCTCATGGCCGGTTATCTGCGGCGGCTCGATGCCGCCCTCATGCTGTTAATGGATTCCATAATGGCCGTTCCGTTTCTGGCTCTCCTTCTTATAATAATAGGTGTTACTGGGCCGGTGGGGGGCTGGCTTATATTTGTCATCGCGTCTCCGTACATCGCGGGAAGCGTGAGGCTCGAGATAAGGTACCTGAGAAACAGGCCCTATGTCATGGCGGCAAGGGACAGCGGAGAGGGGCCTGTGAGGATATTTATCAGACACATCGCTCCTGACCTTACGGTCACGCTCATCTCTCTCCTGTTCTTTTTGATGGGTGCGGTCGTCCTTGTGTGGGAAACCCTGAATTTTATCGGTCTGGGTGACCCGACCCATATGAGCTGGGGCATGATACTGCGTTTAACGATGTGTACGACTCTGGATGCGTGGTGGTGGCTCTTCCCGCCCGGTCTTGCCATCGCACTCCTCTCCTTCTCCCTATTTCTTGCGGGGAAATCGATTAAAGACGCGTGTGCCCTTTTCGGGACCGATTAATCAACCCTTCCCCACACTTTTTATATCCCATCCCGATTACCCTCTGATTCCAATGATAAGGATACACAACACCATGAGCCGGAAGAAGGAGGAGTTCGTCCCTCTGGAGGACAATAAGGTAAAGATGTATGTCTGCGGCGTGACCGTCTACGACTATGTTCACATGGGTCATGCCAGAGCTGCGGTCGTCTACGATGTGATAGTCCGCTGGCTGAGGCGCAGGGGCTACGATGTGACCTACATAACCAACTTCACCGATGTTGACGACAAGATCATCGCAAGGGCCATTGAGGAAGGAATCCCACCGCTGGAACTATCGGCCAGATACATCGAGGAGTACTTCCGCGACATGGACGCCATAAAGGTGAAGAGGGCTGACTTTTACCCGAAGGCCAGCGAGACCATCGGGGACATGATAAAGATCATCTCCGGCCTGATCGATAAGGGGTACGCCTACGAATCCGGCGGGAATGTGTATTTCAGCGTTGAGAAGGTGGAGAACTACGGCAAACTGTCCGGCCAGTCACTGGACGACATGGTAGCAGGGGCAAGAGTGGAGCCTGACGAGAACAAGAGGAACCCCATGGACTTCGCCCTCTGGAAGGCCGCAAAGCCGGGGGAGGTGTTCTGGGAGAGCCCCTGGGGGAAGGGGAGGCCGGGCTGGCACATAGAGTGCTCCACCATGTGCCTTACCTACCTCGGCGAGACCATCGACATACACGGCGGCGGCACTGACCTCATATTCCCGCACCACGAGAACGAGATCCTTCAGTCGGAGTCATACACAGGCCGCACATTCGTGAGGTACTGGATTCACAACGGCATGCTGAATGTTCAGGAGGAGAAGATGTCCAAGTCCCTGAAGAATTTCTTCCGGGTCAGGGATGTGCTGAAGGACTTCTCCCCGGAGGCCGTGCGCTTCTTCCTGCTGAACACCCACTACCGCAAGCCCCTTTCCTACAGCGATTCGGCCATAGCGGAGGCGGAGAAATCCCTCTCGAAGCTGACGAACACGGTGGAGGCTCTGGAACGGGGGCTGGAGAGCGGGAGCTTCAGCGGCGGCGAGGATGCGGAGGAACTCTGTGCGGATATCGAGCAGAGGTTCGGAGAGGCCATGGACGACGATTTCAACACGCGGGAGGCCATTGCCGCACTGTTCGACCTTTCCAGAGAGGCGAACCGATTGATGAACAGCGGTGAGCTGAGCGCATCCGGGGCCGGAAGAATCCTCGAAACATTCCGCAGCCTCGACGAGATTCTGTCCATTCTGCCGGAGAGCCTGAGCGATGGTATGATAGGTGGCGAAGAACTGGTGGGGAAGCTCATGAAGCTCCTCATTTCCCTGAGAGAGGAGGCCAGAAAGAGAAAGGACTGGGCCACCGCCGACAGGATCCGCGACGAGCTGAAGGAGATGGGGATAGTCATAGAGGACTCGAAGAGCGGCCCGGTCTGGAAGAGGGGGTAGGGGTAGGCGGATGAACGAAGGAGCCGCGAAGAAGGCGGAACTGCTGGCCTCCCCTCCGATTTACATTCCGAAAGACTCGCGCCCCAGATTTCTGGAGGTGTCATCAACCGGACCGGGGGCGGGCGTTAGAAGCGCGTTCCTGAAGTTCGATGGCCACAGGGTCATAAAGGAGGTTTCCGAATCTCAGGCAGAGGGGAGTTTTGTCCTCCGAAGGTCAGGCGAGAAATATGAAGTCGTTTACCCCGACGGCAGCCCCTTTCTCTCCTGCGTGGAACTGGAACGGAGCCTCATACACGCCCCAGAACAGGCCTTTCTCAACATAGAGCAGAGGTGCGTTTTCAACTGCGCCTTCTGCGCCTCTTCGGGCATAAGGAACAGGACACACATCCTGTCGGATGAGAGGGTTTTAACAATGCTGGACGATGCCGTGCGGAAGGGTGCGAAGGGCGTGGCCCTTACCAGCGGCGTGTGGCCGGATACCTCGGCGGCGGTGGACAGAGTGGCCCGCCTGCTGTCAAAATTCCGCGAAATGCACCCGGAAATGGTTCTGGGGGCCGAGATTTATACGGAAACTCCGGAGGACCTGGTGAAACTCAGGGAGGCCGGTGTCAGCGAACTGAAACTCAATGTGGAGGTGGCCACGGGAGAGCTTTGCAGGGGCATCTGCCCGCAAAAGGATTTCGAGGCGGTCCACAGGGTTTTGGAAGAGGCCGTTACCGTCTTCGGCAGTGGGAATGTCACATCCAACATAATATATGGCCTCGGTGAAACCGACGATGAGGTTATTGCGGAGACGGAGCGGCTTGCGGAGATGGGGGTCGTTCCGAACCTCAGGGCTCTGAGGACCGGCAGGGCGAATGCCAGTAAGCTCTCAGGTTTCTCGGCCTCTCCTCCCGATAAGGAAAGGATTATCAGGCTCTCCGAAGGCCTGAAGGAGATTCTTCTGAGGACCGGCCTTACCACTACCCGATTCAGGACCATGTGCCACGCATGTGGGGCGTGTGACCTACAGCCGTCCATCGATTTTTAG
>CAZKII010000079.1:0-6129 GCA_964552865.1 uncultured Thermoplasmata archaeon | reverse complement strand
CCATTCCCTCATCTCCACCCCGAGGTGTTTATGATGTCTGACCTTAAAACGGCAGTGGTTGCCATTGGCGGCAATGCCCTTCTGCGCGCAGGAGAAGAGCCGACCATAGAGAATCAGATAAAGAATGTGAGGGAAACGGCGAAGTATCTGGCCCAGATGGTGAAGATGGGATACGACATTGTGATAACCCACGGGAACGGCCCGCAGGTGGGGAATCTTCTCCTCCAGAACGAGCTGTCCAAAGATACCGTACCGCCCATGCCCATGGATGTCTGTGTTGCCGAATCGCAGGGGCAGATCGGTTATCTTCTCCAGCAGATGCTCACGAACCAGCTCCGTCTCATCGGGCTTGACAGGGAGGTCGCTCCAATAATAACCAGAGTGCTTGTCAGAGAGGATGACCCCGCATTCCAGAACCCCACGAAACCGGTCGGTCCCTATTATTCCAAGGAGGAGGCCGACAGGCTGGCTGAGGAGATGGGCTGGAAGATGAAGTACGACGAGGCGCGAGGAGGATACAGGCGTGTTGTCCCGTCGCCCGAGCCCATCGACATAGTGGAGAAGAAATCCATCAAGAGAATGGTGTTCGGTGGCGATGATCAGAGCACCATCGTCGTGGCCAGCGGTGGTGGCGGGATCCCGGTGGTGAATCAGGGGGACAGGCTTTTCGGCATAGATGCGGTGATAGACAAGGACCTTGCAGGGTGTGTTCTGGCCAACAGCATAAACGAGGAGTTCTTCATCATACTCACCGATGTTCCCAATGTCTATATCAACTTCAGAAAGGAGGGAGAGAAGGCCCTCGAATCCGTGACTCTGGATGAAATAAGGAAGTATCAGGCCGAGGGGCACTTCGCAGCAGGGAGCATGGGGCCGAAGATAAAGGCGGCCATCCGCTTCCTTGAGAACGGAGGGAAGAAGGTGCTCATAACCTCGCCGGAGAACCTCATAGATGCCCTCAACGGCAGGGGCGGAACATATGTCACCCGGTGATGTTCATAGCGAGAAGACCCATATGCTCTCCGGTATCTCCCCGTCCTCGAGGTCGCTGCTGTAGAACTCTATCTCGTTTCCCACCCGTATTATGGTATCCTCCGGGAAGAGGTCCGTAAAGTCGCTCAGAGGGCGTATGGAAAGGGAAAGCCCTCCTATCCTGTAGTGCATAGGGATGGCCACCCTCGGATTAATCAGTTTTATGGTCTGCTTCGCCTCTTCAGGTTCTATGGTGAATACCCCGCCCACAGGCACGAAGAGTATGTCCACCTCGCCTATCTCCTTCAGCATTTCCTCTGTGGGAACATGTCCCAGGTCTCCGCAGTGGAGCATGTTTATCCCGTCAATCCTGAACTTATAGAGCCGCATCTCGCCTCTCTTCGCCCCATTTTCCCTGTCGTGGTAGCCCATTATCGTCTTTATCTCCACATCCCCTGCCTTTCCAGCAAAGGGGGCCTGTATCACCGTCGGCGTTCCGGCAACGGTCTTGACGGCGTTGTGGTCGAAGTGGTCGTGGCTTACCAGAACGATGTCTGCTCTAAGTCTCGGGGGTCTTATCCCTATCGATTTTCCGTCGTGCGGGTCCAGCACGATCGTTGTGTTATCGCCTTCCACCGTGAAGCACGAATGGCCGTTCCAGCGTATTATCATATTCTCACAGGGGAGAATCGCCCCGCTGATATTTAAAATTTCAGGTGGAAAGGCTCATTTATTACCTGTGCATTCCGACCGCATGAAGAGATTCGAGCTGATGGAGCACACCGCCGATGCACTGCTCAGGGCGTACGGCCAGACCACTGAAGAACGCTTTGCCAATGCGGCGCTGGGGATGTTCGATATAATCACCGACCTCTCCGCCGTAAAATGTGTGGGTGAGTCGAGGATAGTCGTAAGGAACAGCGATATCGACGGCCTGCTGGTGGATTTTCTCACGGAATTGCTCTATCTCTACGAGGTGGAGGGGGTGCTCGTCTGCGATGTCAAGGTGGAGATCAGAGGCGACACTCTGGAGGCCGTCGTGAAGGGCGAGGCCATAGATCCGGACCGCCACAGAATAAAGACGGAGGTAAAGGCGGTAACCTACCACATGCTTGAAATAAACGATGATTTCGTTCAGGTGCTGTTCGACCTCTGATCAGACTCCCAGTGCCACGAATATGCCGGTCATTATGCCGATGACGATGGTTATGAGTATCACAAGGCCGGCGTGCTTCTTCATTATCTCGGATTCCATGGAGGCATCGGCGTCTATGGTGGCCACGGCGTTGTTTATCTTGGACGGTGTTATGGCGCTGGCCACACCTCCTGCATTGGCATGGGCGCCGTAAACGGTCATTATACCCTTGTCGCTCAGCCCTATGTTGGTGCACGCCTGCTGCTGTATCGGGAAGAACATCACATTGGAGCCTGTTTCCGAGCCGCCCACCACCGCACCGAAGAGGCCGAGGGAAGCAGCCACGAATATGTAGCCCACTCCGAAGACGGATGCGAGGGCCGAGCCGACGATGTAGTTCATGTTGTGGGCCGGAAACGCTGAGGTGTGAACAAGGCCGGTGGCTCCGGTGTCGGTGATTCCTATGGCCATGGCGCTGTACGCCATCACGAAGGATATGGAGAAGAAGAGCGAGTAGGCGATGAACGGCCCCCATATCCTCCTGCTCCAGAGCTTCGTAACCTTCTGTATCTGTTCCTTCTTCGGCTTCAGAATCGGGAGGGAAAGCAGTATGGACACGAGAATCCATGTGTATATCTGTGAGAAGATGTTCAGGTCCACCGACTGATAGGCCGCGAATGACAGGATCGTGCCGTTCCCGTCCAGGCCCGCCAGAAACGATGTTACCGGAGGGATGCTGACCACAGATGCGAGGCCTATGAGGATGAGCCACGGAGAAAGCGCTCTGAGGAGCTCCCTTCTGTCCACCGGCTCTTCGGACTCATCGACTTCGTTGTTCCTGTTGTCCCACTTTCCGTACACATAGAGGACCCCCATGGATATGAGGCCGGCAAGGACGCCTATCACCATTATCGGGGCTCTGATTATGACGAGGCCCAGCGCGGAGAACCCCAGCGTCAGGCCAAGGATGATGGAGGGCACGAATCCCTTTTTCACCGATTCCTTGCCACCTATAACCCATAGAATGGCAAAAGATATGAGGGTGGAGATCACCGGAAGGAAGATGGTTATCTTATATGCCAGCTGATAGACATCTATCTGAAAGACATCGGCGGGCAGTGTGACCGGAATGGAGAGCAGGGCGAAGGATGTGGTGGCGTTGTAGCCCAGTACCGCTATGGCCACCGAGGACATGGGGGAGAATCCCATGGCCATGAGGAGCGGGGGAAAGAGGGCCGGTGTGACGACTCCGAGGGAAGTGACGAAAGAGCCGAAGGCTATCCCGATGAACAGGGCCTGCTCCTCCTTCGTTCTGGCCACCCGTTTTATGGCATCGGAAATGGTGTCGAGAGCGCCCACCTCCTTCATGAGGAAAATGAGGTACATGGTGAAGATCACGGCTACGGTTATGCCGAGGGCCTTGATGATTCCGTATATGGATGCTCCTATGGCCACCTCCAGCGATGTGCTGAAGTATCCCACCGCCAGAACCACCGCCAGAAGCCAGCCCACCACGGCCATGACGGCTCCCGACTTCTTCAGCCAGATGATACCTATGAACACCGCTATCAGGGGCAGAATCGCCATTATAAAGTCTATCATACTATCGCTGAGGCCAACGGGAGAAAGGATAAAAGGGTTGCGGGGTGTGTCATAGCATACCAGAGTATTTGAGGGCGAGGATGAGGAGTTCGAGCATTATCATGAGTTCCACGGGGTTTATCCGGGGATTTTTCTCTGTCTCCGGCGCCTCCTTTTCCTTTACCGATAGCAGGATGTTCGTCACTGCGAATGTAACCCCCAGAAGCACGACGGTCATGATGTCGTCCATCACCGCTATGATCGGTAGTAACATGCCGATGGAGAGGAGGATTTTACCAGCTCCCCAGCCGGTCGGGCTCCCGCCTCCGGTCCCATCCCTCTCCTTCTTCCACATGCCAGCACCCGCCCCGATGAAGAGGAGCGACAGGGCGATTACGGCCATTTCCGGTTTGAGTTCTATGCTGCGGTAGTACACCACCGTTTTAAGGGATGCTAGCAGTTCGCCCGTGCTGGTCGCGTGGCCGTTCCACTCCTTTATGAACCACATGGACGGAGTGATAATCCCGTTTATGAATGCGATGGCCCCCAGAGAGGATGCGATGTAAAACCGTTTCGTGCTGTCCCCCCCGGATTTGAGGTAGATGAACCCGAGACCGAGTAAAATCAGGAGGATGAGGATTGAGATGGGTCCGAGGTTCGCCGCCATCAGTACCGCGATTATGATCATGACGACGGAGAGTTCTCTGTGGTTCTTTTCGGAGATGATGCCGTATAGTCCCTCCTCTTCCGCCTCGGTCGCATTTTTCTTCCTTCTTCTCTTGCCTTTGACTGTCTTTTTCACAGGGGTCTCGGCGGCGATGCGGACGGCTTCCCATGCGCATACGAACACGAGATAGCCGAAAGCGATGTAGGGCCAGTGGAATATGTACTCCGGGTGAACAACCCCCGCTATGAGTATGCCGAGCATATAGGCGAGTGCGGAGTATGTCAGAAAGACGGGGTCCAGCGCTCTGATCGCCGTGCGGACCGATCCCTTTTTCCAGAGGTGCATGGCGGGTATGAGGAACAGGAGGAAGAAGAGGAAGTAATCCATGGCCATCATCATGGCTCTCTGCTGAATAACGAGGAACGGGGCCTCGTTCGCCATGAAGAAGGAGTCCCCCCACGGACTAATCCCCGAATAGTACTGGACATATATCGGCTGCCTGATGAAGCCGAGGAATACAATCTCCGAGGAGGCCGGCTCTATCCGCATGAAGAGCATGAGAGCGCCGATCCATGCCAGTACGAGCCACACACCATAGAATGTCGCTATGCTTCTGCTGACTATGTTGAGTATTCTGGCAGTGAGCGGGACCTTTTCCGTCCTCAGATACCACTTCACCGCCACATATGCGGCCGGCAGGGTGGGGAGGAGAAGAAGCATGGTTTTGAATGCGACGGGCGTCCCCTGTATGGCGTAAACAGGGTCTATCCAGTATCTGGGCGTCAACACCCTCTCTATCGAGATGAACTCGTATCCCGCTCCCAGTTCGGGGCTTCTTCCGTATATCAGAAGGTCAAAGAATGCGGGAACCATGTTCATCCAGAAACCGAAGAGCTGTACATTCACCACCTTCTTCATGTCTATATCGCCAAGAACTGAGATCGCAATCGCTCCAGGAAAGAACACGGCGAAGTAGAGCAGGATATGTTGGGTCAGTAGATGTATGCCGAAACCAAGATACACTCCTGCATAAGATTCGGAAAGTGACCTGACTATTCCTATGGTTATAAGGTAGAGAACGGCCGTAAGCACCGTGAATCTGTCCCGTTCCACCATGTCTATGAGGTTTTCGAGAAACGATCCGGAGGGCCGTTTTTCTTCCCTGCGTGTCCTCTTCGCCATCACTCTCTGCATGTTCCATTAAGATATAAGGTTTTGCCCGAGTGAGGCCGGTTTTGTGTCACTTTATGTTTTCTCCTCGCTTGCCTTGTTTTGCTCCGTTGGTGGCTGTTCGGTTTTATATCTCTCATAACCCTTTGCGATCTCATGGGCGGCGCCAAGGCTGACAAAATTCAGGTTTATCACACTTCCATCCTTGAGAAAGACACTTCGGGAGCTGAAAGCATCTGAGTTTCCGCCGATGTATATCTTTTTTATATCCTCCCATCTGAATTGAGTATTGGCATCTCTTCCTTTGTAATGAAACTGCACGCCATAATTCGAGAGATAAATTTCGGAGGGGTATTTGTTTCTGATGAAATAAGCCGTTGAGGAAGCACCAATTATAGAAGCCGTAAATAGACCTATAACGGCCACCCACAGAGAGGCTTTCATATATAGGAAAATCGAGAGAAGCAGGATAGAAAATGCCAGAACAACAGAATATAGTTTGATGGCAAGAGTTCTAAGGTCGTTTTTCATTTTTCTGTAATGCTCTGTCAATGCCTTCCCTCCTCAAAATCGTGCAGTTCTGGGCGTAATTCTGGCCTGCAAC